>JAFXAA010000038.1 GCA_017522105.1 Bacteroidales bacterium | reverse complement strand
TACATGGGCGGCAACCTGCTGGTGGCCTTCGAGGAGCCCACAGCAGGGAACTACGCACGCATCTATTGGTACGGCGTCAATGCCACGGGCGCCTCTATGGGCGGCTACGAGAACAGTTACGGCAGCTACATCGAACAGCGCGACTTCCTGCCCAAGATGACCATCGACTACATCCCCGGCGTTGAGCCCACGTGCCTGCCCGTCAGCGGGCTGACTGCCACGGGCATCAGTGGCGACGAGGCCACCCTCAGCTGGGTTGGCAATGCCAGCAGTTATAATGTATACGCTGTCAGCGCAGCAGACACTACCCTCGTGCAGAACGTGACCGACACCACCATCACACTCACAGGCTTGAGCCCTGTGTCGAGCTACACCTACGCTGTTGCCGCCGTGTGTGGCAGCGACGAGAGCATGATGCGCTATGTGACCTTCAACACCGCCTGCGGTACCGTCACGTCCTTCCCGTTCGTTGAGGGCTTCAGCACCATGCCCGATTGCTGGACGCTTGTCGACGCCGATGGCGACGGCTACAACTGGGCGATACCCAGCGGCTACTCCTCCATCCAGTCGGCCTCTTATCAGAGCGTTGCCCTGACTCCCGACAACTGGCTGATCACCCCCCAGCTGGCCATCCCCGCCACGGGAAGCTACGAGGTGACCTGGACCGCCACGGCGCAGGATCAGAACTGGCCCTCGGAGCACTACGGTCTCTTCGTCTCGACGACAGGCAGCGACACCGGCGACTTCACCGTGCTGCAGGAATGGACGCTGTCCACCGGCGTGTTCAATCCGGTTGTAGACCTCAGCGCCTATGCCGGTCAGGACATCTACCTGGCTTTGCGCCACTTCAACTGCACCGACATGTTCCGTATCTCTATTGACGACTTCACCGTCCGCGCCCAGGCCGGTGCCAACGAGGTTGTCATCATTGTGCAGCAGAACAACCCCGCCTACGGTGCCGTGCAAGGTGCCGGTACATACACCATCGGTGACACCGTCACCGTGAGTGCCACTCCGGCAGCGAACTATGTGTTCTCGCGCTGGGTAGACGAAGACAACGTCACCGTCAGCACGGACAACCCCTATACATTCGTTGCAGCCACCGACTTGACCCTCAAGGCAATATTCCTCGGTGCAAACGCCGAGACCTATACCGTCACGGTTGAGGTGAACGACACCACCATGGGCACCGCCACCGGCTCCGGCACTTACGCTGCCGGCGACATGGCCACCCTGACCGCCACCGCCTACAGCGGCTACCGCTTTGTCAACTGGACCCACACCTCGGATTTCGGTGTCACCGTGTTCAGCACAGACTCCATTGTCACAATCACAGTTACCGGTGACAGAGTCTACACAGCCAACTTCGAGGCTGACAGCGCAACGCAGCCCACGCAGTACACTGTGACCCTCAGCAGCGCCGACGCCACCATGGGCACTGTGAGCCCTGCCGGCGCCACCACCGTGGACGAGGGTGCCAGCTTCACGGCCACGGCCACAGCCAACGACGGCTACCACTTCGTCAGCTGGACTGACGCCGCCGGCGCCGTTGTGAGCACCGCCAACCCCTACACCTTCACCGTCACGGCCGACGTGACCCTCACGGCTACCTTCGAGGCCAACAGCACGCCGACTTACTACACCGTCACCGTCAGCAGCGCCAATACCACCATGGGTACTGTGAGCTGCACGCCCAACGGCAGCGTGGAGGCAGGCACCAGCGTGACCGCCACGGCCACACCGGCTAACAACCACATCTTCACCGGCTGGGTCGACGCCAACGGCGACACCGTGAGCCGCGCCAACCCCTACACCTTCACTGTCACTGCCGACGTCACCCTCGTGGGCACCTTCCGCTATGACGGCGTGGGCATCGACGAGGCCGAGGTGAGCAACGTGAGCCTCTTCCCGAACCCCGCCACGAGCACCTTCACGGTGAGCGCCACGGGCATGAAGGAAGCCACGGTGATAGACCTCAACGGCCGCACTGTGATGACACAGAGCGCCGCTGACGGCACCGCCACTTTCGACGTCAGCACGCTGGCCAAGGGCACCTACTTCGTCCGCATCGTCGGCGAGCAGGCCACCGCGGTCCGCAAGCTGGTTGTGAAGTAACCATTGCAAAACAAAAGCCCCGGCACCCAGGTGCCGGCGGCTTGCACTCCAAGAGGGAGGCTCCTTGACGGTGCCTCCCTCTTTTTTGCCGCCCTGACATAATAAAAGTGATGTTTGTGCGTTATCAAAGACAAATAAAGACAGAGAGGCATACTATGACAAAGAAGATAACAGTACTGGCACTTACTATGTTGCTCGCCGCGGGCTTCGCCTCCGCGCAGCATGGCGGCAACCACTGCGGCAACTGTCCGCACCACCAACAGCACCAGCCCGTCAAGCCTGCTGCGCTGCAGTATAACGCCGACGGCATCGAGACGACCATAGTGTCGGCTTTCCCGACGGCCAAGATCGCCAAGAAGCAGGCCAAGTGGACGGAGGTGTATGACGGCGACCGTAAGCTGCTGGGCTACGCCGTATACAGCAAGCCCGCCAGCGACGGCATCAAGGGCTTCAACGGCGAGACGCCGGTGATGATAGCCCTCGACGCCAAGAAGGTCATCAGGGGTGTGTACATGCTGCCCAACGTGGAGACTCCGCAGTTTGCGCAGCGCGTGAAGGACGCCGGCTTCTTCGCCACGTGGAACGGCATGACGGTGAAGCAGGCGCGCAAGAAGTCTGTGGACACCGTGAGCGGCGCCACCTACACCAGCCGCGCCGTGGCGCAGAGCGTGCAGGCCGCCTTGGAGAAACTCTAACGACACAGAAAAGGGATGAAGAACATACGCAATTTCTGCATAATAGCCCATATTGACCACGGCAAGAGCACACTGGCCGACCGCCTGCTAGAGGTGACGAACACTGTCAGCCAGCGCGAGATGCAGGATCAGGTGCTCGACGACATGGAGCTGGAGAAGGAACGAGGCATCACCATCAAGAGCCACGCCATACAGATGAACTACCGCCGCAGCCGTGGAGGTGCGCCCGAGGAGGAGTATGTGCTCAACCTCATCGACACCCCGGGGCATGTGGACTTCAGCTACGAGGTGAGCCGCGCCATAGCGGCCTGCGAGGGGGCGCTGCTGGTGGTGGACGCCACGCAGGGCATACAGGCGCAGACCATCAGCAACCTGTATCTTGCGCTGGAGAACGACCTGGAGATTATCCCGGTGATGAACAAGATAGACCTCGACAGCGCCATGCCTGAAGAGGTGGCTGACGAGATAGTGGACCTGCTGGGCTGCAAGCACGAGGAGATACTGCGCTGCTCGGCCAAGACAGGTATGGGCGTGCCCGAGATACTGGACGCCATAGTGGACCGCATTCCGGCACCCGAAGGCGACCCTGCGGCACCGCTGCAGGCGCTGGTCTTCGACTCGGTGTTCAACCCCTTCCGCGGCATCATCAGCTACTTCCGCATCATGAACGGCACGCTGCGCACGGGCGACCACGTGAAGTTCTACAGCACCGGTCGCGAGTACGACGCTGACGAGGTAGGCGTGCTGCGCCTCAACATGGAGCCTTGCAAGGAGCTCAGCGCCGGCAATGTGGGCTACATCATCAGTGGCATAAAGACCTCCAAGGAGGTGCGCGTGGGTGACACCATCACGCACGTGCAGGCTCCCTGCGAGAAGCCGATAGAGGGTTTCGAGGCCGTGAAGCCCATGGTCTTTGCGGGTGTATACCCAGTGGATACCGACGACTACGAGGAGTTGCGCGCCTCTATAGAGAAGCTGCAGCTCAACGACGCCAGCCTCACCTTTGAGCCGGAGAGCTCGCTGGCCCTGGGCTTCGGCTTCCGCTGTGGCTTCCTCGGCCTGCTGCACATGGAGATTGTGCAGGAGCGCCTCACGAGGGAGTTCAACATGGACGTCATCACCACGGTGCCCAACGTGCAGTACAAGGTGAAGCTCACCAACGGCACAGAGCTGGATGTGTACAACCCCAGCGGCATGCCCGAGCCGAACAACATAGCCGAGGTCTACGAACCCTACATCCACGCGCAGATAATCACCAAGGCCGACTTCATAGGGCCGGTGATAAAGCTCTGCATGGACAAGCGCGGCATACTGAAGAACCAGAACTACCTGACGACAGACCGCATAGAGATTACCTTTGACCTGCCGCTCGGCGAGGTGGTCTTTGACTTCTACGACAAGCTGAAGAGCATCTCAAAGGGCTATGCGTCGTTCGACTACTACGTCAACGGCTACCAGCCCTCGAAGCTGGTGAAGCTGGAGATACTGCTCAACGGCGACCCCGTGGACGCGTTGAGCACGCTGACCTATGTGGACAACGCCTACCCCATAGGCCGCAAGATGTGCGAGAAGCTGAAAGACCTCATCCCGAGGCAGCAGTTCGACGTGGCCATACAGGCCGCCATCGGCAGCAAGATCATAGCCCGCGAGACGGTGCGTCAGGTGCGCAAAGACGTCACGGCCAAGTGCTACGGCGGTGATATCACGCGCAAGCGCAAGCTGTTGGAGAAGCAGAAGGAGGGCAAGAAGCGCATGCGCCAGGTGGGCAACGTGGAGGTGCCGCAGAGCGCCTTCCTCGCGGTGCTGAAGTTAGATTAACCAACATTAAAACACATACAGTTATGAAACGTACAATGAAGTACATGATGGCCGTGGCCTTGGTGGCTATGACCGTGAGCCTTGTTGGCTGCAGCAAAGACAAAGAAGAGACCAAGACTGACACCCCGGCCACGCCGACCCCGCAGCGCCCCGAAGGCGACATCGCCATCCGCTACGGTGCGCCGGACGGTGACTATGTGTACCCCGGAGACACGGTGGTGTACAACACTACGGATATGGACATGGATACGTCGTTTAGGATGGCCAGCGTGTTCCTCTTTATCGACAACCAGACGCAGGATGACTTGGAGGTGCGGCACATGTGTGAGAAGCTGCAGGGCCCCGATAATCTGGAGACTGATTTCTGTGCCAACGGTATGTGTCCGTGGAATATTCGGTCGACGTACACATTAACCCCCGGCGTAGACCCCGAGGAGCCATTTACACTGAAAGTCCACCTGCGCCCCGAATACTCCGGCCAGCAGATTCTCTACAAGCTCGTCACGGGCAAGGGGAGTGATATGGCGGACCCGGTGACGGTGTACGTTCAGGTCAACGTAAAGTAGCGTCGTAGCGCCGCACCTGCCACAGGTACCACACCGTCAGCGCGGCGCTGACAAGCGCCGACACGGCGGCAAACATACGGATGGACAGCAGGAAGCTGCCCATCCGTATGCCTATATATAGGGCTACCACACGAAGAAGCAGCTGCGCGAGGTTGAAGAAGAACTCTGTGCGCTGGGTGGAGAAGATGTTGGCCACGAACATCAGGGAGTTGGCGGTGAGCGTCAGCAGCACCCACGGCAGGAGGGCCTGCACGTAGACCCCGCAGCCCTGCCAGCGTGCCCCGAAGCCGAACGAGAACATGGGCTCGGAGAAGAACCACAGCAGAGCACATGCGGGTATGGCCACAGCGTTGATGGCAAGCAGGAAGCGCCCCACCGTGCGGCGCAGGGGCTGGCGTTGGCGCACGGCCTCGGCGCCGCGGGCGTAGAGCACCCGCTCGAAGGCGGCGCAGAGAAGCAGCACGGGCTGGCGGGTGAAGGTGAGCGCCAGGCCGAAAAGGCCTATCTCGGCACGGTTGAAGTAGAGCGCCAGCCACAGGAATGGCAGGTTGGCCGAGAAGGTGTTGACGAAGTCCTTTGTGGCCACAAAGCGCGGGAAGTTGCTGTGTTTGCGTGCGGCGGCCTTGCCCTCGGCGGCGCAGGTGTGGGGCAGCGCAAGGCTTTTCATCCGCAGGCGGTAGTTGATGTTGGAGGCCGCCTGGCCCAGCACGGTGCCAACGGGCAGGCCCGCGGGCGCCATGCCGAGCAGCCCGAGAGCTATCTTCAGCAGGGCTCCGCTGCCGGCGTTGACATTCTCGGAGAGGGCTATCTGGCTGTAGCGGTGGAAGCGGTTGTAGAGGAAGCTGTACACGCGCGAGGTGCCGCAGAAGAAGACCATGGGCGGTATGAGCAGCACCATCCAGCCCAGCTGGCCGAAGTTGCCCGGCAGCGCCCCGCAAAGCCACAGCACGAGTGCGACGGTGAGCAGGATGAGCGAGACGATGGCGTTGAGCCGCAAGGCAAAGCGCGACACTGCGGCAGCCTCGCGCTCGTCGTCGGCAACGACGACGGCGAGCTCGTACTTGCAGGTGGAGAGGATGATGAACACCTCTATGTAGGAATAGAAGATGTTGAACAGGCCGTAGTCGTCGGGGCTGTAGATGCGGGTGAGCACAAAGTAGGCGGCCAGCGCTATGAGCTGCGCCAGCACGTTGCCGCTGACCAGGGTGGCGGCCTCGCCTGCTATGCCCTTGATTTTCATAGTTCGCCGTGGTATTTGCGCAGCACCCATTCCGCCCCCAGCAGCAATATGATTAACGCCAGCACCCATGGCAGGCGCAGCAGTTCGGCATAGCGTGTGTGGGTGTATATGGTCGGCTTGAGGGCTGACAGGCGTTCGCTGAGTGCTGCAAGTTGGTCTGGGCTGTACATCTCGGCTCCCGTGGTGGCGCTGACGGTGCGCAGCAGTGTATGGTCGGCCACAATGCTGCGCTGTTCGAGGTTGAGGGCTTCCACGGCAAAGGCGCCCTCCGCAGTGAGGCCGTCGGCGGTGGCGCGGTAGCGGTAGAGGCCACCCTTGAGGTCGGGCAGGGCAAGCCGGTAGGACTGGCCGTCACGGGCAAAGGTGTAGTCGGCTTCCAGGCTGTCGCCCGTGAGGTGCAGGCTCACCTCCGGCGTGGTGGTGAGTTCATAGTTCTCGTTGTACAGTTGTGCGCGTACCACGGGGGTCTCGCCTTCGGCATAGCTGCGTGCAGCCTCCACCTGCAGGCGGTTGCCGCGGTGTTGCATGGCGGTGAAGCTGACGAGCTGCGCCACGAGCTGGTCGAAGTGTTCATGCGTCTTGTTGGCTTGCCAGTCGGCGAGGCGCCATCGCCACAGTCCTTCGCCCCATACGAAGGCGCGCCTCTGTCCGCCGGCGGCATAGGCGGCAACCAGCGGCTGGCGTGTGTCTATGGTGCCCAGACGGGCGCTGAGGAGCATCTGCAGCCCTTCCGATGTGCGGCTTTCGCCGAATGGGGCGTCGAGCGGAGGCATGGCTTCGATGGCGCTGACGGTGCCCTCGTCGAGGCTGAAGAGGGAGAAGGCAGGTTGGTGCAGGGCTGTAACTTCGTTGGCACGCTTGACGCGGGCGTTGATCTCAAGGCCGCTGTGCAGGGCGTTGAAGCGAGGCAGGTCGGTCTGCATGCCTATGACGTAGATCTGCGGCAGCCCGGCGGCGAAGCCGATATCCGTGTGTGTGGCTGACGGCAGGTTGTGCAGCACGGCGAGGCTGAAGGATGTGTCCGGCTTCTTGGCGTCGTTGGCATAGATTACCGTGGCCTCGTAGTTGGGGTTGCCCTCGATGGAGCGCTTGAGAGCGGCAATGTCGGGGTGCGGCGCATTGGCATAGATGGCCACACGGCGCCGTGTGTCGATGACATCAACGTAGAATGTCACAGCATTGTTGGCCGCCGTGTGCTCGCCGTCCACCGCTCCGAGGGTGGCCGTGAAGCGTTGCAGGCCAGGCTTCGAGGCGTGCAGGGTGGCGGCGATGGTGGCGGTGTAGGTGTTGTCGTCGTAGGTCACATCCTTGCCCGTCAGGGTCCGCCCGTCGCCGTCAGTGACGGTTAGTCTTGTGGTCTTTCCTTTGAGGCCGGCTGCGGTCACTGTGGCTTCTATGGGGAAGTCGCTGCCCAGCATTGCGATGCGGTTGCAGCGCAGCTCGGTCAGGGCGGCGTCGCGGTGGCGCGTGGTGTCGCCCAGGGCCACGGTGTAGACCGGGAAGGGCAGCCCCTCGGCCACGCTGGCGGGGTTGCTGCCGCGGTTGCTGATGCCGTCCGTGGCCAGCACCATGGCGGCCACATCGTCGTAGCGGTGGCGCACCATGGCTTCGCCGATGTCGGTGTAGCTGCTGTTGCCGAAAGTGTCTATGGTCAGCTGGCAGTTTGCCTGAAGGTCGGCGCACAAAGCCGCCAGGGAGACCGTCGAGTCGGCCCCTCCGGTCACGGAGAGTGACCTGTCCACGGCAACCACCACATGGGGTTTTTGCCGCTCGTGCACTGTCTGTCGCGACACCGGCGCCAGCAGCAGGAACGCGATGGCCGACACCGCCGTGAACCTCAGCGCCGAGAGCAGCCAGGCCAGCCACCGCGCAAACGGGCGGCGCCCGAAAGCGTAGAGCGCTGCAGCATAGGCAGCGCCGGCTGTCAGGCACAGCAGCACAACATACCAGGGGTGGTCGATTATCATCGGCAAACTTCCAATTTACAGGTCTACTAACGTTATTATAGATGTATTATTGTGTCATAGGTGAAAGATATCGCGCATGGAGTCCCTACGGAGCCCCTACGGAGCCCCTACGGCCGTTCTTCAGTGGAAGGCCGTCGGGAGGCCGTCGGAAATACGCCGGTGGGCCGAGGGGGCTGCGTGGGGTCGTGCACGCATGTAGGGGCGGTCGGCATACTTTTTTGTCAGCTGTTGCGTTATTGTGGCATGAAAAAAATGCTGTCGGTCATAGCCTTGCTGCTTTACATTGCTGTTGCCAACGGTCAGACCGGCTTGACGGTGAGTGAGTTGCTCTACCAGCCGGTCAGCGGCGAGGCCGAGTATGTGGAACTGTACAACAACAGCAGTCAGCCCGTGATGCTTGATAGCTACCACGTGGTGCGCTGGCTGGGCGACACGCTTGACAGGCACTATGAGCTGCCGCCACATGTGGTTGGTGCACATGAATATGTGGTGTTGACGACCAGCGCCGCCTCCGTCGTGGCCAATTATGACGTCAAATACCTCGACAGGGTGGTGGAGTGCGACATGCCGCCCTATCCAAACACTGGGGGGAGCGTCGTCATCTGCACCGCTGACGGCGCTGTGGCAGACCGTTTTGACTATTCGCCTTCCATGCACAGCCGTCTGTTGCGCAACAAGGCTGGCGTGGCCCTTGAGCGGCGCTCGTTTCAGCGTCCTGCCAGCGACCGCGGCAACTGGTTCTCGGCGTCGTCGGCGTGTGGCTACGGCACTCCGGGCTATGGCAACTCGCAGAGCACCGAGACCCTTGCCGAGGAGAACTCATTTGTCTTTTCGTCCACGGTGGTATCGCCTGACGGCGACGACTATCAGGATGTCCTTGTGGTGGAATACGATCTGTCCGACGGCGGGCTGATGGGTAGGGCAGAGGTGTATGACGCAAGAGGCGCGAAGGTTCGCACCCTTGTCGGCAGTTTTCTGCTCGGCACAAGCGGGGCCTTGGTGTGGGACGGTCTCGGCGACGGCGACCGCGCTCTGCCGCCCGGTCACTACGTGGTGCAGATAACCCTCTATGGCATCGAGGGCACACAGCAGGTGGTCAGGCGTGCTGTTGCTGTGCGATGACGCCTTTATTTGGTGTTGGCCGGGGCGTCAAGTTGGCAGTACACCGAGTTGTTTGACAAGAATTCAGGCACGATTGACTTCATCTTGCCGACTATCTTCATGTCGTCCATCGTTTCAAGTATGTCCCACAGCTGGTTGTACTCGGCGTCGATGGCGTCGAGCGGATAGCGGCGCACCTGCGCACGCATGATTTTCGGATGGTAGGTGGGTATGGTGTTCTCCTTGGTGGCCAAGAGTTCCTCGTACAGTTTTTCGCCCGGGCGCAGGCCAATCTCTTTGATTTGAATGTCGTGCATACCGCTGAGCTGTATCATCTTGCGCGCCATGTCGTAGATCTTGACCGGCTTGCCCATGTCGAAGACGAAGATGTCGCCCCCTTCGCCCATGGCACCGGCTTCAAGGACGAGGTTGCAGGCCTCGGGGATGGTCATGAAGTAGCGGATGATGTCCTTGTGGGTCACGGTGAGAGGCCCTCCGGCGGCGAGTTGCTTCTTGAAGAGCGGGATGACGGAACCGTTGGAGCCCAGCACGTTGCCGAAGCGCGTGGTGACGAAGTGGGTCTGCTCGGTGGAGCGGCTCTGGATGTAGATTTCGGCCATGCGTTTGGTGGCACCCATGACGTTGGTGGGGTTGACGGCCTTGTCGGTGCTGATCATGACGAACTTCTGCGCCCCGTACTTGATGGCGAGGTCGGCGATGTTGCGCGTGCCGAAGACGTTGACGTACACGGCCTCGTAGGGGTTCTCCTCCATGAAGGGCACGTGCTTGTAGGCTGCGGCATGGTAGACCAGCTGCGGGCGGTACATCTCGAATACCTCTTCCATGCGGGGGCGGTCTTTGACGTTGGCAATGACGAACTCCATGCGGTCGAGGTTGTCCTTGTATGTGTTGCGCAGCTCGAACTGAAGGTCGTACATCGGCGACTCTGCCTGGTCGAGCATGATGACTTTCGTGGGCTTGTAGAGCATCAGCTGGCGGCAGATTTCGGAGCCTATGGAGCCCGCCGCGCCAGTGACGAGGATGACTTTGTCCACCACCTCGCGCACGATGTTGATGTTGTCCATCTTGATGGGTTCGCGCTCCAGGAGGTCTTCAATCTTGATGTCCTGTATCTGGTTGAGGGAGAAGCTGCCGTTGAGCCATGTGCTGACATGCGGCACGGCTTTGACGTTCAGGCCGAGGTCGAGGGCCTTGTTGGTGATGGCTTGCTTGTGCATCACGCGGATGGTGGGGATGGCAATGATGAGCTGCGCCACCTCCTTTTGCTTTATGAACTTGGGGTTCAGTACCGTGCGTGCTCGCATCACGGGTACGCCGTTGAGCTCTTGGTTCACCTTCGACATGTCATCGTCGATGAAAGCAACCACGTGGTATTCAATGGTGGCATCCTGATGCAGGGCGTTGTAGGCTATGACACCGGCGGCACCGGCGCCGTAGATGATGACGTTGACGGTCTTGCGGCGGCGGCGGAAGTAGTCGTTATAGATGCGCTGCAGGAACAGGCGGAGGGTTATCATCAGGATGGCCAAGAGCATGTAGGTGGTGGCGGCCGAGCGGTAGGAGAGCAGTATTGGTGCGTAGCGGTTGGGATTGGAGAGGTGGTTGTTTATGTACCACACGATGCAGAAAAGCAATCCCGGCCCCACTGTGCAGAACATTATCTTGAGGATGTCGTTGATGCCCGTGTGCCTGATGATGCCACGGTACGAGCCTGTAAAGAAGAAGAACACCAACGTCACCAGCAGCGCCAGGCCGAACTTGACAAACATCGGTGCCACGTAGGTCTTGTGAAGCAGGCCGTTGTTCAGGATTTCATTCATGAAGAATGCCGCGATGAACAGCAGAATGTCTGCAGCAAGCACCGCCCACTGTGATATTGTGGAGTGGCGGTATCTCTTAAGCAGAATCAGGTTGATTTTTTTCAGTAACTTTCTCATGGCATTGGTGTTATTGTTTTTTTGCCAGTTTGTCGTCGTTCAACACATATTGACGGCCACATGTGCAGCGGAGGCTGTCGTCGAGGCGTTTGCCGCACTCGCAGACCCACCCGATCTGCCGGGCCGGCACACCGGCCATCAGCGCATAGTCGGGCACGTCTTTTGTCACCACGGCACCGGCGGCTATCAGGGCGCTGCGGCCAACGGTATGACCGCAGACCACCGTGCTGTTGGCGCCGAGCGAGGCCCCCTCCTTGATGAGGGTCTTGGCGTATATGCCGTGCACGGGGAAGTGGGCGCGCGGGGTGGTGACGTTGGTGAACACACACGACGGGCCGCAGAAGACGTTGTCTTCTATCTCAACGCCTTCGTATACCGACACGTTGTTCTGTATGCGTACGCCGTTGCCTATGCGCACGTTGTTGCCTATGTTGACGTTCTGCCCCAAGGAGCAGTTGTTGCCGATGGTGGCGCCTTTCTGCACGTGGCAGAAGTGCCATATCTTGGTGCCGGCGCCTATTGTGCAGCCATCATCTACATATGAACTCTCGTGTATGAATGCTTCGTCAGCCATTTAGTCGTCATTGTTTTATGTTGGCCATGCAGCGCGCCAGCGCTTCTGTCCAGTAGGGTACCTCTTGGTTGAATGTCTTTTTGAACTTGGTCTTGTCGAGCACCGAATAGGCGGGGCGTTTCACAGGGCTTGGGTATTCGTCGCTGTGGCACGGCATTATGTGGCAGTTGCTGTGCCCAGCCTGGCGCGCTATCTCCATGGTGAAGTCGTACCAGCTGCACACCCCCTCGTTGGCATAGTGGTATGTGCCTTCGTGGCGCAGGAAGTCGTCGTTCTCTATAATGGTGAATATTGCCTTGGCCAGGTCTCCGGCATAGGTCGGTGTGCCCACTTGGTCAAAGACAACGCTGAGTTGGGGTTTTTCTGCAGTGAGGCGCAGCATGGTGAGCAGAAAGTTTTTGCCGTATTCGCTGTACAGCCACGACGTGCGGAACACCAGGCTGCGGCAGCGCCTGGCAGCTTCTTCGCCTGCCAGCTTGGTGCGTCCGTAGGCACCGGTGGGGTTGGCTTCCAGTTCTTCGGTGCATGGCGTGTTGTGCGGTGTGCCGCCGAAGACATAGTCGGTGGAGATGTGTATCAGCGTTCCGTGGACTTCTTTCATGGCATCGGCCATATAGCCCACAGCGTCTCCGTTGATACGGAGGGCTGCTGCTTCGTCGCTCTCCGCCTTGTCCACGTTGGTGTAGGCCGCGCAGTTCACAATAAGCGCGATGCCGTTTTGCTTTACGAAGGTATCCACGGCCTCGCGTGAGGTGATGTCAAGTTCCTCCACGTCGGTGAAAAACCAGCGATGAGCCGAGCTTGGAGCCAGCTTTGTCAGGTGTGTGCCGAGCTGCCCATGTGAGCCTGTTAGCAGAATGTTCATGCCTCGCGGAATGGTGTTTTGAAGTCCTTGAACATTGGATGCCTGCTGTCTTTGTCGGAGAGCAGTGCATGTTCTTTCTCTATATGCCAATCTATTGCCAACGTGGGGTCGTTCCATGCGATAGCACCTTCTGCCTCGGGGTGGTAGTATTCGTCGCACTTGTATTGGAACACAGCCGTCTCGCTCAGCACGGCAAAACCGTGTGCGAACCCTTTGGGCAGGAAGAATTGCCGTTTGTTGTCGGCCGAAAGCTCTACGGATACATGGTGTCCGTAGGTGGGGCTTCCGGCGCGTATGTCAACAGCCACGTCGAGCACGCAGCCTTCCACCACACGCACCAGCTTGGCTTGGGCGTAGGGGGGCATCTGGAAGTGCAGACCTCGCACCACGCCGCGGCTTGAGCGCGACTCGTTGTCTTGCACAAACTGTATGTCCATGCCGGTCTGTTGACGGAAGTCGCGAGCATTGAAGCTCTCAAAGAAATACCCTCTCGCGTCGCCGAACACGCGCGGCTCGACGATGAGCACCCCCTCTATGTCGGTTTTTATAATGTTCATATTAAATTTAGCAGGTATTGCCCATATTGGTTTTTCGCCATGGGTTGGGCCACTCGTTTTATGTCGTCGGCCGTTAGCCATCCCATCTCATAGCCTATGCTTTCGAGGCATGCCACCTTCAGCCCTTGGCGTTTCTCTATCACTTCTATGAAGGTCGACGCTTCTGCCAGCGAGTCGTGCGTGCCGGTGTCGAGCCATGCAAAGCCACGCCCCATGAGCTGCACGTTCAGTTCGCCGTCGTTCAGGAATGCCTGGTTCACGGAGGTTATCTCCAACTCTCCGCGCGCACTGGGCTTTATACTCTTGGCCACCTGTATCACCTTGTTTGGGTAGAAGTACAGCCCCACCACGGCGTAGTTCGACTTGGGCTGTTGGGGCTTCTCTTCTATGCTGAGCACGCGCCCCTCGGCATCGAACTCCGCCACTCCGTAGCGTTCCGGGTCCGACACCCAGTAGCCGAACACTGTGGCCTTGCGCTCCTCCTCGGCATTCTTCACAGCCTGCCGCAGCATCTTGCTCAGGCCGTTGCCGTGGAAGATGTTGTCGCCAAGCACCAGGCACACGTCGTCGTTGCCTATGAACTCCTCGCCGATGATGAATGCCTGCGCCAGTCCGTCTGGCGACGGTTGTTCGGCATAGCTGAACCTCACCCCGAAGTCGCTGCCGTCGCCAAGCAGGCGCTTGAAGGCCGGCAGGTCATAGGGCGTGGAGATTATCAGTATGTCGCGTATGCCGGCAAGCATCAGCACCGAGATGGGGTAGTAAACCATCGGCTTGTCGTAGATGGGCAGCAGCTGCTTGCTGACGCCTTTTGTTATAGGGTAAAGGCGGGTGCCGGAGCCTCCCGCCAGTACTATTCCTTTCATGGTTGTCTATTTATTCGTTAGAGGCATCACTCTCTTCTCCATAGCCGTAGCCATAACCGTAGCCGTAACCATAGCCATAGCCGTAACCGTAGCCATAGCCATAGCCGTAACCATAGCCGTTTCCGTAGCGGTAGCCCCGGCTGGCCAGGTTGCCCGTCACGCCGTTGATGGCGCAGCCGATCAGGGGCAGGCCGTTGTCGGTCAGCAGACGGACGCCCTCCAGGATCTGGGACCGGGATGCGTAATCCTGACGAATGACCATCAGGGCGCAGTCCGCCAGATCGGACAGCTCCGCAGCGTCCACCATCAGCGAACACGGCGGCGTATCCAGAAGCACATAGTCAAAGGACTGCCGGGCTGCATTGAGGATCGTTTCCAGCAGTTCCTTGGCCGAAGCATCCTTGAAATCCATATTGGCAGCCATCAGGTACAGGTGCTTGATGTCGGATTTGACAATGATCTCCGACTGGGACACAGTACCGGCCTGATAATCCTTCAGGGTCTGGATCCGCTCCAGGCCCAGCGACCGGTGGATGGAGGGATTATACATATCGCAGTCCACCAGCAGGACCCGGTGGCCCATTTTGGCAAAGGCGATGGCCAGATTCAGGGAAACAGTGGTCTTGCCCTCACCCGGAGTGGCGCCGGAGATCATCAGGACCTTCTGGCCCCGCTTTTGCAGTTCCTTCTGGACATGCATTTGCAGCAGCCGGACAGACTCACCGAAGCCATACTTACCGTTGTCCTTGTGCACCATCGGGCAGGTCTTCTCCCGCTGGGCCACCTTGGTGGCAGGGATGATGCCCAGGCATGCATGGTTCATGGTCTGCTTCAGCTCATCCTCGTTGTGGATGGTCCGGCGGTTCAGGGCCATCACCAGCACGAAGCCGGCCCACAGGACCAGACCCGCCGCAGCGCCCATCACCAGAGAATTCTTCAGATCCAGCTCCCGCACCGGCTCCGTCGGCACGCCGCTGTCATCGAGCATCACCAGCGCCGTGGAGCCCACCACGTACTCTGCCACCTGGGGGTAGCACTCCACCACCGCCTGCAAGACCTGGTAGGCCCACTCGGGGTCCGCATCCCGTACAGACATGGTGAAAATATTGGAATTCGGGAGCACCGAGGTGGAGACACCGGGAACGCTCCGCACCCCCAGATACTCGCTGACC
>JAFXAA010000037.1 GCA_017522105.1 Bacteroidales bacterium | reverse complement strand
GAAGACGGCCACAGTCATATCCTGGTTCTTCTTGTCCAGACCGTAGGCCAGAGCTGCGGCCGTAGGCTCGTTGACGATACGGCGCACCTTAAGGCCGGCGATTTCGCCAGCCTCTTTGGTAGCCTGACGCTGGCTGTCGTTGAAGTAGGCAGGGACGGTGATGACGGCCTCGGTGACTTCCTGACCCAGGTAGTCTTCGGCGGTCTTCTTCATCTTCTGCAGCACGATGGCGCTGATCTCCTGCGGGGTGTACTGGCGGCCGTTGATGTCGACGCAGGGGGTGTTGTTGTTGCCGCGCACCACCTTGTAGGGCACAGCCTCAATCTCCTTGGTCACCTGGTCATAGCTCTCGCCCATGAAGCGCTTGATGCTATAGACGGTGTTGTGGGGGTTGGTGATGGCCTGACGCTTGGCGGGGTCGCCCACCTTGCGGTCGCCGTTCTCGAGGAAGCCCACCACGCTGGGGGTGGTGCGGTTGCCCTCGCTGTTAGCGATAACTACGGGTTCGTTACCTTCCATGACGCTCACACAGCTGTTGGTTGTGCCGAGGTCGATTCCGATGATTTTGCTCATATTGTTTTCCTTTCTTTTTTTGTTTGCTTGTTTGGGTTTCTAGGATTTCCGGGGTTTCCAGGCGTCCTAGGTCTTTAGCGACACCCTCATGACAACAACATCCGTGCCAGTCTGCCGAGACTGACACGGATGCTGACAAAATGGCAGTCAGGGGATGACTGGCCTATCTTGTCACCACAACCTTGCGGGCGGCACGGTTGCCGACTTTGACGACGTAGACGCCCGAGCGCAGGTCGCGCGGGGCCACGCGGCGGCCCATGACGTCGAAGACCTGCACCTGCTCGCTGTCGGCGCCGAGGACCATGATGTTGCCGTCGCGGGTGTAGACCCTGACGTCGTCAACCTCTGCCACGCTGCCGATGCCCTGGGTGCCGAGGAAGTGGACGTGGAAGGTCAACGAGTCGCCGTGGTCGTAGATGTTGGTGAGCTCGAAGCTGGTCTCCGGCGTGCCGTCGGTGCGGTAGGGGTGCGGATTGGTCGTCGGGCCGAAGGAGGTGCCGTTCCCCGACTGGCCGAAGTTGGCAAAGAACACAGAACCCTGCACGGTGTCGCTTTCGCTGCCGGGCCTGAAGAGCCAGTACTGGTGCACACGATTGCCGCCGTCGAAGAAGGCGTTGGCGAAGGAGCCGCTGTAGTCCAGCGGAATGCTGTCCACCCAGCGCGCCGCCAGCAGGCCGCTGCCCATAAGGCCCTGCTCGAAGGGGTCGCCGCTGTTGCGGTACTCGAAGGTGAACCACTGGTTAGTGTCTTCGGACGAGCGTATGTAGTAGCAGTTGCGCGATGGGCTGGAGCCTACGCTGAGCAGCGTGTAGTCGCCGTCGGCGGTGATCTCGATGGGGGCGTCGCAGACATGGAGGAGTTTGTGCTTGTAGATGGCGGCGGTGTGGTTGGGACCGAGGGCGTTGGAGCTCATGATGTCCCAGTAGCCGGCAGGCGACACGTTGGGATAGTTGGTATAGTGGTAGAGGTCGGGCAGACCGAGCGAGTGGCCCATCTCGTGGCAGAAGACGCCGGCGTTGAAGTAGTCCTCGCCAGCGCCCTCGAACTCGAAGTTGAACGTGTTGGGGCGCATGCCGTTGACGGTGACGGGGTGGTCGATGGAGTCGTGTGGGAAGTACTCCATGTGCGGCCACAGCAGCGAGGCCCAGGCGCCGACGCCGCCCTTGACGACGAAGCTCACGTTGTCGATATAGCCGTCGCCGTCGCCGTCAAGCACCACGCTGTCAGGCACCAAGTGCATGGAATCCACATAGTCCAGTATGCGTGCCAGCAGCTGTGCCTCGAACATGCAGACGCCCATAAAGGGGATCTCAAACTGGTATCCGATGGGGTTCGTCTCGCTCCACGGCTGGAAGGCGCCGCGCGGCAGGGTGTCGCGGTAGGAGACGATGACGCCGTTCTGCACGTTGGAGGTGTAGACCGTGTTGTAGTGGATGCGGCCGTAGGTCATGGCGTCGTAGTAGTTGTAGACGCTGTAGTAGCCCTCCCGGCGCGAGTTGAACATGGCGTCGATGGAGTCGAAAGGGTGTGTAATCTCGGCGTCGTCGGCAAAGCGGACGAAGACGACAAGGTTGGTCAGTTCTGTGCTTGCGGACTGCGCGCGCAGCACGCCGGGGGCCATCATGACGACGGCGAGGAGCAGGGTGTAGACGTGTTTCATGTTTTTGCTGTATAAATAATTATTTCCAAACGCCACTCGCAGTAAATTATTGCCCCGTGGCAACAATTTTCCCGCGTGCCGCAAGGACTGCGGCACCGACCCGCCACGGAGTTCCTACGGTTTTTCTACGGCCTTTCAAATGCACTTACTCGCTGATTTTCAATACCACGGCCGTAGAGGGGCCGTAGGGGCTCCGTAGGGGGGCCGTAGGGGCTCCATTGAAAACACTGACTGTCAACGAAATACATCGCAAAGAAAGTCACCAGGACACAATACACTGTATAACAGCAAAATATGGCAATAACGGCGGTATTTTTGCCTTTTGGCACAATAAAAGGGCGGCGGTAGCGTTGATATGCAAAAATAATAACGCGACATGAACATCATCATCACCGGCGGAGCCGGATTTATCGGGAGCCACGTGGTACGGCTGTTTGTCAACAAGTACCCGCAGTACAAGATAATCAACCTCGACAAGCTGACCTACGCCGGCAATCTGGCCAACCTCAAGGACGTGGAGGACAAGCCGAACTACAAGTTCGTCAAAATGGACATCTGCGACTTCGACGGTGTCTACAAGCTGATGCAGGACGAACACGTGGACGGCATCATCCACCTGGCCGCCGAGAGCCATGTGGACCGCTCCATCAAAGACCCCTTCACCTTCGCGCAGACCAACGTCATGGGCACGCTGAGCATGCTGCAGGCCGCCAAGCTGTACTGGGAGAGCCTGCCGGAGAAGTGGGAAGGCAAGCGCTTCTACCACATCTCTACCGACGAGGTGTACGGCGCCCTGGAGATGACGCACCCCGAGGGTATCAAGCCGCCGTTTACGACGAAAGCCAGCAGCGGCAAGCACCATCTGGCCTACGGCGAGAAATTCTTCACCGAGGACCTCAAGTACCAGCCCCACAGCCCCTACAGTGCCGCCAAGGCCAGCAGCGACCACTTCGTGCGCGCCTTCCACGACACCTACGGCATGCCCACCATCGTCACCAACTGCTCCAACAACTACGGCCCCTACCAGTTCCCGGAGAAGCTCATACCGCTCTTCATCAACAACATACGCCACCGCAAACCGCTGCCCGTCTACGGCAAGGGCGAGAACGTGCGCGACTGGCTCTACGTCGAGGACCACGCCCGCGCCATAGACCTCATCTTCCACCGCGGCACCATCGCCGAGACCTACAACATCGGCGGCTTCAACGAGTGGAAGAACATCGACATCATAAAGGTGGTCATCAACACCGTGGACCGCCTGCTGGGCCGCCCCGAGGGGCAGGACATGGACCTCATCACCTACGTCACCGACCGTGCGGGGCACGACATGCGCTACGCCATCGACAGCAGCAAGCTGCAGCGCGAGCTGGGCTGGGAGCCGAGCCTGCAGTTCGAAGAGGGCATAGAGAAGACCGTGCGCTGGTACCTCGACAACCAGGAGTGGATGGACAACGTCACCAGCGGCGACTACATGAAGTACTACGAAGACATGTACGCCAACCGTTGACGGACGGCTGACGGCAGCTGACTGCATGAAAAACGTCATCTTTGACTTCGGCAACGTACTGGTGCAGTGGCACCCCGAAAAGGTGTACGCCGAGCACTTCGGCGACGAGGCGCGTGCGTGGTGGTTCCTGCGGCATGTGTGCGACGCCGCGTGGCGAAACCGCATAGACGCCGGCGAGAGCACCGCCGCATGTATCGAGGAACTCAAAGCCAAGCAGCCAGAGTATGCGGAGGCCATAGAACTCTACCGCTCGCGGTGGCGCGAGATGCTCACCGACGAGGTGCCGGGCATGAGGGAGGTAATCAACGACCTCCGCAACAGGGGGCATGAGATTTACGGCCTCACCAACTGGAGCATGGAGACCTTCCCCGCGGCCAGGGAGCGCTTCGGCATACTGCAGATGATCGACCGCTACGTGGTGAGCGGCGCCGAAGGGTTCATAAAGCCTGACGCGAGGCTGTTCCGCGTGCTGCTCGACCGCTACCATCTGAAAGCGGAAGAATGCGTCTTCGTGGACGACAACCCCGACAACGTGGCCGCCGCCAAGGCTCTCGGCATGGAGGGCATCGTATTCACCGGCGCCGACAGCCTGCGCAAACACCTGGGAATATGAACGACATGACAGCAAGAGCGCGTGCGGTGTTCGCCGCCGACCGCTACGCCACAGAGTTGACCGGCATAGAAATTGCCTCGGCCGACGACCACGAGGCCGCCTGCACCCTCACGCTCGCCGCCAAGCACTGCAACGCTCGCGGCGTGGCCATGGGTGGCGTGCTGTACACGCTGGCCGACTTCGCGGCAGCCATTGCCGCCAACAGCGACTGCCTCGGCAGCGGCGACCTGCACTGGGTGTCGCTCGACGCCACGGTGCACTACCTCTCCCCCGCCCCGCTGGGTGCACGCCTCACGGCACGCTGCCACGCTCTGAAGCACGGACGCACCACAGCACTCTACCAGACGATAATAGAAAGCCTCGACAACAGCAAAGATGCGCTCCGCGAGCGCACGGTTGCCGTTGTCGAGACCACTATGATGCGGGTGTAACCTACTCGCTTTTTCTCACACTCTTGAAGCCACTCATCAGGCCAGTGTTGGCGCTGCCGATGAAGGCCAGCACTTGCTTGCCCTCGTCGGTGTTGCCGTAGCGCTCCTTCACCTGCTCCACGGCGTCGGTGACGGTAAGCCCCTTGACGAAGATGTAGCGGTAGATGTCGCTGATGCGGTTGATGCTCTCCTGCGAGAAGCCACGGCGCTGGAGGCCGAGGCTATTGACGCCGCAGTACTGTATGGGGTAGCGCGCGGCCTTGACGAAAGGCGGTATATCCTTGTCAATGAGTGCACCGCCCTGCGTAATGACGTGCGAACCGATGTGGATGAACTGCAGGCAGGCCGTCTTGCCGCCGAGAATCACCCAGTCGCCGAGGATGATATGACCGGCAAGGGTGGCGTTGTTGGCCAGCACGCAGTGGTCGCCGACCACGCAGTCGTGTGCCACATGGACATAGGCCATCAGCAGGTTGCCGCTGCCGATGACCGTCTTGCCGCTGGCGGCGGTGCCGCGGTTGATGGTGCAGCATTCGCGTATGACGTTGTCGTCGCCTATCTCCACCGTGGTGTACTCGCCCGCGAACTTCAGGTCCTGCGGTATGGCAGCAATCACCGAACCGGGGAATATCTTGCAGTTCTTGCCGATGCGTGCACCGGGGAAGATGGTCACATTGGGGGCTATCCAAGTGCCGTCGCCAATCTCCACATCCTCACAGATAGTGGTGAAATTGCCGACCGTAACGTTCTTGCCTATCTTGGCATCGGGATGAATGTCATTCAATACCATAGCGTAATGTATCAGTTATTCTTTTTTATATAATCCATAAGATAGCGGGCAAAGGCATTGTTGGCCTTGTGTCCGGGTTTGTAAATGCTGAATTTTGCGTTGAGGGGCATGCCCACAAGGCGTATATCGCCCACAAAGTCGAGCAGCTTGTGGCGCGCCGGCTCGTTGGGGAAATAGATGTCCGTGGTGTTGAGCACCCCGTCGTGCACCTTGAAGAGACTCTCGTCCTTGTTGAATATCTTGGCCAGACGCTTGAGCTGCCTGGAGGTGAGCTCTTTGTTCACAAAGACCAGCGCATTGTCGAGGCTGCCGCCCTTGATGAGGTTGAGGTGAAGGAGGGGCTCCACCTCGTGCAGGAAGACGAATGTGCGGCACGGTGCAATGCTTGCAGCATACTCGCTCAAGTCGTTCATGTCGGCGGTCTGGTGCCCTATGACGGTGTCCTTGAAGTCAATCTCGCAATGTACGGCGAAGTGGTCGCAAGGCTCCACGTCGAACACTGAGCCCGTCTTCGCGAACTCGAAGTGCAGCGGTTCGGCGATGGTGAAGGTATTGCGCTCGGCCTGCTGTTGCCGCACACCAACGCGGCTCAGCTGCAGCATCCAGGGACGCGCCGACCCGTCGATGATGGGCACCTCTCCACCGTCGAGCTCGATGATGGCATTGTCCACCTGCGAGCCGTGCAGGGCCGAAACGAGATGCTCTATGGTAGCTATGGAGTTGCGGCCCGAGCCGAGGGTGGTGCCGCGCGAGGTCTCGCCCACATTGTTTGCCAATGCGGGCTGGGTCACTATATTGTTGTGGTCTGTTCTACGGAATGCTATGCCGAAGTTCTCCGGGGCAGGCTTGACGGTGACGGTCACCGTGCGGCCTGTGTGCAAGCCCGGGCCTGTCAGGCGAAACTCTTTCTTTATCGTGTTCTGGTATTCCATGCAGTCTCTTTTCTTACTTAAAGGATACAGGTACGAGGACAAACTCCTGCATGCGGTAGAGCATGGCGCGGTCGTTCTCAAGCCCGGCGCCGCTGCGCACCATGTGCAACGGCTGCGTAAGCCCCTCGGCCATGCCGCCGGGGTTCTTCCAGAAGTCGGCGCCCTTGCGGTGCAAGCCTCCAACGATATAGAGGGTAAGGTCGTAGCCTGTGGCAGCCAGGGGCGTTGTGGGCTCGTTGCCATAGCGCGTGCGGAAAGCTTTGAGGAAATCCACATGCACGTCGTTGGTCATGTCCCAGCCCGTGGCAAAGGTATGGTAGTTGAGGTTTTGCAGTTGGTTAAAGTCCACGTCGCCATATTCGCGCGTCCAGTCGCCAAGCGTATAGAGTACCGGCGTGCCCTGCTTGAGCGACGTGAGACGGTTGAGAAGGTTGCCCACATAGACGCGGTTCTGATCCCTGCCCTGGTCATAGAGGCTTACCACACTGGCGTTAGGCGACTTCTTCAGCACCGTAGCCAGCTTGGCGCTCTGGCTCCAGTTGAAGAGGGTGTACCTGATGTCGCCCCTCTCGTCGAGCTGACGCTTCATCTCGTCGAGCACGGGCTTCTCGGCCTTGGCACCTGAATGGATGATGTAAAGATGCGCATCGGGACGCTCTGCCTTCATGTTGTTGAGCATCCTGGTCACGAGGCCTGCCGTCGAGGGCTGCATCTTCACCATATAGGGATTGTCTGCGCAGATGTCGCTGCGCGTGGCCATGGGGTTGACAATATATATGCCGGCATCGCGTGCCAACTCCGCTGCCTTGTCGAAGCATTCGCGCAGCAGCAGGGCTATAAGCACGTCGCTCTCCGCCACATTGTGCGACGCAAATTTTGCGCTCACCTGGGCAGTGTCGTTGCCACTGACGTCCACCACATTGAACTCCACACTCACACCTTCGGCGGTCATCTTTTCGAGCGCAAGCTGTATGCCCTCGTAGAACTCTATGAACTCGAACTGACGGTAGCTGCGCTTGCCACGCTGCTCAATGTCGAATTTAGAGGTGGAAATCTCGTCAATCTGGTCGAGGTGAAGTGGCATCATGAGGGCCACTTTGAGTGTACGACCCACCTTGCGCACCTCCGGCAGCTGCACGGCTTGTGCGGCAGGTTTGGCCTCCGGCGTGCGCTTGGCGTGCTGTGGCGTGGCAGCTGGCAGCGGCCGGTCGGCACTGCGCTCGGTCTGCGGCCGCCCGGAGGGCCGTACGCCCTGCTGTTCTGAGGGCTTACGTGTCGCACTGTTTTCAACGGCGGCAGGTTCCTCGTCGCCGAACTGGCCGCGGTAGGGCAGCCACACGGTGTCGCCTGCATGCAGGAAGTGTATGTCCACATGCGTCACGGCATCGTAGCTCTGTACCTTGTAGGCCCTGGAGATGGAGTACACCGTCTGACCCGTCTCCACGATGTGCACGTAATACTTGCGCCCGTGCAGCATCTGTGTTTCGTTGCTGACTTTGACAGGTGTGGTACCCGGCGCTTGAGTCCACGCCATCACCGATGCCATCGCCAGCACTATTGTCAGGACAAAACGTTTCATGTTACCGATTTTTATTCCCACTCGATGGTTGCTGGCGGCTTGGAGCTGATGTCGTAGCACACGCGGTTGACGCCCTTCACACGGTTGATAATCTCATTGCTCACCTTGGCCATGAAGTCGTATGGCAGGTGGCTCCAGTCGGCAGTCATGCCGTCCACGCTCTCCACGGCGCGCAGAGCCACGACACTCTCGTAGGTGCGCTCGTCGCCCATAACGCCCACGCTCTGCACCGGCAGCAGCATGGCGCCGGCCTGCCACACCTTGTCGTACAGGCCCGCGTCGCGCAAGCCCTGTATGAAGATGTCGTCAACCTCCTGCAATATGCGCACCTTTTCGGGCGTCACATCGCTCAGTATGCGTATTGCCAGGCCGGGGCCGGGGAAAGGATGGCGCCCGATGAGGCTGTCCTTGATGCCCAGCTGGCGGCCCACGCGGCGCACCTCGTCCTTGAAGAGCGAGCGCAGCGGCTCCACGAGCTTGAGTTTCATATAGTCTGGCAGGCCACCCACATTGTGGTGGCTCTTGATGGTCTGCGAAGGTCCTTTGACGCTGGAGCTCTCGATGACGTCTGGGTAAATGGTGCCCTGGCCGAGCCACTTGGCGTCGGTGATGAGCTTGGCCTCGGCATCGAAGACGTCGATGAAGGTCTTGCCTATACCCTTGCGCTTCTTCTCGGGGTCCTTGACGCCTGCCAGCACGTCATAGAAGCGCTGCTTGGCGTCGACACCCTTCACGTTGAGCCCCATGTCCTTGTAGCTCTCCAGCACACTCTCGAACTCATTCTTGCGCAGCAAGCCGTTGTCCACGAAGATGCAATGCAGCTGGTGGCCTATGGCGCGGTTGAGCAGCACAGCGGCCACGGTGCTGTCCACACCGCCGCTGAGGCCGAGCACCACCTTGTCGCCACCCACCTTCTCGCGCAGTTCCTTCACCGTGGTCTCGATGAAGCTCTCCGGCGTCCACTCCTGGCGGCAGCCGCAGATGCCCACCACGAAGTTGCGCAGCATGGTGGGGCCGTCCA
Organism: Bacteroidales bacterium; assembly: GCA_017522105.1. Taxonomy (GTDB): domain Bacteria; phylum Bacteroidota; class Bacteroidia; order Bacteroidales; family P3; genus Colimorpha. Next base: position 43,048 of record JAFXAA010000037.1, on the reverse strand, counting down.
CCGAGTGGTGCACCTCGGGGTGGAACTGTATGGCATAGGTCTGTTCGCCTTCTATCTGATAGCCTGCAAACTGCACGTTTTCAGTGCTGCAGATGGTCTTGTAGCCTTGCGGCAGCTCCTCTATGGTGTCGCCGTGGCTCATCCACACCTGGCTGCCCATGGGCACGTCTTTCATCAGCGGGTTGCTGCTGTCTATGAACGAGAGGTTGGCGCGGCCATACTCGCGTATCTTGCTCTGCTGCACGCGTCCGCCGCCCCACTTGGCCAGATACTGGGCCCCGTAGCACACCGCCAGCAGGGGCAGCTTGCCCTTGATGCCATCCATCTGCGGCACCGGCGCATCGGCTGCGTTGCAGCTGTAGGGGCTGCCGCTGAAAACAACGCCTTTGACCTCCGGAGTCAGCGCCGGAACCTTGTCGAAGGGGTGAATCTCGCAGTAAACATTAAGCTCGCGGATTTTGCGCGCTATGAGTTGAGTATACTGACTACCAAAGTCTAATATTACTATTGTATCCATTCCGAACCTTTATTTTAAAATGCAAAGATACGCATTTTTCATAAAATAAAGGCTCGCGCGAGTGTTAAAAATTGCAAATAAAGCGCCAGTTGACGCGTTCTGCAAGGTCGACGACAAGGAATGAGGCGTTGGATGCGCCGTCTTCCAGACAGTCCAGCGTCAGGTGTTCCACGCCGTCGTAGCGGCTCACGTCGCGGTGGTGGTCGTGGCCCTGCAGACATAGGCTCACGCCGTTGGCAGCCAGCAGGTCGAGCAGCTCGTAGGTCTCCTCAAGGGGCAGGTTGCCGCTGACGAACTGCGAGAGGTCGGTGCGCAGAAGGTTGACATGCGTGCACACCACCACGTGGCGGTATTCGGCGCGGTGCGCCAGCTGCCCGCGCAGCCAGTCCATCTGCGTGCGGCCGTGGCATCCGCCGCCGCTGTCGAGCATCAGGAAGAGGTCGCGGTGGTTGGGGGTGACCACGGTGAGGGCGTAGGTAGACGAGCCGAAACACTCCTTGAAGTCCTCCCACTGGCCGAAGTACAGGTCATGGTTGCCCACCACGGCGGCCAGGGGCTGTGCGTAGGGGTGCACGGCAGGGTCGCGGCGCAAGGCTGCGGCCACGGCGGGCATGGCCCCGCGGCGCCCGGCAAGGTCGCCTATGAGCAGACCCACGGCGGCAAGGCTGTCGGAGCGCAGGCTGTCAACAAAGGCTGCAAGGTGGCGCGAGCCATCGAGCCAGTGCACATCGGCGCAGGCATAGACGCGGTAGGAGTCCGACGTCACGCTGACCACCCGCGGCCCCGACTCATCGTTGAGGGCCAGGCTTTCCTTCACGCGGCTCTCCACGTCGGCGCTGGCAGGCATCAGCAAGCCCGCGAGGTCGAGCTTGTCGCAGCTCGCGGCCAGCAGCGCCACAGCTGCCATGAGCACAATCTTCTTCACCATTTCTTCTCAATTCCGAGGTTGACAAACAGATGATAGTAGTTGGCGCTGAGCGAGAGCATGCCAGTAGGCTGGCACACGGCGCGCGCCGCCGCCGTCAGGCCGTGGCCGAAGTTGCGGCTGGCAGCCAACGAGAAAAGAGGCTGGTAGGCGCGGTCGGCCACGAACCAGTCGTAGTCCGCCACCCTGAAAGCCAGCTCCCAGAGACCTTTGTGGTCCAGCGGCTGGGTGTACTGCAGCTCGTACATGACGTTGAAAGGCTCGAAGAGCCACCCCGCCGCGCGCTCCTGGCTGCGCGAGTGCACCGGACGCGCAAAGCGGCTGGCCAGACCCAGCGAGGCCTGCCAGCGGCCCGACCGCCACGCGAGGCCCGTGTGGGCGCTGCACTCGTCGGTGTTCCAGCGCCCCAGGCGGCGCCACAGGTAGCGCCCGAAGAGCGACAGCCTGCCGCCGAAGCACGACAGGCGGCTGCGCCAGCCCGCACCGAGGGCGAACCCCTTGGCGCGCAACGCCTCGGCGCCGGCGCTGACCACGAGGCCGTCGCCGGCGCGCCAGTCGCTCCAAGCCGCCACCGAGCCGTAGACGCCCTCAGAATAGTTGTGACCCACAGTGGAATACACCCTGACCGACGCCGCAGCCTCCTGGGCATGGGTGCGCAGGACAGAGAGCAACAGCGTCAAAACCATCACGGAACCACACAAAAGCCTAACATACATATACTTATCCTTATTCCATACATTAACTTACAAACTGCAAAGATATAAAAAATTTGAATTGTGAGCAACACGATGAAAAAAATAATTAAGGAACAATCCGCACCGCATCCCCTACGGAGCCCCTACGGCATTTCTTCAGTAGTTCTTCAGTAGTTCTTCAGTCAAACACTGAAGAACTACTGAAGAACTACTGAAGAAGTGCCGTCGCGCAGGCGACGGAACTACACCCCTCGGCGGAAGAAGTGCCGTCGCGGAGGCGACGGAACTACGCCCCCCGGCGGAAGAAATGCCGTAGGGGAGGTGGTGGCGACAGGCGCCATGGGCGGACAGACAGCACCGCAGCAAAGGGCCATTTTTAAATTATTTGCACGCAGTTTAAAAAAAAGTTGTATCTTTGCACCCTATGAAAAAGGGCGCATTTATCCTGAATATCCTTGCAACAGTCTTGCTGCTAACGAGTTGCAACAAGTTCGACAAGATACTGAAGAGCAACGATTACGATGCCAAGTACCAGGCAGCGATGCAGTATTACAACGACAACAGCTACTCGAAGGCCATCCAGCTGTTTGAGAACCTGACGCTGCACTACCGCGGGCGCGACAACGCCGAGGAGATATCGTGGTACTACGGCCAGGCGCTGTACAAGGAGAAGGACTACTTCACCGCAGGCTACCAGTTCAAACGCTTCGCGCGCCAGTTCCCCTACAGCGAACGCGTGGAGGAGGCCTCCTTCCTCTCGGCCTACTGCAAGTACATGGAGTCGCCGAGCTACACGCTGGACCAGAGCCTCACGCGCGAGGCCATCGAGGAGTTCGAGGCCTTCGCCGAGCGGTGGCCGCGCAGCACGCGCATGCCCGAGGTGAACCGCTACCTCGACGAGATGCGCGTCAAGCTCATGAAGAAGGACTACGAGATAGCCTATGGCTACTATTTCATAGAGGAATACCGCGCGGCCTACGAGAGCCTCAAGAACTTCATCAACCTCTACCCCGAGGCGCCCATGCGCAGCGACGCCATGTACTACATGCTGCACTCGGGCTACAAATATGCCATCAACAGCCGCGAGGACAAGAAGCGCGAGCGCCTGCAGCAGGTGGTGGCGGACTTCGACCGCGTGGTGAGCGGCATCACCGACCCCAAACAGCTGGCCGACGCGCAGGACATATACACCAAGACCCGCGAGGCCTTGGCAAAAATGGAAAAATAAAAAACCACATAACAGCAATGGAAGAGAAAAAGAAAGTCATCAACACCACCATCACCCGCAACACGGCAGACTTCAGCCGCCAGACCGGCAACATCTACGAGACCGTGGCCATGCTCACCAAACGCGCCAACCAGATTGCCGCCGAAGAGAAGAAGGAGCTGCACAGCCGCATCGACGACTTCCGCAGCAGCGGCGACGGCGTGGACGAGATGTTCGAGAACCGCGAGCAGATTGAGATTGTGCGCCGCTACGAGCAGATGCCCAAACCCACACTCGAAGCCACGGAGGAATACCTCGAAGGACAGATCTACTACCGCAACCCCGCCAAGGAGGACCAGCAGGCAGCCCGCTTCGAGGCCATGGAAGAAGAGGTGATGAAGGAGAACGCGTGAATGTGACAATGCGTTAATGCGATAGCGAGGCAATGAAGATCATCGTCGGCATCACGGGAGGCATAGCGGCCTACAAGGCGCCGGAGCTGGTGCGCCTGCTGAAGAAGGCAGGACACGAGGTGCGGTGTGCCGCCACAGAGCATGCTTTGGAGTTCGTCACGAGGGTGACCCTGGAGACGGTCTCCGGGGCGCCGCTGTACAGCGACCTCTTCGCCTCGGGGCGCACCGAGCACATCTCGCTCAAGGACTGGGGCGAGATGCTGGTGGTGGCCCCGGCGACGGCCAACATCATAGGGAAGGTGGCCTCCGGCATAGCCGACGACGCGCTGAGCACGCTGCTGCTGGCCTTCTCGGGCAAACCAGTGGTCATGGCCCCAGCCATGAACTGCGAGATGTGGGCGCACCCCGCCGTGCAGCGCAACGTGGAGACGCTCAAGTCGTGGGGTATACGCATGGTAGGCCCCGCAGAGGGCGAGCTGGCCTGCGGCGTCAGCGGCGTGGGCCGCATGGCTGAACCGCAGCAGATTGTCGACGCCATCGGCGAGGGCGCAACACTGAAACTCAACGGCGAACGGTGGCTCGTCACGGCAGGGCCCACCTACGAGCGCATCGACAGCGTGCGGTTCATAGGCAACTACAGCAGCGGCAAGATGGGCTTCGCCCTGGCCGAGGCGCTGGCCGGCGCCGGTGCCAAGGTGGAGCTGGTGACAGGCCCCACAAGCCTCAACGCCGCCAATCCACACATACACCTCATCCGCGTGGAGAGCGCCCGCGAGATGTACGCCGCCGCCACCGAGGTGTTCCCCCGCTGCCACGGGGCCATCCTCTCGGCCGCCGTGGCCGACTACCGTCCGGCGGAGTGCGCCGACCACAAGCTGAAGAAGAACGGCTCGGAGGGCATGACCCTGGAGCTGGTGCAGAACCCCGACATACTGGCCACCCTCGGCGGCATGAAACACGAAGGGCAGACGCTGGTGGGCTTCGCCCTGGAGACCGACAACGAGGAGGCCAACGCCCAGCGCAAGCTGGAGAAGAAGAACCTCGACTACATAGTCCTCAACTCGCTGCGCGACAAAGGCGCCGGCTTCGGCGTGGACACCAACAAGGTGTACATCATAGGCCGCGACGGCAGCTGCACGGAGAGCCCCCTGCTGAGCAAGCAGGAGGTGGCGCAACTTATAATCAACACCGTAACGACATGAAGAAGCTATCAATAATAGCTATTATACTGGCTTCGCTGGCTATAGCAGGCGAGGCCTTTATTTTCGCCACCCGCAAGGAGGACAACAGCGACGAGATACTGACCAAGGCCATACGCGCCGGCTACCACGTCTACGCGCCGCCGATGCCCGACACGCTGTACTTCTGCGGCGAGCGCGTGCCGCTCAACCTGTGGTATGTGCGCGAAGGGCTGGACCGTGAGCTGGTGAGCAACATGTACTACCAGAGCAACACGCTCTTCAACATCAAGCGCGCCGCGCGCGTCTTCCCCACCATAGAGCGCATACTGAAGGAAGAGCATGTGCCGCAGGACATGAAGTACCTCTGCGTCATAGAAAGCGGCCTGCAGAACGTCACCTCGCCCGCTGGCGCACAGGGCTACTGGCAGTTCATGAAGTCGACGGGACAGACCTACGGGCTGGAGATAAGCGAGGAGATTGACATGCGCAACGACCTCGAAGCGTCGACCCGCGCCGCCTGCCGCTACCTCAAGGAGCTGAAGCGCCGCTTCGGGGGCTGGACGGAGGCCGCAGCGGCCTACAACTGCGGAGAGAACGGTTTGGAGAAGCGCCTCGCCAACCAGCGGCAGAAGAGCTACTACGAGCTGATGCTCAACCGCGAGACGCAGCGCTACGTGTACCGCATACTGGCCTTGAAGCTCATCATGCAGCACCCGCAGGACTACGGCTACACGGTGCGCCGTTGCGACACATACCCCGAGCTGCCCTACGAGGAGGTGACGCTCGGCGGACAGAACGTGGACCTCGTGCAGTTCGCCGCAGACAACGGCACGAGCTACAAGATGGTGCGCACCATGAACCCGTGGATTACCACCGACAAACTGAAGAACAAGGACGGCAAGAGCTACAAGGTGCGCATACCCACCAAGAAGGGCACGGAATACAACACAATCGTCAAAGGCAAGCACGACACCACCGTCATTGATGCGATGTAAAAAAGATTTGGCCAGTACAAATAATTGTCGTATCTTTGCACCGCATTTTTAGTACAAATAAATAATAACAAACAATTACATACTAATGAAAAAAGCATTCCTGACCCTTGGCGCCATTGCCATTTGCGCCACCTCCGTGTTAGCACAGGAGGAGAAGAAAGAGGACGAGGGCTACAAGTTTGACACCGTGAAGGTGATCCCCGTTACCTCCGTCAAAGACCAGAACAATGCCGGCACTTGCTGGAGCTACAGCGGCATCGCCTTCCTCGAGGCCGAGCTGCTCCGCCTGGGCAAGGGCGAGTACGACCTGAGCGAGATGTACGTGGTCGAGAAGACCTACAACGACCGTGCCATGGCCGCCGTGCGTACCCACGGCGACGTGAGCTTCAGCCAGGGTGGCGCCTTCAACGATGTGATCTACTGTCTCAAGCACTACGGCATGGTGCCCGACGAGGTGATGCCCGCCGGCGCCGCCTACGGCGACACCCTGAGCAACCACACCGAGCTCAGCGCCCTGACCGACGTGATGGTGGAGGCCGTGGCCAAAGGCAAACTGAAGAAGCTGCAGTACAGCCCCGACGGCCAGCCCCTGTGGCTCAAAGCCGTCCAGGCCGTCCACGAGACCTACCTCGGCAAGATACCCGAGAAGTTCAACTACAAGGGCGTCGAGTACACCCCCAAGAGCTTCGGCGAGAGCCTCGGCCTGAACCCCGATGACTACGTCAGCATCACCTCCTACACCCATCACCCCTTCTACGAGCCCTTCGTCCTCGAGATTCAGGACAACTGGCGCTGGGGCCAGAGCTATAACGTGCCTCTGGACGAGATGATGGAGATTTTCGACTACGCCATCGACAACGGCTACACCATCGCCTGGGGCTCTGACGTCAGCGAGCAGGGCTTCCGCTACACCCGCAAGGGCTTCGCCGTCCTGCCGGCCACCGACGGCAAAGCTGCCGCCAAGGTTGGTAGCGACCAGGCTAAGTGGAGCGGCATGAGCGCCAGCGAAATTGCCGACGAGGCCGCCAAGCACCCCACACCGCAGCGCTGGGTGACCCAAGAGGAGCGCCAGCAGGCCTACGACAACTGGGAGACCACCGACGACCACGGCATGCTCATCTTTGGCAAGGCCAAGGATCAGATGGGCAACGAGTACTACATGGTGAAGAACAGCTGGGGCAAGTACAACGGCGAGTTCGGCGGCAACTTCTTCGTCAGCAAAGCATTTGCCCGCTACAAGACCATGAACATCGTTGTCCACAAGGACGCCATCCCCGCCGCCATCAAGGCCAAACTCGGCATCCAGGACAGCGCCAAAGCCCCTGCCAAAAAGGGTAAAAAGAAATAAACCGCCACGCCAGTGACGAACAAATCCGCCACCCCGCCGGTGGCGGATTTGTTATAACCGTAATGATTGGATATGAAAGAGATCGTTTGTCCCCACTGCAACAAGGTGTTCACCGTCGACGAGGCCAGCTATGCCTCTATCCTGAGCCAGGTGAAGAACCGCGAGTTCGCCCAGGAACTAGAAGCCCGTCTGCACGAAATAGACCAGCGCCGCACGGCCGAGATACGCAACCGCGAGTTGGCACGCGAACAGGAGTACCTGAACGTGCTGAACCAGAAGGATAACGCCATCAAGGACCGCGACAACGAGATCGGGCGTCTGCGCAGCCAGGAGGAGGCCATCCGCACTGAGGAGCACCTCAAGATGGAGCGCCAGATGGCCGCGATGCAGCAGGAGGTGGTCCGCCTTAAGGCCGAAATTGAGCGCGGCAAAGCGCAGGTCGATATGGCACGCCTCGAGGAGCAGAACCGGACCAAGGACGAGTTGCACAACCGTGACAACGAGATCGAGCGCCTCAAGCTGCAGGTCATCACCGAGCAGAAGACAGCCTCGGAGCGCGAGCAGTCGATCAAGAACAACTACGAACTGCAGCTTAAGCAGAGCCGCGAGCTGGTCGACTACTACAAGGACATGAAGACGCGCCTCTCTACAAAGATGGTGGGCGAGTCGCTCGAGCAGCACTGCAACTACCTGTACAACACCACGATCCGCTCCATTCTCCCCAATGCCTACTTCGACAAGGACAACGACGCATCGGAGGGGACCAAGGGCGATTTCATCTTTCGCGACTCGGAGGACGGCATCGAGTACATCTCCATCATGTTCGAGATGAAGAACGAGAACGACGACACCGCCCGCAAGCACCGCAATGTCGACTTCCTGGACAAGCTGGACAGCGACCGCCGAAAGAAGAACTGCGAGTATGCCGTGCTGGTGTCGATGCTGGAGAGCGACAACGAGCTCTACAACACCGGCATCGTGGACATGTCGCACGTGCATGAGAAGATGTACGTCATCCGGCCCCAGTTCTTCATCCCGCTCATCACCCTGCTGGTGCAGACCTCGCGCAAGACGATAGAGTACAAGCGCAAGCTGCTCATGGCCGAGCAGCAGACCATCGACGTCTCCAAGTTCGAGGAGAAGCTGGAGAACTTCAAGGATGCCTTCAGCAAAAACTATGCGCAGGCACACAAGAAGTTCAACACCGCCATCGAGGAGATTGACAAGTCAATCAAGCACCTGCAAGATGTGCGCGCCGCCCTGGTCGGCTCGGAGGAGTCGCTGCGCAAGGCGGGCAACGAGACTGAAAACCTGACCATCAAGAAGCTCACCTGGGGCAACAAGACGATGCGCAAGCGCTTCGAGGAGGCGCGCACCAACGACCCTGCCACGGAAGAATAGCCACCCATGCGCATCCTGCTCCTCACTCCGCCGCTGACACAGCTCAACACACCCTATCCGGCTACGGCCTACCTGAAGGGGCTGTATGTCGCGCAGGGCCATACGGTGCGGCAGGTGGACCTGGGTGTCGAATTGGCCGACCGGGTGCTGTCGGAGGGTTTCCTGCGCCATATCGGCCTCGAGCGCGAGGCGCGCCTGATCGGGCCCGTCAAGCGGTTCCTCCGGGGCCAGGACGACACGCTGGGCCCGCGGATCGCCAACCGCAGCTTGCTGCCCGAGGGCAAGCGCTTCCAGCAGCTGGACGAGGACAACCTCGAGTGGTCGTTTGGCGTGGCAGGCACCACCGACAAGGCGCTACACCTCGCCACACTCTTCATCGAAGACATCGCCGACCACATCAGGGAGCAGGTCGACCCCCACTTTGACTTGGTGCGCTATGCAGAATATCTGTCAAACGATGCACCAGTGTTCGACCCTCTGTACGACGAGTTACTGCGCGAGCCGACGCCCATAGACAGCATCATGCTCAGCCTGCTGGAAAAGGTGGTGGAAGAATTCTGCCCTGAGCAGGTGGACATCACGGTGCCATTTCCCGGATGCCTCTATGGCGCCCTGCGCTGCGGACAATGGCTGAAGAAGCACACGTCGTCACAGGTGGAGCTCGGTGGCGGTTTTCCCAATACAGAGTGGCGCCAGCTGAATGAGCCCCGCATCTACGAGTTCTGCGACAAAGTGGTCATCGACGGCCATCCCGAAGCCATTGACTATTGCCCAGACTTCAGCGACCTGCCGCTCGACAAATACCTCTCGCTCACCGAGATAACCAACCCCATGCACCGCCTCTGGAGCCAAGGGCGATGGAACAAGATGGTGATGGCACAGGGCTGCTACTGGCATCGCTGCGCCTTCTGTGACACCTCGCTGCCCTACATCGGCGACTATCGTGCCCCGCAGGCCTCGGTGGTGGTGGACTGCATGGAGCGCGTAATGGGACAGACGGAACGGACGGGATTCCACTTCGTCGACGAGGCACTCCCGCCCAAGCTGCTCCACGATGTGGCCGAGGAAATCCTGCGCCGTGGCCTGACGCTGAGTTTCTGGGGCAACATACGCTTCGAGAAAGCCTACACGGCCGACTTGTGCGACCTGCTGGCCGAGGCCGGCATGGTGGCCGTCAGCGGAGGCTTGGAGGTGGCCAGCGACCGCCTGCTGAAGCTCATGGACAAGGGCGTCACCATACAGCAGACCGCCGATGCATGCCGCCACCTGCGCGACGCGGGCATCATGGTGCACACATACCTCATGTACGGCTTCCCCACCGAGACGCTACAGGAGACCGTAGACGCACTGGAGACGGTGCGCCGCATGTTCGACGAGGGCATCGTCCAGAGCGCTTTCTGGCACCGCTACGCGATGACATGCCACTCTCCCAGCGGACACCATCCCGAGGCTTTCGGCTCACGCCGCACAGGCACGGCTGCACACCCCTTCTGCAACAACGAGGTGGACTGGGAACCCCTTGACGGTGGACCGCAATTTTCCTACGACATAGAAGCCGTAGGCGCCGCCCTCCGTCTGGCCACATATAATTATATGAACGGCCTGGGCCTCGACCAGCCTGTGCGGTCATGGTTTCCCATCAAGGTACCCAAGCCGTCGCAACGTCAGTAGCCCACTCTTATACCTACCATCCAGGTACGCCCCGGCATTGGCACGCCACCATAGTCGCGATAAGCCATGTCGGCGAGGTTGTGCCCCTCGGCAAAGAAGGTCGCATGCCGCCACTCATATTCAGCCTTGGCATTCAGCAGCAGCACTCCGCCATAGGAATGTCGCTCGCCGTCGGCATAATAGAACCCGTCGCGGTGACGGTATGCCATGTCCATGGTGAGGCGCATGCCCTTGAACAGGGAGAAACGCACGAAGGCCGACGCCTTGTGGCGCAGATGGTCGAGGGAATACTGCGACAGCATCTGGCCAGTGGCAAGCGATATATCGCAGAAGCTATAGCCCGCACCCACGGCATCAAGCAAGCCACCGAGGCTGTAGGTGGCCGAAACATCCACACCGGCGGCGTTTACCTCGCTGTGGTTCATGGCGTACCACATCTCGGCATCTGTATGTCGCACCCAGTCGATAATGTCGCGACCACCGCGCCAGTAGGCCGTGGCACTGGCCGCGAAGCCCTTGCAGCGCAGCGTGGCACCGGCTTCGGCGGCGAGGCTGTGCTCTGCCCCAAGGTCTGGGTTGGCTGTCTGGGTGACACTCTTGTAATAGAGGTCTGTGAACGATGGCAGACGGTATGTGCGCGATAGCGCGAGATGGCACGTCAGAAGCCGCGTGCTGTAGGTCATAAGCGACGACAAGCCGTAGTTGAAGCCAAAGGAGGTGCTGTGAAGCCCCAGGGCGGAGACCTCGGCGGCGAAGCGTCCGAACCTGATGCTGTAGCCTGCGAAGAGGGTACTGTTGAGCCGTGCCGCAGCCTTGTCGTAAGGGGAATGGAGGGTACTGTCCTGCTCGCCAAGCACATTGCTCCAAATGCCCTCGCGGCGCACCTCGCCTCCAGCCATCACCTCCCCCACTCCCCATCGCGCCATGACGCGGCCGCGAAGGCCAGTCGTTGAGCCGAGGTGGTGGTTGTGACCGGTGTACCAGGCCGGAGCCTCCACATATCCGTCACGGAAAAGCTCGAAGCGGTCGCCGTGCAAGCGCCCATAGAGAGCTGTCTCCAAGCGCACCGCGGCATTGAAGCGGTGCACATTGGCTGCCGATACCATCAGGGTGCGTGTAGCCTCGTACTGGTCGGGATAGGTGGTGCTGTAGAAACCGGCGCTGCCGAAGCCCTTCATCTGCCCACCGACCTGCAGCTGCCAGTCGTCACGCTCGCCGTGGCGGGCGGCCTGCACATAGAGGCTTCCATGGCGGTAGTCGGTATTCGGGCGGTAGCCGTCGCTGCGATGATAGGCACCGGCCACCGTCAGCGCCCACGGCCCCACGGCCTTGGTGGCGAGGAGCGATGCGTCGGCGGTGCCATAGCTGCCGCCACACACTTGCGCCAGCAGACGGTCGCGGTACTCCTCGCAGACCACGATGTTCACACCGCCGCAGAATGCCGTCACGCCGCGTGCCATGAGCTGCGCCGGCGTGAGTAGCTCCACGCGCTCCACCATGGTGATATCAACAGGTATATCCATGGTGTGGTGTCCCGTTTGGGCATCGGTGAGGTTGATGCCGCCCAGCAGCACCACCATCTGGTCGAAGGTACCTCCACGCATCGAAAGGTCGGCCTGCACATCGCCGACACCGCGTGTGCGCATGTCAATCCCCGGCAACATCGCCACGATGTCGCCCACAGTACGGGCAGAAGAATGTTGTAGTTCCTCGGCGGTGAGCACCGCCGCTGGCTCGGGCGTGCCAAACAGACTGTCGGCAGCCACCATCACCTGCACCTCTGGCAGGGTTCGCGTCTCGCTCTCCTTCTCGGTCTGCGCCATGAGGGTGCCTTGCGACAGCGTGACGGCCAGCGCCACCGTGGCGGCTCCTTTGGCCAGACTGCTGTCGGCAACGCGTGCGGCCAGCCGCCCTATCGTCACCTCGCGGTGCATCGAGCGGAAAGCCGCCCACCCCGCACGGCAGAAGCGACGGAAGCGGAACGCTTGCTTTTGTGTTTTTGGCTGTTTGTACATTTAACTGTTGTTTTATGCATACCGATTAACGCCTTTCTCCGGCTTAAATTGTGCACCATGACAAAAAAAGCGTGGCGCCACGGTACCGTGGCGCCACACATGCAGTGAGAATGCGGAATATCACTCCGTGACAGGTCTCACCGAACGGCCGGCAGGACGGGTGGCCCACCAGTCGCCCGAAACGCCAGTAGCGTCGAAGAACATCATCCGTGACTCATCACTGTCATAGTGTGTGGATGCCCAGTAGCCACCAGTCTCACCGCCTTGCCAGAAATAGTGGCGGCTGTAGCCGTTATGGCTGTAGCCTGCGGCAGGGAAGAACACGGCACCGGCATTCTCCATCTTTTCCCACTGCTCAACGGTGTACACATTGTCATCCCATCCTGTGCATTCAGAGCTGAACGACAAACCCTCGGGCAGAGCCCATGTGTCGGGCAACAAAATCATGCCGTGAACCTCATTCACTGTGCCAATGCCGTTCTTGCCGTCGGCACCGGCGCGGGTGCTAATCAAATAATTCCACTCCTCGCCCGTCAGCGTACGCCACTTGTGCGTCTGGTTGCCGCCGTTGCTGATGGCATTGTGCCAAGCCCAGTCAGCTTCGGCATAATCGCCGATGAGGTCGTTGTTCTCGTCGCCACCGGGGTAGTTGGCGTTCCACTGCAGCGGAAGCTCCCATGGCTGATATGACGTGGCTCCGCTTTCCCAGCCGCTGTTGCCCCACGCGAAGAGGTCTATCCAGCCGTCGTAGGTCTGCGAGATATTGATGTTGTCCTCGCCGACATACTCATACTGGTTCTCGGCAAAACGCCATGTGCCCGTTGAGGCCTGGTACTGCAGGTTGCCGCGCGAGAAGCGCACCTGACGTCCTTCGGCCACTGTGAAGAGGGCATTGCTGGCGCCGTCCTCGCGGAAGCCGCCGACAGCAGACGGCGTCTCACCACCGTTGCCACCATTCCCACCGTTGTTGTTGCCACTCGGGCTGTTGTCTTCTTTCTGGCAGGCTGTGAACATCAAGCCCGTCATCATGGCCGCGAAAGCCAGTGCAATGTACTTTGTCTTCATAATGTGTTTGTTTTATGGGTTAATAAAAAAAAAGCCGTGAACTTATTTTCTGTCCATCGTTGAGGTTCTCGACTACCTATCATTACGAACAAGAAAAGCCCACGGTTCCGTGAGCGATTCCCTTTCCTTGCGTAATGATAGTGTGAAATTGTCGAGATTCCAACGATGCCGAAGAAAAGCGAATACGCCTATGTATATGTCTTTATGTCTGTCTCTTATGCCATTTCATCCATTATTTCATGGTGCAAATATACGAATAATTCCGTTCCCGGCAAATATTTTTTTTACTGAAGCCTGTTCCAGGGGCATGCCAGCTGGCAGAGGTCGCAGCCTTGCGTGTAGCCGTGGGGGTCCACGTCGGGCGGAAGCTCGCGGGTGTGGTGCGTGGTGTAGTAGGCGGTGCAGCGGCGCACATCGATCATGTTCTCGCCGATGGCGTGGTTGGGGCATGCTTCGACGCAGAGGTTGCAGTCGGTGCAGCCCGACGCCAGAGGCGCATCGTAGCTGTCGCATTCCTCGGCGGTGACTATCTCGCCGAGGTTGACCCACGAGCCCCACCGCCCTGTGACGAGCAGCGTATGGCGTCCTATCCACCCCAGGCCGGCACGCGCCGCCCAGTGTTTGTCGCTGATGGGCACGGTGTCGCAGCACACTTTGCCGTCGATGCCGAGCCGCTGCCTCAAATCAAAAAGCATGTCCTTGACCACCTTATGATACTCGCGTGTGCGTGCGTAGGCCGCCACGCCCCCCGTCGTCTCCGGCGGCGGATAGGCGCTCACGCAGCATATCACGCTGCGCGCCCCCGGCAGCAGCTGCCGCGGATCCATGCGCTTCTCCACGTTGCGTTCCATATAGCCGAGACCGCCGTGCCAGCCCCGCCGCAGCCACTCGCGCAGCGGATACTCGCTGTCCGTCAGCGCGCCGGCACGCGCCACTCCACAGGCGTCAAAGCCCACAGCCGACGCCGCCTGTTTAATCTCTGCGCTATTCAGCATCCTGCTGATACTTGGCCTTCTTCGAGCCGTCGTAGAGCTCGAAGTGCAGGAAGCGGCAGTCGAGGGAGCCGTTCTGCACCGGTATCTTGGCCGACGGGTGGAGCCCTATGTGCTTCATGGCCTCAAAGTCGCTGGTGATGAGCCACACGTCGCAATCCTTGCCGTAGCGCTGCTTGAAGGTGTCGCCCAGCTTCTCGTACATGGCGTTGAGGTCCTCCACCTTGATGCGCTCGCCGTAGGGCGGGTTGGTGACGATGAGCGTGCGTCCCTCCGGGGCTTCCTGGTCGGCGAAGTCGCCTATGTGCAGCATCACGTCGTGGTGCAGCTTGGCATACTCAAGGTTCTTCTCGCACTGCTGTATGACCTGCTCGTCGATGTCATTGCCCCAAATCTCGCCCTCATAGTCGAAGCAGCCTATCTTGCGGTCTTCCTCGGCCTTCACGCTCTTCCACTCGCCAAGGTTGTACTCCTTCCAGCGCATAAAGCCGAAGTTCTGCCCGCGGTAGTACTGTGCCGGTATGTTGTTGGCCATCATGGCGGCTTCGATGAGCATGGTGCCGCTGCCGCACATGGGGTCGTAGAAGTTGAGGTCGGCGGGCTTGGCCTGCAAGGCCTTGTCCCATCCGGCGAGCTTCAGCAGCCCTGCGGCGAGCACCTCGTTGATGGGTGCTATGCCAACCCCCTGGCGGTAGCCGCGCTTGTGCAGCGAGTCGCCGCTGGAGTTCATCAGCAGCGTGACGTGGTTGTCGCGAATGTGCAGGTTGAACTTGTAGTCGGGCTGCTCGGTGTCTATGGAGGGGCGCTTGCCGAAGTTGCGGCGGAAGCGGTCCACTATGGCGTCCTTGGTCTTCAGGGCGGCATAGTAGCTGTGCGTGAACACCTCGCCACTGGTCGTGGAGTCGATCATGAAGGTGCCGTCGCAGTCCAGGATCTTCTCCCAGCGCAGCTTGTACACCTGGTCGTAGAGCTCCTGGTCGTCGTTGGCGTCGAACTCCGCGAAGGGCTTGAGGATGGCCAGCGCCGTGCGGCAGCAATAGTTGGCGCGGTAGAGCAGACGCATGTCGCCCTCGAACTCCACAGCGCGGGTGAGCACCTGCACGTTCTCGGCGCCCATCTGGCGCAGCTCGTCGGCGAGCACCTCTTCGAGGCTCACCATCGTCTTGGCAACCATCTTGAACTTCTCGCGCGGCGTGGCGGCATCGGCCACCACCCTACCCCTGTTTTTCTGTATAATCATTGCGTATGTTTTGTAGTTTCTGTCTTATCTCTTTGCGGCTCTGCCTGTTGCGCTTCACAGTAGTGCCGTTGTATATGCTTATGTTGAGCTCGTAGCCCACCAGGAGCACGATGCAGTTGAAGTAGACCCAGAACATGAGCATCAGCAGCGTGCCTATGGAGCCGTAGAGCAGGTTGTAGCGGCTGAAGTTGTTGAGGTAAATGCCCAACCCCCAGCTGAGCACGAAGAACATGCCCGTGGCCAGCACGCTCCCCGACGAGAAGAAGCCCACCCTCTGCCGCTTGACGGGGGCCCAGTAATAAATCAGGGACACGGCGAAGAGGGTGGCAAAGGAGAGCAGCAGCCAGCGCCCGATGTTGAAGAGCAGCGTGTTGGTGCGGCTGTAGGTGAGCCATCCCTGGCTGTAGATGAGCTGCAGCAGGAACTTGTGCCCTATGAGCAGCGCCAGCGTGAGCACCACGACGACATACAGCACAAAGACCATGCCCAGGCACAGCAGGTAGCGCTGCAGGTAGGGGCGAGTCTCCACACTGCTGTTGGCGAAGTTGAGCGAGGAGATGACCCCCATCAGGCCGTTGGCCGCCAGCATGATGGACGAGACGAAGCCCACCGAGAGGAGCGTCGTGTGGCGGTGGCCCATGATGTCGTTGACGGTGTCTGACAGGGGCGACATAATCTTCTCCGGCACGATGCCGCCGAGCTGCGACAGCAACTCGGTCTGCAAGCCGTCCACCGGGAAGAAGGCCACCAGGGTGAAGAAGAAGATCAGCAGCGGCGGCAATGCCGTCAGGAAGCTGTAGGCCAACCCCTTGGCGCGGTTGGTGATACTGCCGTTGAACACCCCCACGAGGAAGAAGCGCAGCACGTCGTAGAGCGGCACACCGCGGTTGCCGGGCAGCGTCACATGCTGCAGGAAGTACAGCGTGCTGCGCAGCGGCCTCCAGTAGAGCACCCTGCGCCACAGCTGCCTCAGCTTCGCGCCGAAAAGCCTCACGTATGCCTTCACATTAACCACCTGGCAGATATTCACAATAACCTATTTATCAACAAACAATAACCCATAACCAATAACCCATAACCTCTCCACTCACTTCTTCACCAGCGAGATGTCGAGGCTCTTGATATGGTGCGTCAGCGCACCCACGCTGATGAAGTCCACGCCCGTCTCCGCATAGCGGCGCAGCGTGGCCTCGGTGATGCCGCCGCTGGCTTCGGTCTCGTAGCGGCCGCCGATGCGCTTCACGGCCTCGGTAAGCAGCTCCGGCGTGAAATTGTCGAGCATGATGCGGTCCACGCCGCCGTGGTCCAGCACGCGCTGCAGCTCGTCGAGGTCGCGCACCTCAATCTCTATGCGCAGACTCTTTCCCTTGGCCTTCAGGTAGCTGTGCGTGCGGTCGATGGCGGCCTCGATGCCGCCGGCAAAGTCGATGTGGTTGTCCTTGAGCATCACCATGTCGTAGAGGCCTATGCGGTGGTTGGTGCCGCCGCCGCAATGCACCGCGTATTTCTCCAGCAGGCGCATGTTCGGTGTCGTCTTGCGGGTGTCGAGGAGCTTGGTGTGCAGGCCGTCGAGCATCAGCACCATGCGGTGGGTCTCCGTGGCGATGCCCGAGAGGCGCTGCATGAAGTTCAGCGCCGTGCGCTCGGCGGTGAGGATGGAGCCGCTGTGCCCTGTGACGGTCATGATGATGTCGCCCTTGGCCACGGCGTCGCCGTCGTGCTTCATCAGGCTCACCTCAAGGCTGGCGTCCACAATCTGGAACACCCTCCGTCCCACCTCGGTACCGCACAGGATGCCCTCCTGCTTGGCCACCATCTTGGCCGTGCCCACGGCGTCGGGCGGAATGCAGGCCAGGGTGGAGTGGTCGCCGTCGCCAACATCCTCGCGCAAGGCCATAACTATCAGTTCGTCGAGATTGTCAATCTTCATCATAACAGTCTGGTTTTATGCTCATTAAAACACCTCTCCGAGCCTTCGGGGCAACGGATAGGATTTTACAAAGATACAAAAAAAATACAAAACAGACATAAAAACACAAATATTTTCTCCTTTCCCCCGCCGATTCCCCACGGAGTCCCTACGGAGCCCCTACGGCATTTCTTCAGTAGTTCTTCAGTAGTTCTTCAGTCAAACACTGAAGAACTACTGAAGAACTACTGAAGAAATGCCGTAGGGGCTCCGTAGGGGTGCCGGCGGAAATCGGTGGCGCAGAGGGCGGCGGCGGACGGCAAAAACAGAAAAAAGTTGCAAAAAAAGTGCACAAAATATTAATAAATCAAAAAATAGTCGTATATTTGCCACTTGGAAAAAACAAAGCAACAACAGCAATCACACACTCTTTCAATGCAAAAGAGGGTGTGGGGGCATGAATGAAAGTATATGCAGATAGCAATTTCAGGCAATATAGGGGCCGGCAAGACAGAACTGACCATGCTGCTGTCGAAGCACTACGGCTACAAGGCCATCTCCGGCACAACGGACGAGAACCCATACCTCAACAGCTTCTATGAGGACATGCGCCGGTGGTCGTTCAACATGATGGTGTACTCGCTCTACTCGAACCTCAAGCAGCTCGACGAGCTGCACGCCTCGGGCGAGAGCTTCATCCGCGACCGCTCGCTCTACGACGACGCCTACATCTTCGCCCCCAACCTGCAGAGCATGGGCCTGATGACTACGCGCGACCTGACGACCTACACCGAACTCTTCGAGATGACCTACTCGCTGCTGCCGCAGCCCGACCTGCTGATATACCTCAAGTGCGACGTGCCGACGCTGATACGCCACATACAGAAGCGCGGCCGCGAGCTGGAGACGGGCATCAGACTGGACTATCTGACCAACCTCAACAACCGCTACGAGCAGTGGGCCGAGAACTACGAGGGCAAGATGCTGGTGGTGGACATGGAGGAGTGCGACTTCGTGGAGAACCGCGAAGACCTGGGACACATCATCAACCGCATAGACGCCGAGTTCAACAGCCTGTTCAAGGGGTAAAGGTTATTGGTTATCGGTTATTGGTTATTGAAGCTATCGGCTAAAGAAAGACAGACAAGGACATGAGGACATTGATAATCATACCGGCACGCTACGCGTCGGCACGCTTTCCCGGCAAGCCCCTGGCCATGCTGGGGGGCGAGAGCATCGTGGGGCGCGTGTGGCGCACGGCGCAACAGATGGGTGCGGCAGAGCGCGTGGTGGTGGCCACCGACGACGAGCGCATCCACGCCCACATGGCGGCCGTGGGAGGCCCGGAGGCCTCGATGATGACCTCCACGGCGCACCGCAGCGGCACCGACCGCTGCGGCGAGGTGCTGCGCCGCCTCAAGGAACGCAGCGAAGAGTACGACGTGGTGGTGAACCTGCAGGGCGACGAGCCCTTCGTGGAACCCGCCCAGATAGAAGCCCTCAAGGACTGCTTCGCCGACAGCGGCTGCGACATCGCCACGCTGCGCACCCCGATACGCAGCACCGCGGAGCTGATGTCGCCGAACAACGTCAAGGTGGTCTGCGACGGGCAGGGACGAGCGCTCTACTTCAGCCGCCAGCCCATACCCTACCGCCGCGACGTGGCGCCGGAGCAGTGGCTCGACGGGGCTGCCTACTACAAGCACGTGGGCATATACGCCTTCCGCAGCGCGGTGCTCGAAGAGCTCTGCAAGCTCGCGCCGGCACCCCTCGAAGAGTGCGAGAAACTGGAGCAGCTGCGCTGGCTCTGCGCAGGCTACCGCATCACGGTGCGCGACACCGACCACGCCAACATAGGCATAGACACGCCCGCCGACCTGGCCGAGGCCGAAAGGGCGCTGAGGGAGAGACAGTGAGGATGAGTCATAGCAACGAAAACAAAGAATTACAGATATGAACATTACAGACCTGATCGTCGAATTGCTTGAGAAAGGGCAGAAAGTGGAAATGCCCGGCATCGGAACCCTGGACACCGTGATGCGCAACGCACACCACGACCCCGCGACACGCACCTACTACCCCGCGAGCCGCACAGTGGCTTTCAGCACGGACACCACCGGAGACAGCGAGATTGTCAAAGTGCTTGCCGAGCGCGAATGCGTCAACGAGGACGTGGCGAAACAGATGTGGCTCAACTACATCGACGCCCTCACCGACAAGGTGAAGCGCAGCGGGCAGCACAAGTTTGGCCGCCTGGGCTTGCTGACCTGCGCCGACAAGCGCACCTTCGGATTCAAGGTGGCCGAAGGCTTGGTGCTTGACGCCGACAACAAGGGTGAGATGCCCATCGAGGAGGTGAAGATATACAATCACGACGGTGAGGAAGACCCCTTCGCCCGCTTCGACGAAGCCGAGGCTGCCGCCGAGCCCGCAGCAGCAACGGAGCCGGAGCCCGTCGAGGAACCCGTGGCCCCCGTGGCAGCTCCCGAAGCAGAGGCAGAACCTGCCGCCGCAGAGGAGACTCCGGCCCCAGAGGCAGAGCCCGCCGAGGAGCCCGTGGCACAGGAGGAACACTGGGACGAGAGCCTCAAGAAGCTCGAAGACCTCGAAAAAGAACAGCCCGCCCCCGACCCCAAGGCATTGGCACGCGCAGAGAAAGAACGCCTGAAAGCAGAGAAGAAAGCCGAAGAAGAACGCATAAGACTGGAGAAGAAAGCCGCCGAACAGAAGCGCTACGAGGAGGAGATGCTCGCCAAACAGCGCAAAGAAGCCGAACGCCGCGAAGCCGAAGAAAAACGCAAAGCCGAAGAGGAGCTGCGCAAAGCCGAGAAGAAAGCCGAAGAGGAGCGCATCAAGGCCGAGAAGAAAGCCGAAGCCGGCCGCATCAAGGCCGAGAAGGAGGCCGAGAAGGAGCGCATCAAGGCCGAGAAGAAGGCCGCAGCCCTGGCCGCCATAGCGGCACGCGAGAACGCCAAGGCCGAGGCCGCAGCACGCAGCGCCGCCGAGAAGGAGGCTGCCAGACAGGCCGCCGCGCAGGCCGCCGAGGCAGATAAACTGCGCAGGGAGGCCGAGAAGGAGGCCGCCAGACAGGCCGCCGAGGCCGAGAGGCAGCGCAAGGATGCCGAGAAGGAAGCCGCCAAGCAGGCCTCCGAGGCAGAGAAGGCCGCCGCGAAGGCCGAAAA
This sequence comes from Bacteroidales bacterium, assembly GCA_017522105.1. GTDB lineage: Bacteria > Bacteroidota > Bacteroidia > Bacteroidales > P3 > Colimorpha. Next base: position 22,292 of record JAFXAA010000037.1, on the reverse strand, counting down.
GGAGCGCCGCAAGGAAGAGGCCGCCAAGGCCGCCGAGGTGGAGAAGTTGCGCAAGGAGGCCGAGAAGGAACGCAAGGAAGCCGAAAAGGCCGCTGCCAAGCAGGCCAAGAAGAACAAAGAGCTGGCCGACAAGCTGACCGCCCCGGCAAAGGAGAAGAAAGAAGACGGCGACAAGAAGAAGAGACTCGGCGCACTGCCGCTGATACTGATACTGCTGTGCCTGCTGCTGGTTGGCGGCGGCGCCTACTACCTGCTGACGCGCAACAACGCCCCGTCGGCACCAGCCACGGCACGCACAACGACGCACATAGACACCGGCATCAGCAACAGCCTGACCTACAACACAGACATGATCACCTGCAACGAGCGCGAGATTGCGCAGCAGAGCGACATGGTGTGCCGCTACATGAGCGAGTACATAAGCCAGTACCTGGCCGACCGCACCTTCAGCGGAGCCCGCGCCCCGATGATGGACCGCATACGCCAGTATGCCGGCGAGCGCCTGGGCCAGATGCTCGGCGACCGCTACGCCGTGCAGCGCCTGATACCGTACACGGACTACATCTACAACTACAACGAGCCGTTCATGAAGAAGAGCTATGCACGCAGCTGCCGCGGGCAGGTGCAGAGCGAGCTGATGAGCTACCGCGCGCTTGACGACATGCTCTACCGCATGGTCGACGAACTGGGTCTGCAGCCTGACGGTACGGGCCGCAAGACTTCCGCCGAGGTGCAGCAGGTGAAGGCCGACGAGAAGAAGGCCATAGAGCGCCGCAAGCAGAAAGCCCAGAACGGCGAGGCTCCGGTGTACGTGTACGTGGAGAAGGGCAGCAAGCAGGGCTATGACCTGATAGCAGGCTTCTACCTGAACAAGAGCACCGCCGCCAAGCTGACCGCCAGACTGCACGATATGGGCTGCGACGCCTACATCATTGAGTTCAACGACATGTACTACGTCAGCATGGGCAGCGCCAGCACGCAGACCTCCGCCGACGCCCTGTACAAGCACGTGAAGAGCTGGTACGACGGCGACGTGGTGATAAAGAAATGGTGATTGGTGACAGGTGATTAGTGATTAGAGTATGGGGCACCACAAACTGCAACGCTTCGCCGAGAACCTGACCTTCCCCAACCTGTTCCAGGTGGGCTTCGAACAGCTGGAACAGGAGGGCTTCGCCCTGAAGGGGAGATGGGCTGAACATTTCGGCAACCAGAACCCCATCACGCTGGAACTGGGCTGCGGCAAGGGCGACTACACGCTGGCCCTGGCCCGCATACACCCCGAGCGCAACTACATAGGCGTCGACATCAAAGGGGCACGCCTGTGGCGCGGCGCCAAGACCGCCGTGGAGGAGCCGCTGCAGAACGTGGCCTTCATACGCACGAGGATAGAGCTGATAGACCGCTTCTTCGCCCCCGGCGAGGTGAGCGAGGTGTGGATCACCTTCTGCGACCCGCAGCTGAAGAAGCCCAACAAGCGTCTCACGGCGCCGCGCTTCCTCGACACCTACGCACGCTTCCTGGCGCCGCAAAGCACGATGCACCTGAAGACCGACAGCCAGGAGCTGTACGACTACACGCTGAACGAGGTGCTGCCGGAGCGCGATGTGGAGGTTGTGGCCAGCACCAACGACCTGTACAACAGCAGCTACGACGGCGAGGCAAAACTGACGCAGACCTTCTACGAGCGCATGTTCCTCGCCGAAGGCAAGCCCATCACCTACATACAATGGAGAAACAATCAAACTAAACAATAAATAAACAAATAAACAAAACATCATTATGTCAGGACACAACAAATGGTCTAAGATCAAACGCGCCAAAGGCGCAGCCGATGCCAAGCGCTCGAAACAGTGGAGCAACATTCTGAAACAAGTAACCATCGCCGTGCGCGAAGGCGGCGCCGACCCCGACAGCAACCCCCGTCTGCGTCTGCTCATCCAGAACGCCCGCGGCTGCAACATGCCCAAGGACACCCTGCAGCGTTCTATCAACAAAGCCAACGACAAGGATGCAGCCCAGATGATGGAGCTCACCTTCGAGTGCCACGTGAACCACGGCGTAGCCCTCTTCATCGAGGCCCTCAGCGACAACAACAACCGCACCGTGGCCAACGTGAAGAGCATCATGAACAAGAACGGCGGCACGCTGGAGACCAACGGCAGCCTGGCTTTCCTCTTCACCCGCAAGGGCGTCTTCGTGGTGCCCCGCAAGCCCGAGATGGACGTCGAGGAACTGGAGATGGAGCTCATCGACGGCGGCCTGGAAGAGATGGAGGTCGACGACGAGTACCTGACCCTCTACACCGCATACGAGGACTTCGGCAACATGGTGAAGATGCTGGAACAGAAAGGCATCGAGGTGGAGAGCGCCGAGCTGCAGCGCATCCCCAACACCCTGCGCCAGGTGGACACCGAGACCATCCGCAAGGTCATGAAGATCATCGGCATCCTGGAGGAGGACGAGGACGTCACCAATGTCTACCACGACATGGAGATCCCCGACGACTTCGAGGAAGAGTGATTTTGAGTTATTAGTGGATAGTGGGTAGTTGGTAGCACACGACCACGAATGCTACCAACTACCCACTACCAACTACCAACTAAAATATAATGAAATTATACCTGGTACCGACCCCTGTAGGGAACCTCGGCGACATGACCTATCGTGGAGTCGAGGTTCTTAAGTCAGTGGATCTCATACTGGCCGAGGACACGCGCACGAGCCGCGTGCTGATGCAGCACTACGGCATAGAGACGCCGTTGCAAAGCTACCACATCTTCAACGAGCACCAGACGGTGGCGGGACTGGTGGAGCGGCTGCTGAGCGGCACCACCATCGCCGTGGTGACCGACGCCGGCACACCGGGCATCAGCGACCCGGGCTTCCTGCTGGTGCGCGAGGCCGTGAAAGCGGGTGTGGAGGTGGAGTGCCTGCCGGGAGCCACGGCTTTCGTGCCGGCACTGATAGACAGCGGCCTGCCGTGCGACAGGTTCGTCTTCCTCGGCTTCCTGCCACACAAGAAAGGGCGCCAGACAGCCATCAAAGCCTTGGCCGACGAGGAGCGCACGATGGTGGTGTACGAGAGCCCTTACCGCCTCGTCAGGCTGCTGGAAGAACTGCGCGAGGTGCTGGGCGAAGAACGACAGGTGAGCGTGAGCCGCGAGATCAGCAAGCTGCACGCCGAGACCGCCCGCGGCACCGTGGCAGAAGTGCTCGCCCACTTCAGCCAGAAAGAAGTGAAGGGCGAGATAGTAGTAATCATCTCTGGGAAATGCCAATAAAGATATTCATCTTCCGTCTGGCCTGCGCTTTGCTGGCAGGCATCATCATCGGCGCACAGCGTGAACTGAAGCAGAGGCAGGCAGGCCTGACCACCAACTCGCTGGTGGCCGTGGGCGCCTGCATCTTCATTCTCATCAGCGAGAGCGTCATCATGCACGCCATGGCCATGGGCGGGCCGGTGAACAACGACAACCTGCGCGTGCTGAGCCAGGTGGTGACGGGTATCGGCTTCCTCGGCGCCGGCGTCATCATGAAGAACGGCGTCACCATCCACGGCCTCTCGTCGGCGGCCACCATCTGGTGCTCCGCCGCCGTGGGCTGCCTCTGCGGCTACGGCCTGTGGCGCGAAGCCCTCATCGCCGTCGGCGTCATCATCCTCATCAACTGGGGCCTCAAGAGCATAGAGATATACCTCAAGAAGAAGCTCGGTAAGGGCGACGACTGACAAAATGTCAGTCGGCAACGGCTGGCACACTTATTGCAACCATCTATGATGTTTTTAATACTCAAGAATAACAAAATATCATAGATATGGAAGGCAAATTGAACGTACAGACCGAGAACATCTTTCCGGTCATCAAGAAGTTCCTCTATTCGGACCACGAGATTTTCCTGCGCGAGCTCATCAGCAACGCCGTCGATGCCACGCAGAAGCTGAAGACGCTCTCCACCCGCGGCGAGTTCAAGGGCGAACTGGGCGACCTCACCATCGACGTGAAGCTCGACCCCAAGAAGAAGACCCTCACCGTCAGCGACCGCGGCATCGGCATGACGGCCGACGAGGTGGAGAAATACATCAACCAGATAGCCTTCAGCGGCGTCACCGACTTCATGGAGAAGTACAAGGACAGCCACGAGCCGCTCATCGGCCACTTCGGCCTCGGCTTCTACAGCGCCTTCATGGTCAGCGACAAGGTGGAGATATTCACCAAGAGCTGGAAGGACGCACCGGCACAGCACTGGTCGTGCGAGGGCAATCCGGAGTTCACGATGGAGGAGGACAAGAAGCACACCGACCGCGGCACCGACATCGTGCTGCACATAGCCGACGACTGCAAGGAGTTCCTCGAGGAGGGCACCGTGCTGCAGCTGCTGAAGAAGTACTGCCGCTTCATGCCCGTGGCCATCCGCTTCGGCGAGGAGAGCGTGTGGGTGGACTCTGAAACAGAGTGTGATAAAGATGGTAAACCCAAGAGAGTGGAGAAGAAGCAACCCCGCATCATCAATGACCCCGACCCGGCGTGGAAGAAATCGCCCAGCAGCCTCACCGACGAAGACTATAAGAAGTTCTACCACGAGCTGTTCCCCATGAACTTCGAGGAGCCGCTGTTCCAGATACACCTCAACGTGGACTACCCCTTCAACCTGACGGGCATCCTCTACTTCCCCAAGGTGCGCAAGACCATCGACCCCAACCGCAACAAGATACAGCTCTACTGCAACCAGGTCTTCGTCACCGACCAGGTGGAGGGCGTGGTGCCCGACTACCTGATGCTGCTGCACGGCGTGCTCGACTCGCCGGACATCCCGCTGAACGTCAGCCGCAGCTACCTGCAGAGCGACGGCAACGTGAAGAAGATTTCGCAGCACATCAGCAAGAAGGTGGCCGACAAGCTGGAGGAGATGTCGAAGAAAAAGGAAGGTGAGGAGAAAAGCGCCTTGGAGGAGAAGTGGGACGACATCAAAATCTTCGTCCAGTACGGCATGTTGACGGACGAGAAATTCTGCGAGCGCGCCATGAAGTTCTACCTGCTCAAGGGTGTGGACGGCACGTACTACACGCTCGACAGCTACCGCGAAAAGATCAAAGCCCTGCAGACCGACAAGGACAAGACCGTCTGCTACCTCTACGCCAGCGACGCCGAGGAGGAGCACGCCTACATCGAGAAGGCCAAGGCCAAAGGCTACGACGTGCTGCTGATGGACTCGCCCCTGGAGAGCCACTTCATCAACCTGCTGGAACAGAAGCTCGAGAAGAGCCGCTTCGTGCGCGTGGACAGCGACACCGTCGAAAAGCTCATCCCCCACGACGACGCCATCCCCGAGAAACTCACGAAGGAGGAGAAGGAGAAACTGCAACCCATCATCGAGGGCGAGGTGGACAAGCAGAAGTTCACCGTGCAGCTGGAGAGCCTCGAGGAGAGCGACGCGCCGATGCAGGTGACGCAGAGCGAGTTCATGCGCCGCTACCGCGAGATGGCGCAGACCTCCGGCGGCGGCATGGGCTTCTACGGCGAGCTGCCGGAGAGCTACAACCTCGTCGTCAACATCAACCACCCCCTCATCAGCCGCGTACTCAACGAGACCGACACCGAGAAACAGAAAGAGCTCGTCCACCAGCTCACCGACCTGGCCCTCCTGGCCAACGGCCTGCTCAAAGGCGAAGCCCTCAGCAAGTTCCTCCAGCGCTCGGTGCAGATGATTTAAGCCTGCAAGGCATACACCACAAAACAGCGAGGGGGCATCCGTCAGGATGCCCCCTCGCTGCCTTTTCATGCGGCATCACAAGCGGTAGCGCCCCGCGTCGCCCTTCTGCCGCAGCTGGCGGCGGCGCTCGCCGGGCGTGAGGTCGTACTCGCGGCGGTACGACTGGTTGAGGTTCAGCGGCGAGCCGATGCCGCTCCGCCGCGCCACCTCCGCCAGCGTCATCCGCGTGTAGCGCATCAGGTCGTCGGCCATCCGCATCTGGTACGTCAGGCGGAAATCCTCGCCGCTCATCCCCGTCAGGCAGAACACCAGCCCGCCGAGGTCGTTGTAGCTCAGCCCGCGCTTTTCGCAGAACTGCGCCACCGTCCCCGGCGACCCCGCGTCGAGCCACGCCAGCAGCTCGTCCAGCATCCGCACGCCCGACCGCTGCGGCTCCCGCTCTATCGGGAAGTACCGCGCCGCGCCCGACTGCGTGTCGAACTCCCTCCGCTCCGCGAACGGCATCCTGTACAACTCCTCCAACCCGAACTGCGGCTCGCACAGCAGCCGCTTCTCCGGCCTCGGCCGACGCCGTTTCAGGTCGCCGTACCATCTGTCCTGTCTCGGTCTCTTCATAGTCGTCAAAATTTTTGCAAAAATACAAAGTTTTTCCCGACAGGCCAAATTTTTTTGCACCGAAATATTCTCCCTGCAAATACTCGGAGAATATTTCACAATAGAAATATTCTCCCTACAAATAAAGGGAGAACCTCGCACAATAACAATATTCTCCGCATAAATAAAGGGAGAATATTGCACCATTACAATATTCTCCCTACAAATAATCGGAGAATAAAACGGCTCATTTCACCCACGTTTCATTTCCGTTTCGCTCCCGTGCCGGCCATTTCAATGCCAAACCATTTCGGTTTCGTCATTGTCAACTTCGCAAGAAAGACAATGTGGGGTGGTTCACGATAATTATTACTCAACCATGTGGAATAAATATTCTTCACGGACCCAGTAAATCCATTCTTGAAGGTAAAAAAAGCAGACAAGCGCCAGCAAAAAAGGAATAATGCGCATCCAACTTGTTTTTTGCATTCGTTCACGAAGACTATCTTGCCGTTTCTCTGGAGTTCTCCATGCCAAGACTAATGTTGCGATGGATGAAATAGCAAAAAGTACAGCAAACACTCCGAGACACCTTGTCAGAATTACACGAATCGTCTCGGCATTGTTCGGACTGAACACGAGTAATATGATTGTTTTGCGAAATATTACCGCGATTGCAGCAAGAAGCGCCACAAGTGTAATTGTTTCTTTTCCTTTGTTCATATATCGTAGTTTTTAATTAGATGATTTTATCAATGAGATACTGCCTGAATATGTACGGGTCTTGAATGAATGATTCTTCGGCCTTACTGCCACCACTACCATGTAATACAATGGTGCCGAAGTTCCACGCCCTTCCTACTATCGATTGTTTAACGTCGCAAGACTCTAACTTATCGTATCGGTATTCTTTGACGGCACGCGACAAGATACCTTTCTTCAATACGATTCTTTTATTTGTAACGACGAACTCTCTGCAATAGTTATTTACCATTCCAAACAGTAGGACTAGCAATAACAGGTACATGATTGCACCTAAAAAGCTCGATGAGCCGTAACCATAACTCTTGGTCATGTTCACGATTTGGCTGATTGCAATAAAGTTGATTACAGCCATGATAATAACAATAAACAAGACAATAAATACTGAATTCTGGGCTTTTGCAATAATCATCTCATCGCTTTGGAGATATTCTTTCACGAACTTTGACTTCTTTGCCCCAATCATTAGTATTGGAACAATAATGTCAACCACAATCAATAATAAGATAATAAGCGTCATCACTTTTTTTATTTAAAGTTTGCTCTCCCGTGCCGCGTTGAGCAACAATAAAAGAAGCGTGGCACCGTATGCCACTTCTTTGAATAGAGGTCGTAGGAATTACCTTAGGGCTAAGAAATGGAAACAGTCCACGCTAATACACGCGAACCGTTACACTCTCCTGCGCCCTATAAAGATTTCCTACGTCTCTATTCGCAGTCGTCGCATAACGCTTCGAGATTTCCTGTTGAAATCGGATGCAAAGATACGCACTTTTTCCGACGCGGCCAAATTTATTTTGCCAGTTCGCGGAATTGTCGTATTTTTGCAGCCCGAAAAATATACAACCGATGAAACAAACCATCCTCACCCTGGCTGCGGCGGCCGTGCTCTTCGCCGCCTGCGGCACCAAACAGGAGAACAACACCAACGAAGAACAAACTAAAAACAACATCACCACTATGGAATTCAAGAATGTGAACGAGCGCGTCAACATGGGCGCCAAACTGTACGTCACGCCGCAGCCGGCGCTGATGATTGCCACCTACGATGCCGAGGGCAACCCCGACGTGATGATGGCCGCCTGGGGTGGCCAGTACGAGGGCAACCAGGTCTGCTTCCAGCTCAGCAGCCACAAGACCACCGAGAACATCCGCCTCAACAAGGCTTTCACCCTCAGCTTCGCCGACGCCCGCACGGTGGCCGAGAGCGACTACTTCGGCATCGCCAGCGGCCGCGACGTGAAGGACAAGGTGGCCCACGTGGGCTTCCACTGCACCAAGAGTGAGAACGTCAACGCCCCCATCATCGACGAGTACCCCCTGGCCATGGAGTGCAAGGTGGTCGAGCTCATCGAGCGTGAGAACGACGGCGCCTTCGTCGTGGGCGAAATCGTCAACGCCGTGGCCGACCCGGCCATCCTCACCGACGGCAAGATCGACATCAAGAAGCTCAACCCCCTGGTCTGGGATGGCTCGAGCCTCAACTACTTCACCCTCGCCGACAGCGTGGGCAAGGCCTGGAACAGCGGCATGAAGCTGAAATAGTGGGCAGTCGGCAGCTGGCAGCACCTGACAGCCATACACCAATCCTCTGGCCGCTACACTTCACCCACCACCAACTCCACACATGTATATTGGAGAAATCATAGCATTGTTCGTGGCGGTCTCGTGGACCGCCACGGCTTTGTTTGCCGAGGTGGCGTCGAAGCGCATGGGCTCGCTGCCGCTGAACACGGTGCGCATGACCATGTCGCTGGCGCTGCTGGCGTTGACCCTGTGGCTGACGATGGGCGCCCCCTACCCGCGCTACGCCGACGGCCAGACGTGGCTGTGGCTGGTGCTGAGCGGCGTGGTGGGCTACGTCATCGGCGACTACTGCCTGATGCAGGGCTACATATACATCGGCTCGCGCTTCGGGCAGCTCTTCATGACCCTCTCGGCCCCCACGGCGGCACTGACAGGACGCCTCCTGCTGGGCGAGCAGATGCGGCCGCTGGCAATCGTCGGCATGGTGGTGACGCTGGGAGGCATAGCCATGTCGATACTCTCCAAGAAGGACAACAGCGTCCGCCTCAACCTGCCGCGCAAGGGCATCTTCTTCGCCGCCATGGCCGGCATCTGCCAAGGGTTCGGGCTGGTGCTCAGCAAGGTGGGCCTCGAACACTACGACGCCGCCATCGCCGCCGCCGGCGCCAGCCAGCAGGCCGCCGTGGAGGGCGCCCTGCTGCCCCTGCCGCTCTACCTGGCCGTCCCCTTCGCGGCCACGATGATACGAGCCTCGATAGGTCTGGCGGGCTTCTTCGCGCTGCTGGCGCTTTTCAACCGCGACTGGAAGGCGAAGCTGAGCCACGCCGTGCACGACCGCAAGGCCATGTGGTGCCTGCTGGGCGCCACGGTGTTCGGCCCCTTCATCGGCGTGAGCGCCTCGCTGCTGGCCACGCAATACACCTCCACGGGCATCGCCCAGACCCTCTTCGCGCTGACGCCGGTGCTCATCATAGCCCCCGCGGCGCTGCTCTTCCACCAGCGGGTCACCGTCCGCGAGGTCGTCGGCGCCGTCATCAGTGTGGCCGGCGTCTGCCTTTTCTTTATTTAAAATCAAGCCCCTACGGGGTCTCAACGGAGCTTCCACGCCCCCTGTACGGCCTTTCTATCGCATCCCGGGCGACGATGGCCGAAGGAAGGCCGAAGGGGAGCCGTAGGGGGGCCGAAGGGACTCCGTCGGTTTGCAGTGCCTGCAAGGGTTTCAAGAAATCACCCATTCGCAGCGCATTATAACACAGCACTTTGCGGCAACGCTCAAACGAGCGGTTTTTCGTCTATGCGTTCGAGCAAAAAACTGACGGGGCGGAAGCCGTCGTTGCAGCTGATGAGGGCGCTGTAGGGGTTGCGCATCCAGCCATCGTAGAAGTTGCCGCGCCCGGTAGCGAGCTCGGCGACGAACCACTGCATCGTCTCCCAGGCGCTGTCGCAGAAGCCGTCGGGGCGCTCCCCCGCATGGCTCACCCATTGCTGCCCTTCGCGGACGCTGCAGGTATGCTCTATGGGGTTTTCGTAGAGCACCTGCAGATCGCGATAGTCGGCACAACGTATAGCGGTAATCTTGACGTCGTACATCAGATGTTGATTTCGTGTGTCTGTCCGTCGTCGACGAGGTCGACAGTGACGGAGGGCGCCGAGGTGCCTCGGGTGTAATGGAACACATAGGTAGTACTGCCATAGCGGTAGCGCAGGATGAAGGCGGGCCAGTCGGAAGGCACGCTGGGACTTACGGTTAGGCTGTCGCCCTGCTTGTGGAAGCCGAGGATATTCTCGATGCCGGTCTTGTAGGCCCAGGAGGCAGAACCGGTGTACCACGTCCAGCCGCCGCGTCCCGGATGCTGCGGGTTGGAGTAGATGTCGGCCGCTATGCAATATGGTTCCACCTTGTATTTGAGCACGTCGGCAAGGGACAGTGTGCGATGTATGGGGTTGATGATGGAGTAGAGGTAATAGGCCTCGTCCTTCAATGAGGACTGATGCGTGTCGGCATGGAGCTTTGCCATGATGTACCACATGGCGCCGTGCGTGTACTGGCCACCGTTCTCGCGGACACCCACGGGATAGTTGGCAATGTATCCCGGCGATGGCTTGGAGTCGCGGAAAGCCGGTGTGAGGAGCTGTATGATTTCGTGCTCGCGGTTGACAAGGCGGCGGTCTGTCTCGCGGAAGATACTCTGTTTCTGCTCCGGAGTAGCCACGTCGGTGAGGATGGCCCAGGCCTGCGAGATGAGGTCAATCTGGCACTCGGTGTTGTTGCGGCTGCCCATGGGGTCGCCGTTGTCGAAATAGGCGCGGAGGAACCATGCTCCATCCCATGCAGAGTGCTGCAGTGCGTCGACAATGCGGCTGCGGAAAGCCGAGAGTTCCTCGCACCAAGCAAGGTCGGCACCGGGCATAAACTCCGTGAGGCGCTGCATCTTGGGCAGTAGGTCGGCCAGGAAGAAGGCCACCCATACGCTCTCGCCCTTGCCCTCGACACCAACGGTGGACATGCCGTCGTTCCAGTCGCCACAGCCCATAAGGGGCAGACCGTGGGCTCCTATGCGCGACATGGAGCGGTTGACGGCACGGCGCAGGTGCTCGTAGAGTGTGCTTTGCGTGGCTGGCGAAGCTTCGGCATAGCCAAACTGCATGCCGCGCTCGGCTTCACCGGGGGCCAGCTGGTCGGCATGGCAGAAGGGCACCTCCTCGGTGAGGATGGCGGTGTCGCCAGTGACGGTGACATACTGATAGGTCACGAAGACGAGCCAGAGGTAGTCGTCGCTGAAGGTGGTGCGGGCGCCGAGGTGGAGGCTCTCGTGCCACCAGTGCAGCACATCGCCTTCGGGGAACTGGTGGGCGGCATGGTCGAGAATCTGGCGGCGTGCGTAGGCCGGGTCGCTGTAGAGGAGTGACATTACGTCCTGCAGCTGGTCGCGGAAGCCCGTGGCTCCACCCACCTGATAGAAGCCTGCGCGAGCAAAGAGGCGCGAAGCATAGACCTGGTAGAGATACCAGCGGCCCACCATGTGGTTGAACGAGCGGTCCGGGGTCTCCACCTGTATGGCGGAGAGTTTGTCGTCCCAGTAGGCCACAACGCGGTCAAACTCGGAGTCAATCGCAGGCACGTCTAAACGTTGATACGCCGGCTCGCTGTTCTCGCGAGCGCCAGCCTCCTTATCCACCGAGATGATGAAGGCAACGAGCCTCTCGCCATGGGCGGGAAGGTTGACATTGAAGCCGAGGCGCTTGCGGTTGGTATAGTCGAGGCTGATGTCGGTCAGCGGCTCTGTGGCCGTAAGGCGAACGACCTGGTTGCTGTAGATGGGGTGATAGACATTGCGGACGAGGAGGCTGTTGGTGGCCTCGTCCCACTCGGAGTAGAGATAGCGTGCGGTCTGCTCCTCGCACATGCCGAGGACAAGCTTGTATACCATGTCGAGCCGTACGTCCACAGGGGCTTCCGTCTTGTTGGTGAGACGTATCTGGTAGTATTTCTCTGGCTTGTCGCAGGCCACGAAGAGGCGCACAGCGACGGTGAGGTCGTCATACTCGGCGTCGAAAGCCGACCAGCCCTGGCTGTGGCGCGCCGTAGCCGGCAGGAACTGGTGCCTGTTGATGAGAAGCATCTCGCTGGCGTTGTCACGCACTATGTCGTTGCTCCAGCCGGTGAGCTTGAACTGCTGGGCGTTGTTGGCGAAGGTAAAGCCCGCCATGGTGGAGCTGACTATGCAGCCGAAGTGTTGCTCGTTAGCCATGACGTTAATCCACGGCATGGGGGTGTTGGTGTTGGTCACCACATAGTCGCGACCGTCGCGGTCGAAGCCTCCGTACTGGTTGTAGAACTCCAGACCGCTCCACACGCGAAACTCCTTGCGGGGCTTGAGCACAGGGTATTCTATCTTGTCCTGGTAGCGCTGGTTGGCCACTTCGAGGCGGCGCAGCTGCTGCGCCAGGGTGATGCCGTCACTGGTATTGAACGCCAGGCGGGCCACGGTGTGCAGCAGTATGCGTTCTGCATCAGTAATGTCGCTGCCGTTGAGCACATAGACGCGGCCAGCATGGCTGTGCTCGGCCCAGAGGTGCTCGGTGTTGGCCATACCGTTGATGAAGTGCGTCAGGCCGTCGCGCTCCCCTTCTGGGGCATCGTTGATAAAGACAAGGTCGAGGTACAAGCCATGCACCTTGTAGTACTCGAAAGCCCGAAGCATCTCCTTGGCGTGGCCGCTATGTTCCATGCTGTCCACCTCCATAAGGATGATGTCGAGGTCGCCACTGATGCCAAAGCGCCATAGGCCACTCTGCGAAAGGGTGTTCTTGGCAAGAAGGGCGTTGCGGTCGTTGCCGAGGGTAGCGGTCTGAGCCATATACTTGGCCATGCTGCAGTAGAGACGCATCTGGCTGCCTTTGAGGAGGGAGAGGCTGGTGCGCATGTTGTTGAAGACGGAGGCCGTCTTGAAAGCGTGCTCCACATCCACAGAGCCCTGATACTGCTCGGTGAGGTGCAGCAACTGCTCGCGGGCTTTGGCATAGCCGGTGAGGATATAAGCCTCCACACTCTTGCCGGCAGCCACATGCAGGCGGCGACGCATGCTCATAATGGGGTCCAAGGTGGTGCCCACTGTGCCCGTCAGCGTGCGTCGACTCTCTATGATGTCTGCATGGCGCAGGCTGTTGCCGCGACCAAGGAACTTGAGGCGCGAGGTCTCATATTCTATTATGGAAGAGTTCTTATCCGCGAAAGCCGATTCGTCATTCTTAGTCCGCAACTCTTCATTCTCTGTCCACAGCTTGTGCAGCATGTACCGGCGGCTGCCGTGGTCGCCGGGGCGGCTGAAGAGCAGTGCCTCGTGCTCGGCGTCGTATTCCGACAGCACCTTCATTCCCGCAAAGACACGGTGGTTCTCATCCTCCACGGCAGGGGCCAGCAGCACCTCGCCGTAGGTGGTTATCTCCAAGTCCACATCCTGTCCGCTGCTGTTGGTGAAGGTCACGCGGCGCAGCTCGGCGCTACGGTCTTTCAGCACCGTCACTTCGGTCTTGGTCTCCACGCCATCGTCCACACGAAGGTAACTCATCTTGTCGCTGGCGAAGCTGACATGATAGCTCTCCGGCATGACATCCAGCGGTGCGTAGGTGTTGCACCACAGCTTGTCGGTGCGCAAGTTACGCACATAGAGATAGGTGCCGTAGTGGTCGGCGCTTATCTTGCGGTAACGGCTCAGCATGATGTTCTTGTAGCGCGAGAAGCCGCTGCCGCGGTCGTTCATCAGCACCGTGTACTGGCCGTTACTGATGACGCCGATCTCCGGCACGTTGGCAATGGTGTCAAAGTCGCGCGCGTCGCTCTCGGTCTGCACCTTGCTGTATTGGTAGCGTTTGTACTGCGTCACCTTGAGGTCTATGTAGGGCTTCACCTGGGCTTTTTCCTTGAGGAGTGTCTCCATGCTGCGCATGGTGGGCTCCTGCATGAAGCAACGCTGCAGACAATTATCGCCGAGGTAGTTGGCCAGCGAAGCCAGAATCATGCCCTGGTGGTGGGCATAGTGGGCCTTGACGGCCACATGGTCTTCGTCGTCGTAGCTCTCGTAGAGGCCGTACTGGTCATACATGCCAAGTTTCTTGAAGCGCTGCAGGTTGTCAAAGACGGCGCGGTCGTCAACACCGATGGCCATCAGCGAGCTGTATGGCGAGAGCACTATGCGGTCGGGCGTGGTATTCTGGAACTTGAGGTACGGCACGCCGAAAGCGTGGTATTTGTAGTTCTGCGCGTCGTCCAGCTCGTTGTAGGCCGTCTCGCTGATGCCCCACGGCATGTTCTCCTCGCCGGCATTGCGCATGAAGGCGCGCTGCGCACGGATGGCGAAGCTGTAGGTCTCGTCCATGAGCGTGTGCTTGAAGGTGGGCAGGAAGATGAGCGGCATAAAGTACTCGAACATGGTGCCGTACCACGACGCAACTCCCTTGTAGCCTTTGTATTGCACCAGGGTCTTGTCCAGGCAGAACCAGTGTTTGTAGGGTGCGTCGCCCTGGGCGATGGTGAGGAACGACGTCAGGCGCGCCTCGCTGGCGAAGTTGTTGTAGTGGTATGGCAGCAAAGTGTGGCCCGTAGTGTCGTAGCCGATGCTGAACACGTCGAGCTCATGGTTGTACAGCTTGGTGAAGTCGGTCTGGTCAATGAGGCGCTGCACCTTGGCCATCAAGGCGTCGGTACGTTCTCCGCGCCCCTCGCCATCCACACTCTCCAGCCATCCCTTAACCACATAGAGGCAGGCCACGAAGTTGCCGGAGTCGCACGTGCTGATGAAGAAGTTGGGCAATGCCTTGAGGGTGTCGACGCTGTACCAGTTGAAGAGGTGTCCGTTCCACTTCTCCAGCCGTGTGACGGTGTCCACGATGCGCTCCAGCCTGCCGAGTGCATCCTTGCGGCTTATGAAGCCCAGTTCGGCGGCGCTGACCACGGCGGTGAGCGAATAGCCTATATTGGTCGGCGAGGTCTTGTAGTCAGTCAGCGGCTCGCGCCCCAGCTGGTAGTTGTCCGGCACCAGCCAATGGTTCTCCTCGGCGATGAGGCTGTCGAAGAAGTGCCACGTGTCTTTGGCCAGCTGGCGTACCTCCTCGGTCTCCTTGGCCGAGAGGGTCTTCTTCTCCTGCGGGAATTTCTTGCCGAGCCAGTACATGAAGAACGGCGCGCCGCACCACACTATGCACATGCAGGCGGCGGCCACGGCGGCCACTATGTCGCCCGTCGTGACGGCATCGCGGTTGGCCATAGCCAGCCACACAAGGGCTGCCAGCGCCGCCGACGCCACATAGTTGAACCAGAACTTGCCCGCGTAGTCGCCCAGTGTGCCCTTGGTGCTCTTGGCGGCCTCGTCGCTGGTGATCCACGCCAGCAGGTCGTGCTTGCTGACCCACATGCGCCAGCAGGCGCGCACGGCGGCGTCGGTGTACATCCACGCCTCCTTGGGCAGCAGGGCAAACTGCACCAGCGAACGGTAGACAATGACGTTGAAGCCGCGCATGAGGGTCATGTAGTACTTGTAGCGGCGGCCGAAGCTGGGCAGCTTGGTGAGCTGACCCACGATGAAGAACACTATGGGGCTCGCCACCACGGCGAGGGCCGCCAGGGCATACCATGCCGCGCTCACATGCTCAGCGGTGCCCGCAGCCACACCGTAGCCGAAGAACAGCAGCACCATCACCGCCAGGCTCAGCACCGAGCGGCGCAGGTTGTCGAATATCTTCCAACGCCCTATGGTGTTCACCTGGTTCTTCACGCGCTCGCCCTTTTCGTTGCGCACCCTGCGCCCCAGCCACGAGATTATCTGCCAGTCGCCACGCGTCCAGCGGTGGTGGCGCTTGGCGTCGTCGATATAGTTGGAGGGGTTGTCGTCAAACAGCTCCACGTCATTGATGAGCCCGCAGCGTATGTGGCAGCCCTCCAACAGGTCATGGCTCAGGATGAGGTTCTGCGGGAAGGCCCCCTTGAGCACCTTCTGGAACACGCGCAGGTCGTAGATGCCCTTGCCGCAGAACGAGCCCTCATTGAAGATGTCCTGGTAAAGCTCGAAGCTGGCGGTGGTGTACACGTCAAGGCCGCCCAGGCCGGCAAAGAGCTGCGCATAGCGGCTCTTGTTGGTCACCTCCACATCGACGTTCACCCTCGGCTGCATGATGCCGTAGCCGCCGTCCACCCGGCGCCCGTCGGCACTCAGACGCGCGCGGTTCAGCGGGTGCGCCATGGCGCCTATGAGCTTCTGCGCCGAGTAGAGCACCAGCTCGGTGTCCGTGTCAAGGGTGATGACGAACTGTATGTCGGGCACCGTGCCCTCGCGCCAGGTGCTGACAGTCTCGCAGCGGAACCGTGCGGCACGCTCCGCGTCGCTCGTCTGGCCGAGCAGCAGGTCGTTGAAATGCAGTATGGCGCCGCGCTTGCGCTCGTGGCCCAGCCATGTGCGCTCGCCCTCGCTCCATGCGCGCCGGCGGTATACGAAATTGAATATCGGGGCTCCGTACTTCTCGTTCAACTCCTTGACCTTGGCCAGGCCGGCCTCCACCACCTCGTCGTCCCACGGCGCGTCGGCCTCCTTGTAGGCCGCGGCGTCGCCTATCAGCGTGTAGTACAGGTTCTGGCCGCTGGCGTTGCTGAAGCTGTCGCGGCCCTCGCCGCGGTTTATGTTGCTCAGGTAGTACACCTCCAGCTGCTCCAGCAGCTCCTCGGTCTTGGCACGGTTCTTCAGGATGGTGGGCATGATGACCATCGTGGCGTACTCGCTGGGGATAAGCCCGTCCTTGAACTTGAGCTTGAAGGTGCCGCGCGGCCGGTGCAGCTTGGCCAGCAGCCAGTTGAAGAGGTCTATCACCACCTGGCTCGTCGGCACCCACAGCACAACGGTGAGCGCCAGCGTCAGCCACGAAAGGCCTGCGCCCACGGTGGCCAGCACCGCCACCCCCGACGCTACCGCCAGCGAGGCCAGCACGACAATGCAGATATAGAGGCAGGCGCGCAGGTTCCACCACTTGGGCGGGAAGAGCTGCCACCCCACATGCTCGCCGCGCCCGTCGGCCTGGGCCACCAGCGTCTTCACCAGCTCATACTCCGACATCGGCTTTCCACCCTCTGTTTTCCACTTTCCGCTTTTCGACAGCCTCACCACTTGGGCGCGGTAGTCCTCCTTGGTCTTGTCCTGCATCTGGTCGTACATGCCAGCCTTCTCGGCCTTGAGCATGCGTTCCGAGAAGCTCACGGCGTCTATCAATTCGGCCATTGGCAGCTTGGTCATCTTCTTCAGCGAGTTGAAGATGTTCATCATCTGCAGGTTCCAACGGGCGGCCTCGTTGAGGTGCTCCATGTCGGCCTGGCTCTTGTCCGTGGGCCTGTAGTGGTAGGCCTTGGCGGCACGCAGCTGGCGGCAGAGGTCGGCCAGCTCGCTGATGAGGATGGTCTTCATCAGTGGCAGCAGGGCCGTCACCTCGGGGTAGGACAGGTAGTCCTTGCCGCGCTGCTGCACCTGACTCAGGTAGCGGAACAGCAGGGCTTTGTCTATCTGATGGTGGCACTTGCGCAAGTAGCTCTCCAGCAACTTCCAGAGCATCTCCACACGTCCGCTCTCCACCTTCCACTTCCCTCGCTCCACGCCCTTCAGCTCCTCCTTCAGCACCTTCTCCTGCTCGCTGATCATGTAGTAGTTGTCGAGCACCCACTCGTTGGTACTGCCCACAAGACGCTCGCTGCGGGTCTCCTCCACCAGCAGCATGTAGTATGAAGTTATCTCCTTGACGCCGTGCTTGAATATATCGTATACACTCTTCATTTTATGTGTGTTATAAACAAAGTGCAAAGATACGAAAAATCCGCGACATGACCAAAAATATTTCGCCCGGCACTCCAATCCGCCCCCTCTCCCCTACGGAGCCCCTACGGCCGTTCTTCAGTAGTTCTTCAGTAGTTCTTCAGTGTTTGACTGAAGAACTACTGAAGAACTACTGAAGAAGTGCCGTTGCGGAAGCGACGGAACTACGCCCCACGGCTGAAGAACGGCCGTACCGGAGCCGTGGAGGATGCATTGGGGCGACGGCGCGACAAAACAGTGAATGCGTGCCCGGCATTTGGCCATTCCGATAAAAAGGCGTACCTTTGCATTTTGATTTGCTAACACGTTTTTCTGATGAAGACCTTGAAATACATACTGAAGATGTGGACGAACACAAGCCTGGTGCTGCGCATTTTAGTCGGACTGACCGTCGGCGCCATCCTTGGGCTGACGCTGCCGGGCTGGACTGCCATCGGCATCCTGGGGCGGATGTTCGTCAGCGCCCTGAAGGGCATAGCGCCAGTGCTGGTGGCAGTGCTGGTGATGTCGAGCATTGCCCGTGCCCACGGAGGCCTCGGACGGCGCTTCCGCACTCTGATTGGCGTCTACCTGCTCTCCACGTTCATCGCCGCGGTGTGCGCCGTGGTGGGCAGTTTTCTCTTCCCCGTGACGCTGAACCTGGAGGGGAGCACGGAGATCGAGGCCACGGTGAGTTCGCTGGGCGACGTGTTCACCAACCTGCTGACCAACATGGTGGGCAACCCCGTGGCCGCCATTGCCGACGCCAACTACATAGCCATCCTTTTCTGGAGCATCATCCTCGGCGTGGCGCTGAAGACCATAGCATCGAAGGCCACGGTCAATGTGGTGCACGACCTGAGCGACGTGGTGTCGCGCGTGGTGAAATGGGTGATCCAGTTTGCGCCCTTCGGCATCATGGGCCTGGTGTTCACCACGGTGAGCGAGAACGGCCTGTCGGTCTTTTCCACCTACGGCCACCTGCTGCTGTTGCTGGTGGGCTGCATGCTGGTCAACGCCTTTGTGTTCAACCCGCTCATCTCGTTCCTGATGACGCGCCGCAACCCCTATCCGCTACTCTTCACATGCCTGAAAGAGAGCGGGCTGCAGGCTTTCTTCACGCGCTCGTCGGCGGCTAACATACCCATCAACATGACGCTGTGCAAGAAGCTTGGTCTGGACGAGGACTTCTACAGCGTCAGCATACCGCTCGGGGCGACGATCAACATGGACGGCGCGGCGGTGACCATCACAGTGTTCGCACTCGCCGTGGCTCACACGGTGGGCGTGGAGGTGAGCTTTGCCTCGGCGCTGTTCCTCGGGGTGATAGCCACGCTGGGTGCCTGCGGCGCCTCGGGGGTGGCCGGCGGGAGCCTGCTGCTGATCCCCATGGCATGCTCCTTCTTCGGCATACCGAACGACATAGCGATGCAGGCCGTGGCCGTGGGCTTCATCGTGGGCGTGGTGCAGGACTCGGTGGAGACATGCCTCAACAGCAGCGGCGACGCCTTCTTCACCGCCACGGCGGAGCTGTACGACCGCAGGAAGCGGGTAGTGGAAAGACGGAAAATGAGAAGTAAAAAATGAGAAACGAGATATTCAAAATCCAGAATCCAACACTCAGAAATATGAAAAGGTTGCTTTTATTGGTGGCTTGCATGGCCGCCATCGGGATGGCCCGCGGGGCCGACACGCTGACGCTTCGTAGTCCCGACGGACGATTGGCGGCGCACTTCTGGCTGGCCGACGGCGGCCGGCCGATGTACTCGCTCGAACGCGAGGGCAAGGCGGTGGTGCGCGATTCTCGCATGGGCTTCACCCTGGAGTGGCGCAAGAGCGACCTGGCCAGCGGCTTCCACGTGGGCGATGTGCGGCGCAGCTCGTTTGACGAGGTGTGGCACCCCGTGTGGGGCGAGGAGTCCAACATCCGCAACCACTACAACGAGATGGCGGTGACCCTCGAACAGAACCATTACCTCGACCACGAAGGCAAGCGTGTGGACAAGCCGACGGTGATGGTGGTCCGCTTCCGCCTCTACGACGACGGCCTCGGGTTCCGCTACGAGTTCCCGCAGAAAGCGGAAAGCAAGGCTGACGCGGCAAGCACTGACGCACTAACGCAATCACACAATAACGCAATCACCAACTCGCTGGTCACCTTCTGGCTCACCGACGAGCTGACGGAATTCCGCATGACGGGCGACCACACGGCGTGGTGGATCCCCGGCGACTACGACACGCAGGAGTTCAACTACACCCAGAGCCGCCTCAGCCAAGTGCGCGAGCTGCACAACAATCCCCACCTCACCGGCGGCTGGCCCTGGAAGAGTTTCTCCGACACCGGCCTGCAGACAGCTCTGCAGATGAAGACCGACGACGGCCTCTACATCAATATCCACGAAGCTGCCGTGCTCTACTTCCCGACCATGAACCTGAATATTATAAATGAAGAATCAAGAATGAAGAATGAAGAATCTATTGCCGCGTCAGCCGATTCTTCATTCTTCACTCTTCATTCTTCATTCTCCCTCAAGGTGCACCTCACGCCTGATGCTACGGGCTATGTGGGCCGACTGCAGTCGCCCTGCTATACCCCCTGGCGCACCATCCAGGTGTGCGAGAGCGCCACCGACGTGCTGCGCTCGCGCCTGATTCTGAACCTCAACGAGCCGTGCGCCTTGGAGGACGTCAGCTGGATACATCCGGTGAAGTACATGGGCGTGTGGTGGGAGATGATCAGCGACCACAGCACGTGGGGCTACACCAACGACTTCCCTTCTGTCCGCCTGCCGGGCGACCCGAGCCTGCCGCCGTCGCTGCAAGGCTCTGTCACCGACTACACTAAGGCCAAGCCCCACGGCCGCCACGGAGCTAACAACGCCAACGTGCGCCGCTACATCGACTTCGCCGCCGAGCACGGCTTCGACGCCCTCCTCATCGAGGGTTGGAACATCGGCTGGGAAGACTGGTACGGCAAGGACAAGGACTACGTCTTCGACTTCCAGACCCCCTATCCCGACTTTGACCTGCCGGCGCTCAACGAGTACGCCCACCGCAAGGGCATCCGCCTCATTATGCACCACGAGAGCAGCTCGTCGGTGAGCAACTACGAGCGCTTCATGGAGCCTGCCTATAACCTGATGAACAAGTACGGCTACGACGCCGTCAAGAGTGGCTACGTGGGCCGCATTGTGCCCCACGGCGAGCACCACTACAGCCAACCCATCATCAACCACTACCACCGCGCCATCGTCGAGGCCGCCAAGCACAAAATCATGGTCAATGCCCACGAGGCGGTGCGCCCGACGGGATTGTGCCGCACGTGGCCCAACATGATTGGCAACGAGAGCGCCATGGGCACCGAGTTCCGCGGGAGAAT
The DNA here is from genome assembly GCA_017522105.1 of Bacteroidales bacterium. GTDB lineage: Bacteria > Bacteroidota > Bacteroidia > Bacteroidales > P3 > Colimorpha. The sequence goes on along the minus strand of JAFXAA010000037.1, from coordinate 989 downwards.
CAATCCCGGCCACACCACCATCCTGCCCTTCACGCGTCTGCAGGGTGGCCCCATGGACTACACCCCGGGCATTTTCGAGACCGACATGGAGAAGAACGCCCCATGGAACCGAGACCTTATGCGTCACACAATCTGCAACCAGCTGGGCCTCTACGTCACCTTCTACTCACCGCTGCAGATGGCCGCCGACTTCCCCGAGCACTACGAGCCCCACATGGACGCCTTCCAATTCATCAAGGATGTGGCCGTCGACTGGGACACCAGCATTTATATCGCCGCCGAAATCGGCGACTATATCGTCACCGCACGCCACCCGAAGACCTCCACCCTCAACCTCGCCGCCGACGGTGTGGGCACCCTCGCCGACGGCAAGAAAGGCGTCATCAGCAATGCAGCGCGCTTTGTCTATGGGTCAGATGAGGCTAATGGGGTTAATGGGTTGGATGGGATGATCCCCAGAGACACGTGGTACATCGGCGGTGTCACCGACGAGGAGGCCCGTGAGGTGGAAGTGAAGCTCGACTTCCTGAAGCCCGGCGTCAAATATGAGGCCACCATCTACGCCGACGCCAAGGACGCCAGCGGGTATGTGTCGGATGTGCATATAGGCTGGGAGGCCGCTCAGAAGGAGGGCTACAATCCCAAGGCCTACACCATCACCAAGAAGAAAGTCACCAGCAAGAGCAAGCTGAAGCTCCGTATGGCCCCCTGCGGCGGCTTCGCCGTCAGCATCCGCGAAATAAAGTAGCCGTATGAAACATCTGTCAGTCCTGTTGACATTCCTGATGCTGACGCTCACGCTGTCGGCCAAAGAAAAGACCTACACCCTCGCCTCGCCCGACGGGCGACTGGTGACGCACATCACCGCCGACTGGGAAGGCATGTCTTATGATCTCGTATACGATGGCAAACCGCTGATGTCGCCGTCGCGCAGCGCCCTCTACTGTTCATCGCCCAAACGCGCGGTATATGGGACAATGTCGGTTAAG
>JAFXAA010000036.1 GCA_017522105.1 Bacteroidales bacterium | reverse complement strand
TATAAGAATTTTTTTTTGACATTTCGAATAGCATTTTTTGAACTGTTACGCTGTTACGGTGTTACGCCTCGACCACAATCTCATAATCACGCCGCTCATAACACACTAATATACAGCCATTACCAAAGGCAAAATTCCGCCTTCCCCCATTTTTACTGACAAAACACACTCTTAACGGCTACTAAACGGCAGGAAGACGGCTAGTAGACCTACACTAAACCGCCGCACCCAGTCATCCCCCAAACACTATTTTGCATTTTTTTCACCACAGTTTCAAAAAAAATTCATAACTTCGTTGGTGCAAACAGCAAGCCGATTTCGGCACAAACACCTGTCATACAAACAACTACACTAATGAAATACAATCGCATATTGCTTAAATTGAGCGGCGAGTCGCTCATGGGCACACAAAGTTACGGCATCAGCCCCGCCATGCTGACGCAATACGTGGCCGACATCAAGGCTGTCGTGGAGCGCGGCGTGCAGGTGGGCATCGTCATCGGCGGCGGCAACATCTTCCGCGGCCTCAGCGGCGCCGCCGGCGGCATGGACCGCGTGCAGGGCGACTACATGGGCATGCTCGCCACCATGATCAACAGCCTGGCACTCCAGGCCGAGCTGGAGAAGCAGGGCGTGCCCACCGAGCTGCTGGGCGGCATGGCCATAGAGCCTATCTGCAAGGCCATGAGCCGCCGCCGCGCCGTGGAGGCTATGGAGCAGGGCCGCGTGGTCATCATCGGCGGCGGCACCGGCAACCCCTACTTCACCACCGACACAGCTTCCACACTCCGCGCCATCGAGGTCAAGGCCGACGCCATCCTCAAGGGCACTCGCGTCGACGGCGTCTACACCGCCGACCCCGAAAAGGACCCCTCGGCAACCAAGTACAGCCGCCTCACCTACTCCGAAGCTCTGGAGAAGAAGCTCAAAATCATGGACCTCACGGCCTTCGCCCTCGCCGAGGACAACAACCTCCCCATCTATGTCTTCGACATGAACCGCCCGGGCAACCTGCTCCGCGTGGTGGAAGGCGAGGAGGTGGGAACTATCGTCAGCAAATAAAAAACCACAATATTATGAATGATTTATCAAAAGCCTGCCTCGACGAGGCAAAAAACAGCATGAAGAGCTCGCTGAGCTTCCTCGACAAGGAACTGGCGAAAATCCGCGCCGGCAAGGCCAACCCCGGCATGCTCGACGGCGTCAAGGTGGACTACTACGGCACCATGACCGAGATAAGCCAGGTGGCCAACATCAACACCCCCGACGCCCGCTCCATCGTCATCCAGCCCTGGGAGAAAACAATCGTGGGCGCCATCAACAAGGCCATCCTCGACGCCAACCTCGGCTTCACGCCGCGCCATGAGGGCGACATACTCCGCATCGTCATCCCGCCGCTCACCGAAGAGCGCCGCAAGGAACTCTGCAAGGCCGCCAAGACCGAGGTGGAGAACGCCAAGGTCAACGTGCGCAACGTGCGCCGCAAGGTGATGGACGAGGTGAAGAAGCTCAAGGACAAGTCGGTGCCCGAAGACGAGGTGAAGCAGGTGGAGAAAGACCTCCAGGACATCACCGACAAGAACATCGCCGAGTGCGACAAGATCTACGCCGCCAAGGAGAAGGAAATCATGTCCATCTGAAACCTTCCTCAACGGTAAATCCGCATCTCCCGCAATGACAATCGTCAGACTCGACTCCGTTGAGTCAACCAACCGCTACTGTGAAGCCCTCGACCTCGCGCAGGTCGGGGACTTCACTTGCTATTGGGCCCTGGCGCAGACAGCAGGCATCGGACAGCGCGGCAACCACTGGCACAGCGCGCCGGGCCTCAACCTCACCTTCAGCCTCGTGCTCAAGCCCACATGGCTCCCCGCCGACCGCCAGTTCCGCCTCACACAGGCCCTCTCGCTGGCCCTCGTAGACCTGCTTTCATGCTTCAACATTCAACAGCCAATCCAAATTAAGTGGCCTAACGACATCTATGTAGGGATGTCGACCACGACCGCAGGGAGTGAACGACAACACTACGACAGGAAGATTTGCGGCACGCTGACCGCAGCGCACCTCGCCGACGGACACCTGGCTTCGGCGGTGTGCGGCATAGGGCTCAATGTCAACGAGACCGACTTCCCTTCATGGGTGCCCAACCCCACATCGCTGCGCCTGCTGACTGGGCAGCACTATGACCTGGAACCCCTGCTGCGGCAGCTGCTTCTGCGCATCCAGCGCCGCTACGAGGCCCTGCAACGCGGCACCGACATCGAGGCGGAATACCTCGCACTGCTGCTGGGACGCGGCGAGCCAAGGCAATACATGTATCAGGGACAACGCCTCACAGCCGTCATCGACGGCGTGGACCCCTACGGCCGACTGCTGCTGACCGCAGCCGACGGCACCTCACTCTGCTGCAACCTCAAAGAAATAGCGTTCCTGCCGTAACCAACCCCTACGGTATGTCCTGCACCAAACGCACGGAACAACCCTTCGATCTATTAGTTTGGTTATTCAAAGACGAAGCAGAAGAATTTGAATCGTGGAACAATAGAGCGTATGCATTGCCTGTTCCATACAGCACAGAAGACCAATAATATGCTTCGGCGCCCGAACTTGCTACGTCTTCTCCAATTCTAAAGCCTGCCGCAGGTAAAAACACAGCTCCAGCAGCCTCCATCAATGGCCAATTTGACGCTGACACAACGAAACAGTTGAAACCGGCACTATTACTAAAATAATTATACAGGCGCCCACTGCCCCCAACACTAATGCCTGGATGCACATAATTGTCCGGGAAAAGAATAACACCTTTTACTGATGCAACCGTGGCTTTGATAAATCGTGCGGCATTACTATTTGTTCCTGTCGGCATATTGGTGGTAGTTGTTGTTCGATTCCTAAACAGCACATCAGCCTCATTCCCAGTATTTGCAGCAGAAATTGTTCTCCAGCGCCCTGCCACATTGCCACCGTTGGCAATTCTGTTATACACACCCCAGTCTGCATTGGCATAGTCGCCGGTGAGGCTGTATGTATACCGTGAGTCTTTGGTAGGCCCATAGCCGTAGCCGTTAGTGTTTCCCCCTCCTGTTGTCGCGGTGTTGTAAGGCTGATAGTACAGGTTGCCGTTGTTCCAGCCGCTGGTGCCCCAGCCAAAGAGGTCTATCCACGCGCTCTGCGTGGCACGCTCGGCCTCGGCGGTGGTGTTGCCGGCGGCATTACCTATGTAGTCGTACTGGTTGGCGGCAAACTGCCACGTGCCAGTGGATGCTTGGTACTGCAGGTTACCCTGCGCAATGATGACACGCTTGCCATTGCCGACAGTGAAGGGATAGCCCACGGTCATGGGCACATAGCCTATCTGGTTGCGGCTGAGGGGATGGCTGCTGGGCTGCACACTCTCGAACACGCGGCTGACGTCGGCGTTGTTGTACTTGTGCACCCCCACCTTGACGATGAACAGGTTGCCCTCGCCCTGCGGAAGCACAGGCACCTGCACGGTGGCGGTGTTGCCGGAAGCAATCCGCAGGCCGCCGCCAAGCATGGTCACCGTGTCGCCTCCGGCCTTGGACTCGGCGGGCACCGCGAGGGCGGCGCCGTCGAGGGTGAACGTGAGGTCGCCGCAGAGCTTGTAGCTGTTGCTGATGACAACCACACTGTCCACCAGCACGTCGAAGCCGTAGTAGTTGGTGATCTGCACGGCGATGGCCGCCGTCAGATGGCGGAAGAGGATGTAGTTGCCGCTGGCGGCATAGCCCGCCATGGGCGACTGCAGGTTCTGCCTGCCGCCGCTCTGCGTATAGGTGTATTGCGACGGCAGCGTGACGCTGTAGCGGTTGCCGTCGTTGCCGCTGTAGATACCCGCAGGACTGGCGTCGCCGGGGTAGATGCCATAGAACGGAGCCTCATAGCTGCCGGCCACGGAGGCCTCGCCGTCGGCTATGGCCACTGCGGCCACCGTGCCGTTGATGCGCACCCTGTCGCCCGATGCCCAGTCGCTGTAGTTGCCGTCGATGGACAGCTTGGCGGCGCCGCCGCGCGCACCCTCGGCAACGAGGGTGAGGCTGTCACTGCGCTGCTCCTTGCGGCATCCAGCCGCCAGCAGCGTAGCCAGCAGCATGGCCACAATCATGTATCTCTTTTTCGTCATGTGATTAGCGTCCTTTAGTGTTATTCCCAGAAGTGGTTGCCCGTATTGTCCCAGTAGACGGAGGCATCGTAGGTCTCCATCTGGCGGCTGTCTTTGCTCTCCTCCCACAGAAGCATGGCATCGAACGGCCCGGAAACGTCCTGCATGCTCACGGCATAGCCTCGCTCCGCCCTGATACTGACCACCGTCAGCATCGGCGCGACGTATGTCTTTCTATATCTATCCATTGAAATACATATGGTTTTATTACACTTATTCACCTATGCAAATCAGCACCTTGACATATATACACCAGATGCCTCCCTCTCGTTTTTGCGACTGCAAAGATACACATTTTATTTGACACCGATACAAAAATATATGAAAGACGCACTGGGCGGCGGTGAGAGGATGACCAGCAAAAAAGAGACCCGCAGGGGTCTCTTTCTGTGGAGCTGGGCGGAGTCGTGGTGTGCCGTCGGCCTTGCCGACAACCCCGCCCGTAGGGCGAGGGTGAGACGACCGGAAGCGAAAAAAAGAGGCCATCAAGGCCTCTTTGTGGAGCTGGAGGGAGTCGAACCCTCGTCCAAACAGTTAACAAGTGTGCTTTCTACATGCTTATCCGATGGTTGATTGTAGGGGCGGCTCCGGACATCGGCACCCAAGGCCACCCTTAGCCTCTAATTCTTCACCGGCGCTCCGAGGCACCACACCGGCTATCCCGTCATTACCTGCACCTCCGGGTCAGCAGCCGACGGTCGGGGCGGCTGGGAGATGTCTCGTTCCTGCGCCTTGCGCGGGAATTAAGCCGAACTTACTGTGCTTCGGTTAGGCAGCGAGAGCGTAGTTGTTTTCGCCAATTATCTTTTTGCGTCTGTTTTCAAGGCCTCTGGCGCGTCGGCCTGCATGCTTACAAACCCATTATCCCTGCTGTCAAAACCAAGCAGCCCCGGATGCTCCGTTGATAGGTTGATAAGTTGATACGGCAAGAGCCCTCATTTCAGAGAGCTCTTTTCTTCATTTGGCGGTCCGGACGAGACTCGAACTCGCGACCCCATGCGTGACAGGCATGTATTCTAACCAAACTGAACTACCGGACCGTTTGCCGCTTCCTATCGCTCGAAAGCGGGTGCAAAAGTACGAACATTTTTCAAACTGGCAAAATATTTTTTTCAATCACCGTCCTCATACCATCACAACATACTGTAATTTAGGGCATACACACATCAAAATATTTTCCTGCAGCGTTTGCGCAAAGGGTGCAAAACAGATAGCCAAAGCCATCCCATCACACCTTTTTCACCTCGACGAGTGCATAATCTTTTTCACCAGCAGGGTGGCTATGGCGTCGCTCTGCGCCTCACTGTCGGCACAGAAAATATAGACGGCACGTTGCAGGTAGGAGACGCCCATATAGCAGCTGGTGGCCACATCTATCGATTCTCCCACGACAGGGGCACTCTCGCGCGGATTGATACGGCTGCGGCGCGCAAAAAGCACCACGTCGCTCCCCTCCCGCAATCCATCCTCCTGCTCGGGAGCCAGGTCGCCGATATAGAACTCACTCTTCATCCACGCCCACCCCTCGTCGTCTTCTGCCTCAACCACCGTCACATCCACATGCGACGTGCTGTCGATGGCAAAGCCCGACACCGAGGCCACCTTGACGCCCGGCTGACTGGCATAGCGTTTATACAAATCGGTCTGCGCGTGCAGGGTGGTGGATACAAGCGCAAACAGGATGGCTATATTCAACAGCTTCTTCATGCCGTCAGGAATTTCCATATATCGTTAATCACCGAGTCGGCATCGCACTGGTTGTTGCATGTCACCACAGGCTCCGCCTTCCTCCTGAGCACCGGCTCCTCTTTATGCGCTTTCTTCACAGACGCCCGTATCGTCGCCGTCTTTTCCATGTCAAGAGAGGCCGTCTGCAGCGGCACCGCTTCCACGGGGCTCGGCCCAACATCCTCTCTCACCGGCTGCTCTACCACTGCCGGTTGTTTGGCCATCAGCTGCGGCTCCTGCCTCGGCACAAGAAGTGCCACACCCGCCACGGCAACGCCAACCAACGCCACCGCCGTTGTCATTACACGCCGGCGCGTCCGCCGTATGCCGACGGCGCGTTTTTCAGCACCGGCAACCACCTCGTCGCGCCTGGTGAGGGCGTTGAGCGACGTCAACTCGTCGTCTGTAATCGTGCCGGCCTCTCGTTTGACCAACAAAGCCTGAATGGTATCGTTTTTCATTTCTCTTCCTCCAGTTGTTTTTTTATCATTGCTTCCGCCTCACGCAGTTTCCTCCATATCGTCATGTGGGTATAACCCGTTATCTTTTGCAACTCGTTTATGGAGAGGCCTTTCTCATAGTGCAGCTTCACCAGCGACCGCAGCGACTTCGGTAACCCCATTCGCAGATTCCTCACGCGCTCCAGCAGCTCGGCATAGCTTGCGTCCTCACTGTCCGACAGTTCCTCGTGCTGCCCGCTCAACGGCACCGTCCGCCACCGATGGCGCAACACGTTCACGGCTTCGTGCCTCACCGTCTGAAAGCAGTAGTTCACCGGGTCTTTCAATAACGGCATGGCAAACGTCTTCGCCATGGCTTCCTGCACCGCGTCGCGGGCATCGTCGTCGTCGTCAAGCATGGACATCGCCAGGGCGTAGTAGTCCAGGTAGTGCTCCACGATTTGTTGACGTATTTCTGCCCTCTCCATATATATATGACGACGAAGTGGCCAAAACCTAACATTTTTTAACTCTTTTTAGCAAAAAAGTTTGGCTCCCTCATCTGCTCCAGCCTCCCTTTTTCCCAATCCACATGCACCGCAACAGACTGTACACCGTTGGTTAGCAGCAGGTAAGGTACATGCAGCACGGTATTGTAGCGGCAGGCTTGGTCGCATACCTTCTGTGTGATGGCCACCCCGGGCTTTTTGCACTCCACAATCATCTGCGGCTGCCCCTCGGGGGAATAGACGACAATGTCGCAGCGCCGCGTCATGCCGTTGAGCGTAATGGCCGCTTCCACCTGCATGAGTTCCAGCGGATAGCCGTAGTGCTCGTGCAACAGACGGATGGTCTGCTGACGCACCCACTCTTCGGGCGTCAGCGCCACCCAGCGTCTGCGCACTGGATCAAGCACCTCGCGCCGTCCATCACACTCCCGTATTGTAGGTTCACTATCCACTCCCTAACTCTTAACTAATAAATGGTGCTTTCGTCGGCACCCTCTTCCTCCATCTGCTGCTGGCGCTGCTTGAGGCCGTTGTTGATCTTATAGGAAAAGCCCACCGTAACCGTCGGCGACAGGCGCCTGGCCTTCACCACGCGGTGCATCTGCTCGTCACTGGTGGTGTGGCCCCAGCCGCCGGTGCACAGCACATCGCTCACCCTCAGGTTGATGGTGCCTCGCTTGTTCATCACGTCCTTCTTCACTGCCAGGTCGAGCCAGTAGCCGGGGTCCATCTTCGTCTGCAGGTCGAGCCACGGCGCCCAGTACTGCCCGCTGAGCTGCACCGTCCAGTCCTTGGGCAGCGTCATGAACGAGCTGAACTTGCCGCTGGCCTGGAACGACTGCGTGCTGCGGTTGTCGAGCAGCTCGGTGCCTTCAATATAGCTCTGGTAGAGGTTCACGCTCACATTGAGCTTCCACCACTGGAACGGCTGCCAGTCCACGATGAACTCCATGCCATAGTTATATCCCTTGTTCAGGTTGAAACCCGTCGACGCACGGTAGCCGTAGTACTGGCTGTTGTACGGCTCCCACGGCGCGTAGGTGGCCACGTTCTCCGGCGTCCACATGAAGCCGTAGCGCGTAATCATGTTGTTGGTCTGGCGATAGTAGGCCGACGTGAAGATGTTGACCTTGTCGATGCCGAGGTTGTAGCTCAGCTCGAAGGCGTTGGTATACTCGGGGTCGAGGTTAGGGTTGCCGAAGCTTATTTGGTCTCCCTCGCGCACGTCCATGTAGGGGTTGAGGTCCCACATGTGCGGCCTGTGCACACGGCGGCTGTAGCTCACCTGCATGCTCTGCATGTCGTTGAACTTGTACGACAGGTGCAGCGTGGGGTACAGCTGCCAGTAGGTCTTGTCCACAGGCTTGGTGCCGGGGTGGTTGATGTCCTTGCCGTATATGGAGGCGTACTCGCCGCGTAAGCCCGCCTGCGCCGACAGCTTCTTGGTGATGTTGCCGCCCAGCGTGCCATAGACGGCATGCACATGCTGGCGGTAGTCGAAGTGAGTCGATGAGGTGCTGTCGTACACATGGTTCAGCACGCTGGTGGTGCGGTAGTAGTCGGCCCGCTGGTCGGGCCAGTCCATGCGCCCCTCGTAGCCCGTCTCCAGCCGCCAGCCCTCCATGCCGAAGAACGAGTCCAGCGGCCGCAGCCAGTTGGCCTTGATGTTGAGGGCCTGGTGGCTGTTCTCCGTCTCGCTGTCACGGCGGTAATAGCTCGCCGCGTTGGCAGCGGCATCGCTGTACACCTGCTCCTGCATCCCCCCGCCGTCCACATGGCGCATGCTGAAGGTAGCGTCCAGGGTCAGCTCCTCGTCTTTGCGGTCGAACTTGCGCGTGTACAGCATGTTGAACGAGTGGTTGCGGTTGCGGTTGTCGCTGGCCGTCGTCTGGTCGTAGTGCAGCGAGTCGTTGCTGTGCATCATGTCCACAGCCGTGATGTCGCTGTGGCGCCGACGGTTGCCGCCGCGCAGCTGGTAGCTCAGCAGCAGGCTGTTACGGTCGTCAAAATAATACTCGCCACCCACCTTCACACTGCCCATGTAGTTGGGGTTGAGACTGAACTGGTCTATCGAGTGGTTCGACCGCGTGCTGCCGTCGGTGTTGAAGTATTCAATGTCGGTGTGCGACTTGTTGCCGCGCTGCCTCATGCCGCCGTCCACATTCAGGAAGAGGTTGTACTTCTCTGTCGTGTAGTTGAGGCTCACGTTGCCCATCACCGTGGGGATGAACTGCGGCTGGCCGTCGGGGATCATGAATGGCAGCGGCGCGCCGGCGTTGACGTTCACCACGCCGTTCAGGCCCAGCGCACCGGCGGTCTTGTCCTTGAGCTTTATGTTGATGATGCCGCTCATGCCCTCGGGGTCGTACTTGGCCGAGGGGTTGGTGATGACCTCCACGTTCTCCACCGTCGAGGCCGGTATCTGCTCCAGCAGCGTGGCCAGGTCGCTGGCCAACAGCTCGCTGGGGCGCCCGTTGACGAGCACCTTGACGTTGCTCGAGCCGCGAAGCGTCACGTTGCCGTCGTTGTCCACGGCCACACTCGGCACCTGCTCCAGCACGTCGGTGGCCGTGCCGCCGCCGGTGACGAGATTCTTGTCCACATTGATGACGCGCTTGTCAAGCTGGTACTCCACCATCGAGCGCTCCGCACTCACCTCCACGGCTTCCATCAGCGTGGCGTGCGCCTTCAGCTGCACCTTGCCCACGTTCACCTCTCTCCTGCCCTCGCCGAGGGTCAGCGCCTGGGCGTGGTAGTACGGCTCATAGCCCATGAAGGTGACGCGCAGCAGGTAGCGCCCGTAGGGAGCCGACACCGTGAAGCTGCCGTTGCCTCCGCTCACCGTGCCGTCCACCAGCGACGAATCGCTGGCCTTCAGCAGCGCCACGTTGGCGTACTCTATGTTCTCCCCGGTCAGCGCATCCACCACACGTCCGCGCACCGCCCCCTGCTGAGCCGCGGCACCCATCGCCAGGACACAGAAAAAAAGAACCGCTATCCTTTTCATTGCTGCGGCTTGGGCTGGCGGACGTAATGGGGCATCTCGAAGGGCACCTCTATCGAGTACTCGATGAGGCCGCCGAACTGGCCGTCCTCCTTCCACCAGGGGGTCTGGTAGATGAGCTTCTTCACCTTGCTGCCGTCGGCAAGGGTCTTCTCGATGGTGTAGGCGTTCATCTGCTGGTGCTCCAGCAGCCCCTTGAGCTTGGTCTTCGCGGGCTCAGGATGGCAGTCCATCAGGTTGTTGCCTATGATTTTGTGGCCGTGGCTGTTCACGTCGGCGCTGTGCTGGTTCATGTCCACCACATAGCCCTCGGCGTCGCACACGGTGATGGCCACATTGTTCAGGTGTTCAAAATACTGGTCCATTGCTTATTGTTTTAAGCTGTAAGCAGTAAGCTTTAAGTGGCTGGCGCAGGATTGTTTCCAACCGCGTCAGCCACTTAAAACTTACAGCTCATAACTTACAGCTGATTATTTATTTGCACTGCAGGGCGGCCAGGGCTATGCTGTAGAGCTTGGTCTTGGCGCTGTCGCCGCGGCTGGTGAGGACGCAGGGCACGCGGGCACCCATCACCATGCAGGCGAGCTCGGCGTGGGCAAACTTGGTGCAGGCTTTGTAGAAGATGTTGCCGCTCTCGATGTTGGGGAAGAGCAGGCAGTCGGCGTCGCCGGCCACCTCGGAGGTGAGTTTCTTGGTCTGGGCGCTCTCCTTGTCGATGGCGCAGTCGAGGCTCAGCGGGCCGTCGACCACAGCACCGGGAATCTGGCCACGCTGGCTCTGCATGCCGAGCCAAGCGGCTTCGGCGCAAGCGGGCATACCGACCGAGACCTGCTCCGTGGCGGCGAGAACGGCCACTTTGGGTTTCGGATTCTCAAGGCTCTTCGAGACCTGGATGAGGAAGTTCATGATGGCGGTCTTCTGCTTGAAGTCCGGGGCCGGGATGATGGCCATGTCCGAGCAGCAGAGCAGCTTGTGGTAGGCGGGCACCTCCATGACGGCCATGTGGGTCAGCATGTCGTTCTTCTTGCCGGGCATGAGGCCGCTCTCCTTGTTGAGGATGGCGCGCATGTACTTGTCGGTGCTGAGCAGGCCCTTCATCAGGAAGTCGCCCTTGCCCTCGTTGATGAGCTTCACAGCCAGGGCACCGGCCTTGTTGTCGTTGGCCTCCTGCACCATCTCGAACTTGTTGGGGTCTATGCCTTCCTCGGCGCAGACTTTCTTCATGGTCTCGATGTCGCCCACGAGGGTGGCCTCGACAATACCGCGGTCTATGGCGGCGCTCACGGCGCTGATGGTGTGGCTGTCGTTGGCATAAGCAGCGACGAGACGTTTCTTGCCTTTCGATTTGACCAGTTCAAGCAGGTCATCAAGTTTCGTAATCATCTTGTTTTTAATTTTTTATTATTATTGTTTGTTAAAATCCGTGGCTGCAAATATACACATTTTTCCCTTACCCGCAAATAAAAAAAGAACCACCCCACAAAAAGCATCCCACACCCCGCCGTCCGGCCCTCATCCTGTTCGCCTCCCCTACGGAGCCCCTACGGAGTCCCTACGGCCGTTCTTCAGTAGTTCTTCAGTAGTTCTTCAGTCAAACACTGAAGAACTACTGAAGAACTACTGAAGAACGGCCGTAGGGGCTCCGTAGAGGGGCCGTGGTGGTTCGGTGTCGGCGACAGAAACACACATATTACGAAAAAAATTTTGCCAGTTTTGAAAAAGGTTGTATCTTTGCAGCGGAATGAGAGAGGTCGAAAACCTCTCTTTTTATTGATATGATAGAGAAAATCAAGATATTAGAACTGGTAAACAACGCGCTTGAGGGCAGCGACAAGTTCCTCGTGAACCTTAAAATAACGCCCGACAACCGCATCTATGTCGACATCGACGGCGACAACGGCGTGACCATTGACGACTGCATCGAGTTGAGCCGCGCCATCGAGAGCCAGCTGGACCGCGACGAGGAGGACTTCGCCCTCGACGTGAGTTCGGCAGGTGCCGACCAGCCGCTGAAACTCATACGGCAGTACCGCAAGAATGTGGGGCGCGACCTGGAGGTGGTGACCACCGACGGCGAACGCGCCGAAGGGACGCTGGAGGACGCTTCGGACGAGGGCATCGTCATCCGCACACATGGCACGAAGAAGAAGCCCGCGGAGACGCTGCGCTTCGCCTACAGCGACATCAAGACAGCCTGCGTGGCCATACGTTTTTAACGCTACGGCTCAAAGGCACTAACGAGTAAAACAAAGAAACAATCAACAATATGGCAAAGAACCAAGACTTGAGCAGCTCCTTTCAGGAGTTCAAGGAATTCAAGAACATCGACCGCGAGACCCTGATGCGCATCCTCGAAGAGGTGTTCCGCTCGGCACTGGCCAAACATTTCGGCTCGGAGGACAACTTCGACATCATCGTCAACATCGACAAGGGCGACCTTGAGATATTCCGCAACCGCATGATTGTGGAGGACGGAGCAGTGCAGGACCCGACGCGCGAGATAGCCCTCAGCGACGCCCTGAAGATAGAGGACGACTTTGAGGTGGGCGAGGAACTCTCGGAACCCATCCTGATGACCGAGTTCGGCCGCCGCGAGATCCTCAGCATACGCCAGAACCTCGTGGGCAAGATACAGGACTATGAGAAGAGCCTCATCTTCCAGAAGTACAAGGAGAAGGTGGGCGAGATAATTGTCGGCGAGGTATACCAGCCCTGGAACAAGGAAGTGCTGGTGCTCGACGACGAGAAGATAGAGCTGGTGCTACCCAAGAGCGAACAGATACCGAGCGACCACTTCCGCAAGGGCGACACCGTGCGTGCCGTGGTGCTCAAGGTGGAGATGAAGAACAACAACCCCGTGATTGTGCTGAGCCGCACGACGCCCATCTTCCTGGAGCGCCTGCTCGAGGCCGAGGTGCCGGAGATTTACGACGGCCTCATCACCATCAAGAACATCGTGCGCCAGCCCGGCGAGAGGGCCAAGGTGGCCGTGGAGAGCTATGACGACCGCATAGACCCCGTGGGAAGCTGCGTAGGCGTCAAGGGCGCCCGCATACACGGCATCGTGCGCGAGCTGCGCAACGAGAACATCGACGTGCTCAACTACACGCCGCGTGTAGACCTGATGATACAGCGCGCCCTCAGCCCCGCCAAGATCAGCAGCATCAAGATCAACGAGGAAGAGAAAAAGGCCGAGGTGTTCATGCAGCCCGACCAGGTGAGCCTGGCCATCGGCAAGGGCGGATACAACATCAAGCTGGCCTCCAAGCTCGTGGGCTACGAGATAGAGGTGTTCCGCGACAGCGACGAGGACTACGACGATGTGGCACTGCAGGAGTTCAACGACGAGATAGAGCAGTGGGTCATCGACGAGCTCATCAAGATTGGCTGCGACACCGCCAAGAGCGTGCTGGCACTGCCGAAGGAAGAGCTCATCACACGCACCGACCTTGAGGAAGAGACCATCGACCACGTGATAGAGGTGCTGAAGGCTGAATTTGAATAAGAAAAGTTTACGGATTACAGATTATGGATTATCAGCGCTTGCGCGGAATCGCCACGCTGGCCGACAATAACCGATAACCTCTAACCAACAACCATTTAACCCAAGAAAGGACTCGACAAGAATATGGCAAGTTTCAGACTGAACAAGGTGGCAAAGGACTTCAACGTGGGCATACAAACCCTCGTGGAGTATCTGGCCAAGAAGGGGCACCAGGTGGAGCAGAGCCCCAACACGAAGATTAGCGAGGAGCAGTATGAACTGCTGGCCACGGCATTCCAAAGCGAGCGCAAAGTGAAGGAAGAGGCCGACAAGATAGAGCTCATGTCGGCAGGCAGCAACCGCGTGGTGGAAGCCAGCGCGAAGGTCGAGAACGAGGCCGAACCCGAGGAGGTGGTCATCAAGAGCTTCACGGCTCACAAGAACGCCGCCTCCGTGAAGGCCAAGAGCGAGCCGAAGCCTGCGGCAGACACCGCAAGCCAGCCCGTTAAGCCAAGCGAGTCCGAAGCACAGAAGGAACCCGAAGCAACGCCCGAGCCCCAGGCGGCTGAAGAACCGGCCGCACCGGCACCGGTGGAACTGCCCACAAGCGAGAAACCCGAGATGCAGGAGGAGAGTGCCGACGCCACTGACGACAACGACAACGAAGCCCCCGACACAAGCGACAGCCCCTTCAAGGTGGTAGGCACCGTCGACCTCAGCGCCATCAACCAGCGCATGCGCCCCGACAAGAAGAAGCACAAGAAAGGCGAGAAGCGCGAACCTGCCGTCTCGCCTGCCGCTGCCGCCAAGCCTAAAGGGACGAAAGCAGAAGCCCCCAAGGCTACCACGCAGCCCGCACCATCACCTGCAACAGTCGAAGCGCCAAAGCCCGAACCTGCACCAAAGCCAGAGCCTGAGTTCATCGAGACCCAGTACACCAAGCTGGAAGGCCCCAAAGTGCTGGACAAGATTGACCTCAGCCAGTTCAGCAAGGACGGCGCCGACACCCCCGGCAGCAAGCGCAAGCGCAAGCACACCAAGAAGGAAGCCGTCAGCGCACAGGAGGTGAAGAAGATTGGCGCCGAGGTGGCCAAGAAGGAGAACAAGGAGAAGGAAAAAGCCAAGAAGGAGAGCCAGAAGAACGCCGCCCAGCAGCAACAGGGTTCCGGCAAGAAGAAAAAGAAAGAGGAGAAGAAGCCCGTCGAGATAGACGACAACGAGATCGAGAAGCAGATCCGCGACACGCTGGCCCGCCTCTCGCCCCTCGGCAAATCGAAGACCTCCAAGCACAACCGCGAGAAGCGCCAGAAGGTGCACGCCCAGATGGAAGAGGAGCTCCAGCACGAGATGGAGCAGCAGAACGTGCTGCAGGTGACGGAGTTCGTCACCGCCAACGAGCTGGCCACCATGATGAACGTGCCGGTGACGAAGATTATCGCCACCTGCATGTCGGTCGGCATCTTCGTCAGCATCAACCAGCGCCTCGACGCCGAGACCATCAAGCTCATCGCCGACGAGTTCGGCTTCGAGGTGAGCTTCGCCTCGGAGGATGTGGTCAACACCATCCACAAGATTGAAGAGGAAGACCGTCCCGAGGACCTCGTGCCCCGCAACCCCATCATCACCGTTATGGGCCATGTGGACCACGGTAAGACGTCGCTGCTCGACTATATCCGCAAGACCAACGTCATCGCCGGCGAGGCAGGCGGCATCACACAGCACATCGGTGCCTACGAGGTGCAGACCGCCGACGGCCGCAAGATCACCTTCTTGGATACCCCCGGTCACGAGGCCTTCACCGCCATGCGTGCCCGTGGTGCCAAGATGACGGATATCGCCATCATCGTCATCGCCGCCGACGACAAGATCATGCCGCAGACGGTCGAGGCCATCAACCACGCCCAGTCGGCCGGTGTGCCCATCGTCTTCGCCATCAACAAGATTGACAAACCCGGTGCTGACCCCGACCGCATCAAGACCGAGCTGGCCAACATGAACCTCCTCGTCGAGGAATGGGGCGGCAAATACCAGAGCCAGGACATCAGCGCCAAGAAGGGCATCGGTGTCGAAGAGCTGCTGGAGAAAGTCATCCTGCAGGCCGACATCATGGAGCTCAAGGGCAACCCCAACAAGCGCGCCAAGGGTGTCGTCATCGAGAGCGCCCTCGACAAGGGCCGTGGCTACATCGCCAAGCTCCTCGTGCAGGACGGCACCATCCGCAAGGGCGACCCCATCGTGGCCGGTGCCATCGCTGGCCGCGTGCGTGCCATGTACAACGAGCGCAACCAGGAGGTCATGTCCGCCGGTCCCTCGCAGCCCGTGCTGCTGCTGGGCCTCACCGGCGCCTGCCAGGCTGGCGACACCTTCAACGTCATGGAGAACGAGAAGGAAGCCAAGGACATCGCCGCCAAGCGTACCCAGCTGGCCCGCGAGCAGGGCCTGCGCACCCAGACGCACCTCACCCTCGAGGAGATCGGCCGTCGCCGCGCCCTGGGCAACTTCAAGGAACTCAACATCATCGTCAAGGGCGATGTGGACGGCTCCGTGGAGGCACTCAGCGACTCGCTCATCAAGCTCGGCACCGAGGAGGTGCAGGTCAACGTCATCCACAAGGGCGTGGGCCAGATTTCGGAGAACGACGTCACGCTGGCCATGGCCTCCGACGCCATCATCATCGGCTTCCAGGTGCGTCCTTCCGTCGGCGCCCGCAAAATGGCCGAAACCGAGCACATCGACATCCGCCTCTACAGCATCATCTACGACGCCATCAACGAGCTCAAGGACGCCATCGAGGGCATGCTCGCCCCCGAGACGCAGGAGAAGATCGTGGCCAACCTCGAGATCCGCGAGACCTTCAAAATCTCCAAGGTGGGCACCATCGCCGGCTGTATGTGCCTCGACGGCAAGATCAACCGCCAGAGCAACATCCGCATCATCCGCGACGGCATCGTGGTCTACACCGGCAAGCTCGCCTCCCTCAAGCGCTTCAAGGACGACGTCAAGGAGGTGGTCAGCGGCCAGGACTGCGGCCTGAACATCGAAAACTACAACGACATCAAGGTCGGCGACATCGTCGAAGCCTACGAGGTCATCGAGATCAAGCGCAAGCTTTGATAGGTTATAGGTTATGGGTTATAGATTATAGCATGTACTAAGCCCCGTAGGGGCGGCAGAAAAAGGAAATGACAAAGAATCTCTACATAATAGCAGGTTGCAACGGAGCTGGCAAGACGACAGCTTCCTACACCATACTGCCCGAGATTCTTGACTGCCATGAGTTCGTCAACGCCGACGAGATTGCCCGCGGCCTGTCGCCGTTCAATCCCAACAGCATGGCCATAGAGGCCGGTAAACTAATGCTGAAACGCATAAAGGAGCTGCTCAGCCGCGATGAATCCTTTGCCATAGAAACTACCCTCGCCACACGCTCTTATGTCAACCTTGTGCATCAGGCGCAGGGGAAGGGGTACCTTGTCACTCTTGTGTTCTTCTGGCTCAACAAACCGGAATTAGCCCTTCAGCGCATTGCAGCACGTGTCAGAAACGGAGGCCATGACATACCCGAACAGACAGCACGCCGTCGCTATGTTGCCGGAATCAACAACCTCTTCGACCTTTTCATCCCCGCCGTTGATTATTGGATGATATACGACAACAGCGAATCGCCGTGCCTCCCTGTTGCACAAGGTAAAGCCACCCTGACCACAACAATCTACGACGAGAATAAACTTAACAAAATCAAGAGTTATGTCAGAGAAAGATGAAAAACTGCTAACCGAGAAATTGTTATATGGATTGAAACTCTCCGAGCGTCGCATGCTCGAAGAGAAAGCCCTGCATGGAGAGGACATTGTAGTCTGCGATGCCGACAACAACATCCACCGCATACCCGCCAGCGAAGCATTAAAGAAACTTCCCGCCATACAATAAAACACAAATAATGGCGTTTAAATCATACTAACGCAATAACGCACTAACACAATAACGCAATAGCATTGCTCCTGTAGTTCAATGGATAGAATAGAGGTTTCCTAAACCTTTGATCAGAGTTCGATTCTCTGCGGGAGTACAAAACAACGACAACCATCCACCGAGCACCGCCACCGCGGTGCTTTTTTGCCCATCGTAGTCTCTACCTCCCATATATTATTATACCGTAGGTATAATAACACCTTCTATCATACCCAAATACTTCGTCTCTCCATCACCATACCATCCCTATACTAACCCTATACCATCTCTATACCAACTCTATGGTGACAAGTGGGTGCCCCCAGTGTACCGCCTATGTACCTCCGGTGTTCCTTCGACCATCCTATCCCCTAGGCATATCCATCCCTCGCTCTACCCATACCCGCTGGATATGCCAAGGGTATGGAAGTGCCTAAGCTAATGCCAGCCTGCAGTATGGCAGCGACGCAATAAAAACGGTCTTCTGACGTTATAAGCCTAAAGACAAATACTTATGGCAAGGAAACAAGGCGACACCGAGAGCGGCAAACTCGGCAACAAGATATACTACACCTGGCACGGGCGCCAATGCGAGCGCTCCATGCCCACCTCCGTGGCCAATCCGCGAACCGAAGCGCAGCAGGCCCACCGCAGCAACTTTGCGATGATATCCAAGCTCTCGTCTTATATGAAGGAGGCCCACCTCGTCGGTCTCCACTGGCACGCCGTGAGGGAGAAGAACAGCACATACGCCATCTTCCGCAACCTCAACAAAGACTACTTCACCCCCGACGGCGAGATCGACCTCCCCCGCATCATCGTCAGTCGCGGCTCGGTGGAGCGAGTGGAAATCACTTCGGCCTCCATCGACGACAATGTACTTACTGTTACTTTCGACAGTCGGGCCTACGGCGGCAAAGCTACCGACGAGTTTTTCCTTTTCGTCTATTGTCCAGTCCTCTGTACCGGCCGTCTCGCCACCCCCGTCCCCCGTTCCGCCGGCCTCGTCACCGCCGTCCTCCCTCCCGAATGGCTCAACCCCACCGAACCCACTCAGGCTGATACTAACACATTAACGCATTCCCACACTAACGCATTCCCTCTACACCTCTACGCCTTCCTCCGCTCCACCCGCGACCGCACCTCCGACACCATCCACATCCCGCTGCCCAAAGAGATACGTTAGTCGCCACAACATCTACCTCTCTGTCGATGAGTTAAGTATAACTGCAAGCGAAATAATTCTCTACCGATTGAAAATAATTTCGTATTTTTGCATCTGCATATATTATAATAAACTGTACAAGATTATATGGTATAATGATATACAACGCAGGAGGTTGCATTCGCCCCTCTATCGTAGAGGGTGAGTTAATTATTTTAATGGACTTACAATAGATGGATAATCGAGTATACATAAAATACGATGTTCGAGTATTTGACAAATTCATAGACAAATTTGCTCAAAAATACATTGAACAACGCTCAACAGGGAAGATTCCTTCTGCCAACGAACTACTGCAAGCAGCAGAAAGTCTGGGTTCCGGATTTGATTTAGCACAGATTAAATCAATTATCCAACGGAACTCTGTTGCGGTTGACGCCAAGCGCGATGAAGGGAAAGAGACCGGCCTTCTGACAGACATATACCGCAGCGATTTGGGAGAGCTATTAACAGCTTATTATTTTGAGGAAAAACTAGGAGATGCCGAGAGATATATTATACCTGCCAAGAATATTTCTACACGGGAACGCTATGATATGCCGGGGCGTGGAGTGGATATTATCGGATATAAAATTAATGAGTCTGGAGAAAAAGAGTTATTATTGGCAGAAGCAAAAGTGTCTCATCAAAAAGCCAATCCGCCTGCCGTTGTTGATAGCAACCACGATTCTTTATATAATTCGTTAAAAAATTACCACGACAATTTAGAGACCGTCCAACAAAGGCTTATTGAATATTCAAAGAATCTCAGTGGGAAAGATTTCACTGTAATATTATGCTTCATTATTTGTATTGAAAAAAATATTCCCATTGACATTACCTATGGCTGTGGATTAGTTCGTGATTACACCTGTGTCGATGACACAAAAGATTATGGAAAAATGAGGTCTAACGCAGATGAATTTGCCCCGGGCAATATCCACTTTACAATCTTTTCGTTCACAGAAGAGACTATTGACACGACCATAGATCTCTTTTACAAAAGAGTAAAGGAACTTACCCAATGATGAAAGAGAGACAAATTATATCCGACATCCTTTCAAACGAGAGAATTCGCACTCTTATTGAATCCCACGAAAGAAGATTCTGGGAGATTTCTCTTGGGACTGAGATGGATACAAATGCGGCCGAACCAAGTTCGATAAAACTATCGTTCTTACTTACTATGTATGTATTGGATAATCCTCAAGAGTTAGAGGTCGCAGAACTCACATATAAACTGCTCAAGACAATTCCTATAACTGAAAAATCAACACGTTCAGAATGGAATAACTTAGCAGCAATCCCCACAGATGACGACTACATACCCTATTATTTCTTACTTTGCAGCATTTCTCTATTTACTCAAAAAACAATTTCGGCTCGCCTTGCTCTTTCTGGATATCAAGAGCCTATAGAAAAAGAAGATGATTGGGAGAAACGAGTGCTCAGCTCAATTCTACGATCGCTATTGTATTTAGTTCGAAAACAAGACGGTTATGAAGACATCAGAAAAGTAATTGCAATTGTAGGAGAATTACAGAATGAACAAAAAACGTTCGAGAATGTCTATTTAAGCAACTTCAACGCGAGACAGCAAACAGATAAAGCATTATGGCTGGTTTCTTTGTATCATGCCTCAAAGGCCGTGGTGGAAAGTGCACAATATATATTACAGGGGTACAACTATCCTAATCGTCGTATTGAAACGATTGTACGATCTCATTTTGACATTGCCAAAAGGCTGGTACAACAAGACAGGATGCTGGCAATTCTAAAAATAATTGAGGCTGATTTGGGTATTCTTATCAGAAATGCGATATGGAATGGAACGGCATTCAATGACAAGCTCCGTCACCTTTGTGAGGCCAAAGGTGATATGGGCATTCTGGAATTGCTCCCATCTCAAAGAAACGCAATCAACCAGAGTTTTTTTGATGTGGCCGCAAATGCAATTGTATTACAAATGCCCACAAGCGCTGGAAAAACATTATTGGCAGAGTTCAACATTGCAGTAACCAAGTCACTTTTACCTCAATCAAAAATAGTTTACGTTGTCCCTTCAAGAGCATTGGTCAACCAAGTATATCATGACCTGCGCATTGACCTATCTTCCATCAATCTTTCTGTTGAAAAAACTTCATCAGTAAATGAAATTGACCCTGCAGAAGACTCCTTCCTTAAGTCTGACGAAATTGATGTGTTGGTTTCCACACCTGAAAAGCTAGATTTACTCATTCGGCGTGGACACCCGTCGGTAGATAATGTTTCTCTTTTCATTATAGACGAGGCTCATACAATAAGTAATGGAATGCGGGGGGCCAGGTTAGAGCTTCTGATAGCGATACTTCGTCGAGAAAGGCCTAATGCAAAATACATGCTTTTGTCACCATTCTTACCAGGAGACAGAACTTCTATCCAAGAATGGTTGGGCGGTGGTAACACAATTGAGGTTGATTGGAAGCCATCAGAGAAAATTGTTATTGGATTAAACATTTCAAGTAAAAATGCGAAGATGGAGATGATTAGATCTCCTTATTCTGCAAGATACAAAGAAAACTACATAATAAGCAATCCGATAAAAGAAACCTTGGCGAGCACCGGCAAAGAAAGAATATTGGAATATGCCAGCAAGCATTTTGTGGAAGATGGCAAGGCGATGCTAATACTATGCCAGGGACGGTCAACGGCAAATAAGACTGCAGAAAAGATTGGGTCGTGGATAGATCATCAATCATTACCTCTAAATGATGACATGGTAATAATTCAAAAATATTTAGAGGAGGAGATAGGATGTCCAACGCTTTTCTCGCAATTACTTAACAAACGAATTGCTGTTCATCATGCAGGTCTGTCAGATGAAACAAAACTTTTGATAGAACATTTGATCCGCGAGAGACAAATACAATATGTGTGCGCAACAACCACAGTGGCCGAAGGTGTTAATTTCCCTGTTTCCTCAGTATATTTCGACAGCTATTACCGGGGGACTGCAAGGCCGGAGAACATCATGACATCTAATGATTTTTGGAATATTGCAGGCAGAGCAGGGCGCACCATGGTCGATGATTTTGGGAAAATAATTTTGCCTTTTAACTCCAGTCAAAATGAGGCTATAGCAAAGGGGATTGTTTCGAAGAGTGCAGAGGAACTAGTGAGCGTGCTATCCATTATGTTTGATGACAGACAGAACATAATGGATGTGTTAAACAATAGCGAAAATCCCATTATTCAATTAACGAACAAGTATGAAGATTCTTTCGGCCCTCTTTTCCAATATTTCATTCATTTATTACAGATGTCTAATAATGAAAATGCTCAAGATGTCGAAGATTTATTCAAGGATACCTATATTTATAGCAGATTGAGTGCAGAGGAGCAGGCTGAGTTTATAAGACTCTGCCGAATGATTTATAAAAAGATTGAGGCAAAATACGCAAGCAATAGTGGGCCGATGGCCTTTGCGGACAAAACTGGTTTTTCTGTACCCTCTGTGCTTAAAATCATGGCTGAACAATCTAAAAAACCAAGTATTTCAGATAAGGAAAGCTGGTCTCCAGAGACACTTTTTAACCCCGATAATGTTGCAAATTTAACCGAAAAAATAGGAGTGGTCGCTGCTCTTAGGGAAACAAACCTTGGCACCGATTCAAAGGCGGCCCCGTTTAATCCAGAAATTGTTGCCCAAATGCTAATCTCTTGGGTAAATGGAGACAAATTGAATTCAATTTCAACAATACACCCTTATTTTAACGACAACGATACAACACAGCGTGTGACCAATTTTGTGTCATATATGAATGGTGCTAGATTCAAGGCATCTTGGGGATTGAGTGCATTGGAAGGAATAGCGAGAGGCATTGATGATGAAGTACACGACAGTTTTGTCCCGTCTTTTGTTTACTATGGAGTAAATGAGAAAAAGTCTCTTGCGCTTCGAATGATTGGCATTCCCAGGAGTTTGTCCTCGTCTCTTTCAAAGATAATTGAAAACGATGTCGCTTCCTATTCATTTCAAAAACTACGAAAAACCGTTGCAGAGTTACCTCTTCGCGATTGGGATTCATACATCCCTGTAAATTCAAAATTATCCGGTGCTGAATGGAAAAGAATCACCGAGATACTTATTAAGGAAAGATAGTGTAAAAACACATATTGAATTGCCATCCTATTAACGACAAGGGTTATCAGACAATTCCAAAACAAACACACAGAAAAATGATAAAGGAATTTCACCTTTTTGCTGGAATCGGAGGCGGCATTTATGGCGGAGAATTACTTGGACATAAATGTTGTGCTGGTGTTGAGATAGATTCTTATTGCCAAACTGTACTTAAACAGAGGCAGAATGATGGCTGGATGAATTCCTTCCCAATTTTTGGTGATATTACCAAGTTAAACGGGGAGGATTTTAAGGGAAAGTTTGATGTATTATGTGGAGGATTCCCCTGTCAAGCCTTCAGTCATGCTGCACATGGAAAAAACATTGAAGAAAAAAATCTTTGGCCGGAAATGTTCCGATTTGTACAAGAATCAGAAGCGCCTATGGTTTTTGGAGAGAATGTCACCTTAAAAGCACTTACAAAAGCCAAGGAGGATTTAGTATCCGTGGGTTATATCGTAGAATTGTGCGGGCTATCTTGCGGAGAACTTGGTGGTGATCATCGAAGAGATCGTTTCTGGTTACTGGCTGTTAAAGACAGGACTGTTTTTAAGAAACTAGCGAATCATATAACAAGCCTTCCAAAATTGAGAGCATCTGGCTGGATAAAATCACCCAATGAGTTAGGACAACCTGTTGTCGTAACGAATCGCCGCGAACAATTAAAAGCTGTTGGAAACGCTCAGTCTCCATATGTGGCCGCAACTGTGTTTAGAATTCTTGTCAATAGACATCTGGATAATAAGTATTCTTCTCCTGTCGCCAACAAGGAAGAAATAGACAAGGTATTTGTCAGAGAAACAACATGGATGAAAAGAACCTATGGGGAGAATTTTGGCTATGTGCATACGCCAACGACAATGGCAAATTACGCTGCACCATCAATGATGAAGCATCAGGGGTGTAGAAACTTTGTAAAGGTATTTGAGAGGCCAAGTCCATCAAATGCAGAATACCTTATGGGTTTTCCGTTGGGAGCTTCAGCAAACATTCCATTAACAAAAAATAATTATGACATATGGAAGGGATGACTATACAAAGGGCACTTGAGAAGAATGGATGTAATCCTATTGGCGCCCAAACAGTACCAAACACTTTCACTAGTATTGATGCTAGAAGTCTTTTGGCAGAGCAGGTTAACAATAGATCTTCTGCTCAATGGAAGAAAGCAAACTTTATCATGTGTTCAAAACATCGTTCGCATTCGTTGGCTGCATGTTTAGAGGGATGGAAATTGTTGGCGGAGAAAGAGGAAAACCAGGTGCTGTTTCTACAAGGAGACGATGGTGTCTACAGAGCATACAATTGGAGAGGAAATGAGATACATGGGAGAGTGGAGGAAATAATTGATAAATATAAGATAATAAAGTAGAACCTATGACAAAAGACGAAATAGTACAACGGCTAATTGCTATGGGGTACAACAATGATGCAAGTGCTACTCAGCAAGATTTGTATACCACAATAAGGCGTGGGCAATTGTTTTCCCAAAGCAATCGATTGAATGCTGGTTGGGCAAGAGGGAAATACCTGATTGCTAGTTTTGATAATACAACACACAGGGTAGAGGAATATGTTAATCAATGGATAACTAAAGTAAGCCAGTACCAAAACCAGTATCTTTGTTTGGAAACAAATAAGGATGATTGGTCGTTTTTTGATTATTCGGGAGCTCAAATTCCTTTTAGTGTGAAGCCCCCTCAACTTCCTCAAATCTCAAACAACATTTATCACAATAACTCCACAAGCAAACCACAAATACAAAACAGACACCGCCAATATATTACCGCCCTGCGGACGAAGCCGTTTATGTTGCTGGCGGGAATTTCGGGGACGGGAAAGAGCAGGATTGTGAGAAAACTGGCACAGGCGACAACCACACAGCACTATGCCGACGATAGCGACCGTTGGAACGACAACCGGCCGGAGAACTTCGAGTTGATTCAGGTGAAGCCGAACTGGCACAACTCGATGGATGTAGTAGGATTCTACTCCAATATCTCGAAGAAATACGAGTTCACGCCTTTCGTGGAGTTTATCGTTAAGGCATGGCAAAACAAGAACACGCCTTACTTCCTCTGCCTCGATGAGATGAATCTGGCTCCCGTAGAAGAGTATTTCGCCGAGTTCCTCAGCGCCATAGAATCACGCTCTACCGACAGCGAAGGCAACTATATTACAGACCCCATTATAAAACCTTTTAAGGACTTTGGCGAGACAGTCGGCAAGAATATGCTAAAGCACTTATTCGGTGAGGCTGACCCCATCGACAAGAATCCGCTGGCTGTGCAGTTCTATGAGAAAGGTCTCACCCTCCCGCCAAACTTAATGGTGATGGGTACCGTGAATATGGACGAGACTACGTTTTCGTTCTCACGCAAGGTACTCGACCGCGCCATGTCGGTAGAGATGAACGAAGTGGACTACGACAAGTTCCTGTCGGGCGAGACCGAAGCCTTCCCGTTGCTGACTGACTTCAACGCACTGCTGGTGAACCGTCCGCAGAAAGCCTCGGAGGTGAAGGACGACATCGACAGCGCAAAAGTGGTGGAATATCTGAAAGATGTAAACGCCCTGTTGGAAGATACACCCTTCAAGTTGGGCTATCGTGCCGCCAACGAAGCGATGCTGTATGTGGCCGCCAACAAGGAACTGGCTGGAGAGAATTTCTCCTTGACGACGGCATTGGATGGGTTCACACTGATGAAGATACTTTCACGCATCGAGGGCGACGACCAGCGCCTGGGCATTGACGAAAACGACCCACGCATCGCCGCCGCCCATATCACCGCCGACACTGATGGCGACCCTCTCAATCTGCTGACATGTCTGCGTGCTATCGTCCGCAACCACTTAGGCAACGACACCCAGACGGAGAAGAAGATCGCTTCTATGTGCCGCACCCTTGAACGTGAACATTTTGTTTCCTACTGGGGCTGATGTCGACCGACGGCAACATATTCAATTTCGAGGTATGGAACGATGATGTCCGCCTCCGCTTCTCGTGCGACAAGACACTTGACCGCATAAGGAAGGCTGTGGAGAACCTCCGTGTGCAGCGGGGCGACGAGAAACTGACGGCGGAATTCATCACCACACAGCCAGACACCCGCTTTGCTTTCGCTGGTCACGAAAGCAGCCTGCAGCAATTCAATCGTGAGGCCGTCTTCTTTGAGAACACACAATATCCTATCCTTATAAAAGGCAGCGACGACGTGAGCGATATGTCGCTGAGGTTCTCCAATGTGACTAAAGACCATCAGTTGAGCAGCGACAAGAACCTGCTGTTTGGTGCTGTCACCTTCGGCAACCAGGTGGGCAAGACCGACATCTGTCTGGATTATCGCAAAGATGGCAAACCTAAAAGTCTGCGCTTCTCCACTGAGGTACTGAGCTACAAGATGGATTACCGTTCGGATATGAAGTGGATTATCCGTGACATCGAGCAGGAATACAGTATGCTCTCGTTTGCCTTTATGCGCGAGACCTATCTGAACTTCCGTACGCAAGCAGGTGACTCAACCGACCTGATATGGTGGCAGATATTCCAGTCGTGCTTCTCTGACATCACCCGAGCCTGTCGTCAGATTATCAACTCTCCCAAAAGAAAGCTCCAGGAGCGTGTCGTTTATGAACGTGCCGACCGGCTGCGATGGCTCGACAACGAACTGGAAAACGAATACCGCGAGTTTGAGAACGACCCGACCCACCGCTACCGCACACGCGAATTGTGCCACACCAACGACACCATTGAGAACCGTTTTTTGAAATTCGTTATGCGAGAGACACTGCAACGGTTCTCCATTGTAAGTCAACATATACGGAACACCGTCTCAAGGTCAAAGCGGCTAGAGTCGCAACTGACCGAAATGAGTGAAGAACTGCATCGCCTGAACAGCCATCCATTCTTCCGCACTATTGGAACATTCAAGGGCTTCTCGCAGGAGTCGCTCGTGATGAAGAAATCGACACACTACCGCACTATCTATCAGAAATGGATAGAACTGATGTGCGGATACGAACTGGAAGAGGGCGTGAATAAACTGGAAACAAAGGACATCGCCACGCTTTACGAGATCTGGTGTTTCTTGAAAGTGAAGAACATTGTTGCCGATATACTGAAGGATAAGGCTACAGCCCATTACAAAGGAAGCAAACTGACTCCACAATTTGTCAGGGACCTCAGCTGGGGTACGCACTCCGAGGTGACTTTCCTGAAGACCGACGACAACGTGGAACTGGCCTCGGTGATGTACAATGCCCCTGTGAAAGAAGACAATGGGAAAGTGGTATCGGCCATCAGTGGCACCACAACCTTCACCACACAGCAGCGTCCCGACATTGTACTTCGCCTGACCAAGCGACAGAAAGGCATACAGTACACTTTCCTTTTTGATGCAAAATACCGCATCAACGACAGCCGCATCGACGACCTGGACGTGCCACCAACGGATGCCATCGACCAAATGCACCGATATCGTGACGCCATATATTATATTGACCCCAACAATCAAAAGCCCAAACGCGAGGTCATCGGAGGCTACGTGCTCTTCCCAGGCAGTTATACAAAGAAAGAATTCGAACAGTCGCACTATTATAAATCCATCAAAGAAATAGGTATCGGTGCCTTTCCGCTTAGGCCCTCGGAGGATATCATCGTCGACCCCAGCGACAGCGAACAGATGCTGCGGGCTCAAATTGAGGACTGGCTCAACCGTAAGCGGATGCAGAACTACTTGTATAAAAAAGTGGCTCCGCAGCACGGACTTGATTACCAAGACCCCGACGACGTGGTGCTGGTCAACTTTGCCAACAAAGAGAAGATGGCCAAGATGAAAGAACTTGGCCTGTGTTACCTGCGTACAGGTGAGGATGCTGGCGCCATAGTGCTACCGCCAAAGGCATTGAATGCCCGTTATGTAATGCTGCACAATGGCATAAACGGCACCTTGTTCAAACTAAAAAGCATAGGGCCTCGTTTCATGTCGAAAGAAACCCTGAAAAAGAAAGGCTTCGAATCTCTTGGTCACGACTACTACCTCGTCTATACTTTCGATACCACACAATCAAAAGACTACAACAATCTCTCCACCCTCGCTCGAGGCAAGCAAACCACAGCCCCATGGTTCGCCACCTGGGAAGAATTAATGAATAATGTCAATCAAAATGAACTACCAGAACAATTGTCCCATATGGGGGCCGTTTAATTTGCCTGTAATTTGCCAAAGACATGATACAATTCAAGGGAAATATATGTAATATGCTGAAAAACAGTATTAAGTGAGTTTTATTCTAATTTGCTTGTAATTTGCTAGCCAAACAAAAATTGAGAAGCAAGTCCAATAAAAAACATATAAGCCATGGAGGCAAATATTGATATTCTTGTAAAGGAGTTATGCAAGCTGCCCAAGGAAACAGGATGGGTAGAGTTTAAGCATAACAATTGCGAGCCTAAAATGATCGGTGAAGACATTAGCGCTCTGGCAAACACCGCGACACAGAAAGACAGGGATTTTGCCTATATGGTATGGGGTGTGGATGACACCACACATGAAATCATTGGTACCACCGTACGTTTGCCATTACAAAAAAAAGGTCAGCAAGAATTGGAGAACTGGCTCAGAGTCATGCTGTCGAAGAATGCCGACTTCGAGTTTCTGGAAACCGAAGTGGATGGGCAACATGTGGAGTTGATCAGGATTAACAAAGCATTGAACACCCCCGTCGCATTTGAGAAGACTGAATATATCCGTAGTGGTAGCTACACCAAGAAGTTGCATGATTTCCCTGCGCTGACGACACAGCTATGGGACAAGTTGCGTAACAATCATTTCGAAGATGTTTGTTGTCTCAAGGATTTGCGGTATGCGAATGTGCTTCAGTTACTGAATGTTGATGCATATTTCTCCATGTTGAAGCTGCCACAACCAACAGAGGAGAGCGAAGTTATGCATTACCTGACAGAAGATGGGCTTGCCATACACCTTGATAACGGCCTTTTCGGTATCACTAACTTGGGCGCAATACTTTTTGCCAGAGATCTCAATGCTTTTCCACGATTGGGGAGAAAGACCATGCGAGTAGTCCAGTATCAAGGAAGAAACCGGCTGTTTATACAAAAAGAAGAGTCCTTCAATGCGGGATATGCCGTTTGTTTCGAGGATATTGTACGGTATGTGGGAGCTCTTTTGCCGAGCAGCGAGGATTCAAGTGCTGTAACACTGACAACCAAAAGTATATTTCCTTTGCCATCTGTAAGAGAAGCGGTGGCAAATAGTCTTGTCCATCAAGATTTATATATTACGGGAGCAGGACCCGTAGTAGAAATATTTGATAACAGACTGGAAGTGACAAACCCTGGTACACCGTTAGTTGACATAATGAGAATTATTGATAATCCTCCAAAGTCAAGAAACGAGAGGTTGGCTTCAATAATGCGCAGGATGAAAATATGCGAAGAGTTGGGTCGTGGGTGGGATAGAATGGTTCTGGCTTGTGAGAGTCAATTTCTTCCGGCTCCGAGAATAGAAATTTTCGAGGAGTCGACAAAAGTGACGTTGTTTTCTGAGATGGAGTTTAAAAACATCCCCATGGATGACAAAATATGGTCGTGCTATTTGCATACCTGTCTAATGTTTATCCAAGGTGATACAATGACAAACGCATCGTTAAGAGATAGGTTCGGCTTGAAAGAAACCTCTGCTGGGAGTATTTCGCGTCTGATAAAAGAAGCTGTGGATAGGAGAATGATTAAACCACTTGATCCTCAGACCGCCAAAAGATATATGCGATATGTTCCCATTTGGGCGTCAGTTTAATTTGCCAGTAATTTGCCAGAGACATGATGCAATTTCGATTAAGTGTATGTAATACGTTGATAAACAGGACTAGATAAAATACATTCTAATTTGCTGGTAATTTGCCGGAGATATGAGTCGACTCCAAACCAATAGGCGTAATGTGCTGAAATACAATGTTAAGCATAATACTTTTTAATTTGCTGGTAATTTGCCGGACAAGCAGAATCAAACAATTTCATTGTCAAAAATGAATATCAAATTCATTATCTTATGACCGACACGATGACACCGGAGCAGCGACATAGGTGCATGTCGCATATCAAGGGCAAGGGGACGAAGCCGGAGCTGCTGGTGCGGCGGTGGCTGTGGGGGCATGGATATAGATACAGATTAAACGTCAAGAGTGTCCCCGGCAAGCCAGACATCGTGCTGCGGCCCTACCGCACGGCGATATTCGTCAACGGGTGCTTCTGGCACGGACACGGTGTGCGTCCTCCGGCCGCACAAATTGAAAACTCTGCCTGCTGCAAGATTCCGCAGACCAACCGCAGCTTCTGGCTGGAGAAAATAGGCCGCAACCAAGAGCGCGACCAGCGCAACTACGCCCTGCTGCAGGACAACGGCTGGCAGGTCATCGTCGTCTGGGAGTGCCAACTGAAGCCCGACAAGATAGAGCGCACCATGCGCGAGGTGGAGCTGGCGCTGAACAACAACCTGCTGTCGCTCTACAAACACACCCCCCTCCCCTACTCCACCGACGAGGACGAGCCATTGCCACAGGCCGCCGAAGAGGCTACTCCGCTACAGCGACGGCCATAAACAGAAAGCCCTCCTGCGACGGAGGGCTTTTTATTTGCTCTACACAGGCTGTGTTCAGCACTTGAACTTGTATTCCAGCTTCGCCAGTTCCTCGTTGGCTTTGACGATCTTCTTCTTCAGACCGGCCTTGTAAGCCACAAGCTTCTGCATCATAGCCTCGTCGCCGAGGGCGAGCATCTGCATGGCGAGGATGGCGGCGTTCTGTGCGCCGTTGATAGCCACCGTGGCCACGGGTATTCCCGGAGGCATCTGCATGATGGCGAAGGTGGCGTCGAGTCCCTCAAGACAGGAGCCTTTGATGGGCACGCCGATGACCGGCAGGGGCGTCTCGGCGGCAATGACACCCGGCAGGGCTGCCGCCATTCCGGCGCCGGCGATGATGACCTTGATGCCGCGTGCAGCGGCGCCACGGGCGAAGTCGCTCACCTCGGCGGGGGTGCGGTGGGCGGAGAGGGCATTAACCTCGAAGGGTATCTCCATCTCCTCGAAGAACTGGCAGGCTTTCTCCATGACCGGCAGGTCGCTGGTACTGCCCATGATAATGCTTACGATGGGTTTCATATTCCTTGTTTTAGTATTCAGTATTTGATGTTTAGCGTTCAGTTATAGATCAGCACGCTGATGCCGTCGGGAGCGAAGCGGCTCTGGGCCACACGCAGCACCTCGTCGGGCGTGAGGTTCATGATGTCGGCGTTCATCTCCTCCATGGTGTCGACATGCTCGAAGTTGAGGCATGCCTTGCCGATACTCTGCATCTCGTTGCTGCCGTTGTCGTTGTTGATGGCCATCTGGCCTATGAACTGACGTTGCGCCTGCCGCAGCTGCTGCTGGGTGAGCCGCACCGAGGCCATACGCTCCAGCTCGCGGCGTATGAGCCCTATGGCACGCTCCTGCGCGTCGAGGTCGACACCGGCGTAGATATAGAACAGGCCTGTGTCGGAGAACGGCACATACTGCGACTCCACGCTGTAGCAGAAGCCGTAGCGCTCACGGACAGACACATTGAGGCGCGAGTTCATCGCCGGGCCACCGAGTATGTTGTTTATCAGTGTGAAGGCCGTCTTGTCGGCGTTATAGATGTCCGGAGCCTCGCAGCCTATGAGTATATGTGCCTGGTGCGTACGCTTGTGCACTGTGCGCTCGAAGTTGCGGAAGACCGGCTTTGCACCGCGGTCCACCGCCGACGCATGGTTGCCGAAAGCGCCGAAATAACGCTCGCACATGCGCACCAGCCGGCTGAATTCCACATCGCCCACCACGCTTATCACCATACGCGACGGCGTGTAGTTGTGTTCCATGTGACCTCGCAGCCGCTCGGGCGTGAAGCGGCGCACATTGCGCTTGGTGCCCAGAATGTTGTGTGCCAGCGGATGCCCCTCGAAGGCCAGCTCCTCGAACTGGTCGAAGATAAGCTCAGCAGGCAAGTCGCTGTAGCTGTTGATCTCCTCAATCACCACCTCGCGCTCTTTCTCAATCTCCGCCTCGGGGAAGGTGGAGTGGAACAATATGTCGGCAAAGAGCTCCAGACAGCGTGGCAGGTGCTCGGCCAGCGAGGTGGCGTAGACACAGGTCTCCTCCTTGGTGGTGAAAGCGTTGAGCTCGCCACCCACCCCGTCGATGCGGTTCAGTATGTGGTACGCCTTGCGGTGGGTGGTGCCCTTGAAAAGCGAATGCTCGATGAAGTGCGCCATGCCCTCGTCGGCCCCCATCTCGTCACGGCTGCCCACATTTATGTACACGCCGCTGTATACCACACGCGACGGCGTGTGGCTGAAGATTATCCTCAGCCCGTTGTCAAGGGTATGGTATTCGTACTCTGCAGCCAATTCAGTTCCTTTTTTTTTCCACAATTAACGCACCTCGCTACATATTATTGCATCACGCGTCTGAAAAATCATGCCAGCGTGTCGGCAATCTTGTCTACGTTCATGCTGCGCGCCGAGGCGTCGAAGATCTCCTTGTAGAGGCCGCCCTGGCGGTATACCTCCTGCGGGGTGCCGTGCTGCACGCAGTGGCCTGTGTCGAGCACATAGAGGCAGTCGCTGTCGATAATCTGGCCTATGTTGTGGCTGATGACGATCACCGTGCGCCCCTGCTTGATGGCGTCTATGCTGTTCTTGATCTGCTCGGTGGCTATGGCGTCGAGGCTGGCCGTGGGCTCGTCGAGGAAGATGATGGGCGGGTCCTTGAGGAACATGCGGGCTATGGCTATGCGCTGCTGCTGGCCGCCGCTGAGCTGCGTGGCGTTGCTGTCGAAGCCGTCCGGCAGGGCCATCACCTGGTCGTAGATGTAGGCCTTGCGGGCGGCTTCTATCACCTCGTCGCGGGTTGCGTCAGGGCGTCCGTAGCGTATGTTCTCCTCGATGGTGCCGCTGAAGATGTGGTTCTTCTGCAGCACGAGGCCTATGTTGTCGCGCAGCACCTGGGTGTCCCACTCGCCGAGGGGCACGCCGTCGAGGGTGATGCTGCCGCTGTCGGGGGCGTAGAACTTGTCCAGCAGGTTCACTATGGTGCTCTTGCCTGCGCCGCTGAGGCCCACGAGGGCGGTGGTGCGGCCGGGCTCTATGGTCATGGTGAGGTCGCGCAGGGCATGGGTGCCGCTGGGGTAGGTGAACTCCACATTGCGCAGCTCGAAGCGCCCTTGCACCCGCTCTCCACTCTCCACTTTCCACTCTCCACTTTTTTCCACCTCGGCGTCGGCATCGAGCAGGCCGAAGAAGCCCTCGGCGTAGACCAGCGCGTCGTTGAGGTCGTCGTAGATGCGGTGCAGCTGGCGGATGGGGGCGCTGACGTTGGCGAAGAGCATCACATGGTACATGATTTTACCAATAGACATGCCGGGGTAGTTGACAAGCACCAGATAGGCCGTCAGGATGATGATGAGCACGGTGCCTATCTGCTCCACGAAGGTCTTGAGACCCTCGTAGAGGAACGAGATGCGGCGCGTCTGCATCTGCTGGTCGGTGCTCTGCTCCTGCAGCGCGGCCTGCTTGTCGGCCTCCACGCGCTCGCGGTTGAACGACTTGATGACGCCCATGCTCTCTATGATGTTCAGTATGCCGTGGCTGAGTTGCTGGTGGGTGCCGAAGACGCGGTGGCGCCAGCCCTTCATCCTCCGCCCCTGCACGGTGGTGATCCAGAAGTAGACAGGGATGATGGCCGTGGCCACCAGGCCAACATACACGTTGGCGGCGTACATCAGCACCAGGGCCAGCACGGCGCTGGTAAAGAGGGGCAGAATGTCGATGAAGAAGTTTTTGACGGTGTTGCTGAGGCTCATGATGCCGCGGTCGATGCGCGTCTGCAGCTTGCCGGGCTCGTTGCCGTCCCGGCTGAAGAAGGCCATGCGGAAGGTCAGTATGCGGTCCACCACGCGCAGCGAGAGGTCGCGGCTGACGTTGATGCGAATCTTCTCGCCGAAGATGCGCTGTCCGAAGGTGACCAGCGCCGCCAGCACCTCCTTGCCAAGCAGCACGGCGCTGATGATGACCAGTATGCGTGCCGCCTCGGCCCATTGGAAGCCCCCGTCGAGGTGCAGCAGGGCGTTGATGCGGTCTACCGCACGGTCCAGCACCACGGCGTTTACCTGCGCCATCAGCGAGCCGAGGAAGGTCAGTGTCAGCGTAGCCACAAGCAGCCAGCGGTAGGGCGTCACAAAGGGGAGCAAGCGCCGCAGCAGACCCCCGATGCCCATCTTTGAGGTGTTGTTGTTCTCCATATTGCGGCTGCAAAAGTACACATTTTTCGCGACATGTGGTATTTATTTTGTATCTTTGCTTCCCGAAATGAAACGACTTCTAATCATTATACTGTTGATTGGCAACACCGTGTTAGCCCAGCAGCAGGCACTGCGGCCCGGCGACCTGCTTTTCTACAGCGACACCGCCGGCATGGGCAGCGCCGTGCGCGAGAGCACGGGCGAGTACTCCCACGTGGCACTGGTTGCTGAAGTCGGCGATACCGTATGGATAGTCGACGCCACGCAGCGCCACGGCGTCAGCCGGCGCCCTTTCCTACGGCGGCAGGAGAGCAGCGGAAAGCCTTACCCAGACATATACCGCCTCACCGCACCTTTCGACACCGCAGAGGTCATCGCCCGTGCCACAAGACTCATCGGCAAACCCTACGACAGCGCCTTCCTGCCCGACAACGGCGCCTACTACTGTTCGGAACTGATACAGGCTGCTTTCGGCGACCTTTTCCCTTCAGCACCCATGAACTGGCGCGACAAGGACGGGAACCTGCCACAGTACTGGCAAGAGCATTTCAAGAAACTCGGCATGCCGGTGCCCGAAGGAGTGCCCGGCACCAACCCGACGGACATGAGCCGCTCGCCGATGCTCAAAAAACTATAACCAATAACCCTTAACCTATAACCTTTACTGGTTGGCGTACTGCTGCACCTCGTCGTGGAAGAACTCCAGCTGCACGCCTGCCTGGCGGAAGAGCTCCTCGCTCTCGGCGCCGGCATGGTACTTGCGCTCGCACACCACGCGCTTGATGCCGCAGTTGATGATGAGCATGGCGCAGGTGCGGCAGGGCGTCATGCGGCAGTAGAGCGTGGCGCCGTCGAGGGCGATGCCGCGGCGGGCGGCCTGGCAGATGGCGTTCTGCTCGGCATGCACGGTGCGCACGCAGTGGGTGGAAATATGTCCGTCGGCGTCGATGGTCTGGCGGAAGAGGTGGCCCACCTCGTCGCAGTGCGGCAGGCCTGCGGGCGACCCCACATAACCCGTCACCAGCAGCTGGCGGTCCTTCACTATCACGCAGCCCGAGCGGCCGCGGTCGCAGGTGGCGCGTTTGGAGGCCGTGTTGGCCAGCTCCATGAAATACTCGTCCCACGACGGGCGGTGGTATGTAATCTGCTGCAGCACCTCCTCCACCTGCTTGTT
This sequence comes from Bacteroidales bacterium, assembly GCA_017522105.1. GTDB lineage: Bacteria > Bacteroidota > Bacteroidia > Bacteroidales > P3 > Colimorpha. The sequence goes on along the minus strand of JAFXAA010000036.1, from coordinate 80,492 downwards.
CAGATCCTCGAAGGTGCCGCCGTTGTCGAAGCGGAAGTCGGCGTTCTCGATGCAGTATTTGAGGTTCTGCTTGTTGGGGTCGCTGTTGTCCATCTCGCGCTGCTCGTTGGCGATGAAGGTCTCGTAGGACACGTGGTCGGTCTCCGAACCGCGCAGCACGGCGCGCTCGTAGCGCACCTTGGGGTCGGCGTCGACGGCGAAGAGGTAGAAACTCGGCTTGCCGCGCAGGGCCTCCACCTCGCCGGGGGTGCGCACGCTCTCGATGATGCAGTTGCAGCCCGACGCCGACGCCTGGCGGTAGAGCTCCTCGACGATGTAGGACGGCGTATGCTGCGCGCGCAGGTCGTTGCCCACGGCGGTCATCGTGTCGCGGTTCACGTCGAGGCCGCGGCGCTTGATCTCCTCGGTGATGAAGGCGCGCACGCTGTAGTGCACAAAGCCGCGGTTCTTGACCAGATAGTCGACGATGGTGCCCTTGCCGGCGCCCAGCGTCCCTGTAATGCCTATGGTAATCATTATCCTTTACGTTTTTAGCATCATAACGACACCCGCCCGCTTTTATTGTGCGGCGGATGCATTTACACCATCAATAATGACCAGCATCGATTCCTGACGTTCCAGCAAAGCCCTGTATGACTTTGCAATGCTGCGGAATCGGCGTTGGCGCCTGTAGGCAGGGCGCGGGAACACCTCTGACCCCACGGAGCCGGTACGGCCCCCCTACGGCCTTCCTACGGCCCCTCTACGGCCTTCCACTGAAGAACGGCCGAAGGGGGTCCGTAGGGGCTCCGTAGGGACTCCGTGTCAAAAACGACGCAAAAAGGACCCGAAACGGAACTTTTTTCAACCCGGAAGAGCCCGTTTGGATTATTATTCGTATCTTTGCACCGCAAAAGAGAGACACCGAATTATGAAAAAGATAGTAACACTGCTGTTTGTCCTCGTGCCACTGCTGGCGGCGGGGCAGGTGAACCACAAGGAAAGCTGCACATCGATAATGGTCGGCAAGCGCGCCTCGACCGACGGGAGCGTCATCACGTCGCACACCTGCGACGGGCGCTACCGCACGTGGATGAGCATAGAGCCGGCGCAGAAGGCCGAGAAAGGGCGCAAGCACACCGTGCGCAAGGGAACGCTGCACACCGTCGGCGCCGCCGACACCACGGGGGTGCGCAACGCGGGCTCCATTGCCATGAGCGAGGCCACCTACGCCTACCTCAACACAGCCTACCCCTGCCTCAACGAGCGCCAGCTGGCCATCGGCGAGAGCACCTTCAGCGGGCCCGACACGCTGGTGAACGAGAACGGCATGTTCCTCATTGAGGAGCTGCAGCGCGTGGCCCTGATGCGCTGCTCGACGGCGAGGGAGGCCATAAGGCTCATTGCGCAGCTAGTGGCCAAGTACGGCTACGGCGACGGGGGCGAGTGCATCACCATAGCCGACCGCAAGGAGGTGTGGCAGATGGAGATACTGGGCGAGGGCAAGGACAAGATAGGCGGCGTGTGGGCGGCACAGCGCGTGCCGGACGACCACGTGGCCGTGAGCTGCAACATTCCGCGCATAGGACGTCTGCAGCGCGACAACCCCGAATACTTCATGTGCTCGGACAACGTGGAGGAGGTGGCGAAACGCTACGGCCTGTGGGACGGCGAGGGCGAGTTCGTCTTCTGGAAAGCCTTCAACACACCGTGGGCCAACGGCCGCAACTTCCGCGAACGCGAGTGGTTCATCTTCAATGCACTGGCCCCATCGCAGGGGTTCACCTACGACATGGAGGAGCTGCCCTTCTCAGTGAAACCCGACGCGCAGGTGGACGTGACCGACGTGATGAACCTGCTGCGCTCCACCTACGAGGGCACTGACAAAGACATGACGAAGAACCTGAAGGTGGTGGTGACGCGCAAGCGCGACGACGGCAGCACATACAAAGACACCGTCGTCAGCCCTGTGGCCAACCCATGGATGACCTCCACCATGCAGCAGACGCTGAACATGCTGGCTCCCGGCACCGTGGAGTTCCAGCGCACGGTGAGCGTGGCGTGGTGCTCCTATTCGTGGGTGGCGCAGCTGCGCGACTGGCTGCCCGACCAGGTGGGCGGCATCTGCTGGATGTCGGTCGACAACCCGGCGCAGAGCCCGCACATACCGGTGTTCTGCGGCACCACGACGTTGCCCGAGGCTTTCAGCCGTTGCGGCCAGAAGAAATACGACGAGGAGTCGTGGCTGTGGCAGTACCGCCGCGCCAACAAACTGGCCACGGTGGCTTGGCAGCGCACCAAGAAGCAGCACATGGCCGCCGTCATGCACCATGAGGGTGCCGCATTCAGCGGGCTGAAATCCCTTGAAGACGAGATAAAAGTCATGAAGAACCCTTCAAAAGGGACCAAGCAGCTCAACGCCTACACGCAGCAGGTGTACGACAACACGCGTGCCGCTTGGGCCGACCTGGAGGCCAGCTACTGGCACATGTTCGGCATGGGCTTCTGAGGCTCAGCTCCAGATACTCAACTTGCTGAGGAAAGAGATGTTCTCGCGGACGGTGGACTCCAGAAGGTAGTCGAAGTCGCGTTCGGCGCTTTTGTGGAAAGCCACCTCGACTGGGAGCACGCAGACAGGCAGTCCCTCGGCTTTGCCGCGCAGCCGCACGGCATCCTTTTCGGTAGTGACAATGATGTTGTTAGAGCCCGGCAGGGCGGCGAAGGTGTCGCGGATGCGCGCTATGTCGTGCGCGCTGAAGGCGTGGTGGTCGGCGAAGGCCATGTGGTGCACTTTGGTGCTGCGGCGCAACTCGGCAAGCATCGGCTCTGGATGCGCTATGCCGGTGACGGCAAGCACGTTGTCCACGCGGCGCAGATCCACACCGGCGGGCTGGCCGCCGAGGGTCAGCAGGGCGCCATACTTGAGGTATGAGAAGAAGACCTTCTGGTAGTTCTGCAAGCGCAGGTCGTTTATCATGTTGTGCCTCTCGACGGGGTTGAGCACGGCGGGGCACTTGGTGACAATGACGATGCCCGCGCGCAGGCGTGCACTCTTGAACTCGCGCAAGTTGCCATAAGGCAGGATACGGTCGCGGAAGAACGGGTGCCCGTACTCGGTGAGCAGGATGTTGATGCTCGGCTTGATGGCGCGGTGCTGGAAGACGTCGTCGAGGATGACCAGCTGCGGGGCTGCGGAGACATGCACCTCCTCATCGCCCTGCTTCTCCACGCGTTCCAACGCCATAAGGCGGCGCACGCCTTCCACGCGCTTCTCGCAGACTGCCACCTGCACCTGCGGGAACTTGGCGGCCATCATGGCGGGTTCGTCGCCAAGAAGCGAGGTGTCATGGCTGCCGTCGTCAAGGACGAAACCACGGCTGGCGCGTCTGTAGCCCCGGCTGAGCACAGCGGTGGGGTACTTGTCGGCCAACAGGCGCAAGAGGTACTCCACATGGGGGGTCTTGCCTGTGCCGCCGGTGGAGAGGTTCCCCACACCGATGGTGGTGATGTGGGGAGCCTCCTGCTTCTTGATGCCGACGGCGTAAAATAAGTTCCGGAACCAGATCCCCACCGCGTACCAAACGGTCAGCGGAAAGAAAATATATGATATGGTGGTGCGGAACGACATGAGAGGGTTTACTTGTTGAAGTAACGGTTGAGCAAGCCTTCGAGGGCCTTGCCGTGGCGAGCCTCGTCGCGAGCCATCTCGTGGACGGTGTCGTGGATGGCGTCGAGGTTAAGGGCCTTAGCACGCTTGGCGAGGTCGGTCTTGCCGGCGGTGGCACCATACTCGGCATCCACACGCATCTTGAGGTTCTCCTTGGTGCTGTCGGTCAGCACCTCGCCCAGCAGTTCGGCGAACTTGGCGGCGTGCTCGGCCTCTTCATAGGCGGCCTTCTCCCAGTACAGGCCCACCTCGGGATAGCCTTCGCGGTGCGCCACACGGGCCATGGCCAGGTACATACCCACTTCCTTGCACTCGCCCTCAAAGTTGGCGCGGAGGTCCATCTTAATGTCTTCAGGGGCATCCTTGGCAACGCCTACGATATGCTCGGCGGCCCAAGTCTTGATGTCTTCTTTCACTTCCTGCATGGGTTTGCCGCAGATGGGGCATTTCTCGGGCATCTCATCGCCTTCATAGACATAGCCGCACACGGGGCAGATAAACTTTTTGCTCATGATATTGTCTTTGTTTTAGGGTTAATAATTCAATCAACAAAAGTTGTGCAAAGATACTAACTTTTTGCGATATGGAGAAAAATATTTTTCACACCGGCCTTCTGAAGGCCAAAAAGAAGGTGCAGAAGAGGATGCCGGCGAGGGTGGCGAGGGTGTCCTCGGTGCACATGGAGATGAGGACGGTGAGAGTCCACGGAAGCATCAATGTGCCTGGCATGGCGGAGCGAAGGCGGCGCAGCGGGAACAAGGCACGCAACACGAGGATGAGGACCAAGGAGAACCCTATGATGCCAAGCGCTGCCATGATGCCAAGATACTGATTGTGGCAGTTCATGCGACGCCCGGCAAGCTCGCTGTTGTTGGCTGTGAGGTAATCGTCCATGGCACCGATGACATCGCCAGTGCCTACACCAAACGATGGGTGTTCCCCTATGACATGCACGGCGGCGCGCCACATCTCGATGCGCTGCAGCATGGTGAAGCCTGCAACAGCGTTAGTGTGCACGTAGAACTCGCGCTCCAGCAGGGCGGTGTACACCATCTTGCGCAACGGGTTGCTGCACTCATAGGCCGGGTTGGCCACGCCGCTCTCTATCGAAGCCACCTGAGCCGGAATGAGGGCGGCCACGCCGACGCTGTCCTTCGTCAGCCCGAGGCCGTTGAGGTAGCGCACAAGCGTGGACTTGACGCTGTAGCCACTCGGCACATTACCATCATATTCCATAGCACTGCGGCGGTTCCACTCGGCACGCAGCTCCTCGTCGCACACATAATTGTTCACATAGTTGCCATTCTCGATGATGCCGTCCTGCGCATGGTAGTAGGGCCTACCGTTGACGGTGGCCTCACGCAAAGGCTCCCAGGTCATGGGCACCATTCTGTAATAGTTACTCACTTCGTAGGCCACAGCCCCCACGATGCCACCCACAAGCAGCACCCACACGGCGACGAGCTGCCAGCGGCGCCACCTGGTCAGCAGCATGACAAACGACACAACGGCCAGCACAACAATGCCGGTATAAGAGTGTATGACGACCAAGAACGCCAACATCCACACCATCAGCAGAGCGGCACCCCACCGCAGCGGCTTCGGCCCGGAGCCAAGCAGAACACCCACGCATAGGTATATCACCACACAGCAGTTGAGGGCGAAGCGGATGTGGGAGATGAACGGCACTATGTCGCGGTGCGGCAGGTCTGGGATGGTGAGCCAGCGCACGACGCCGATGACCGTCACCGCAAAGACAGTAAGAACATATACCGCCAGCACCCCGCGGCGGGCGTTGCCGGCAAGGGGGCGCGTGGTTAGCAAGACCAAGGGCACACACAGCAGGGGCAGCATCACGCGCAGCGTGTCCCACCCCACCGCTGTATCGGCGGTCCACAGCATGCCTACAAGCATCATAAGGTACAGCCCCACGACGGCATGCAGCAGACGGCTTTCTTTACCCATCTGCCACTTCTCGCGCCACCGCCCTTCAAGGAGCCAGTTGGCGCCAAGGAGCACCCACGCCAGGTTGGCCAGGAACACCGACGTCACCATCGATGCGCCGAGGACGGCGAGCAGCACTATGAATATGGCCCTATGTACCCTTGCAGGCAGCATGGCTTATTTCTTCAACTCCTCAAGGGCACGCAGCAGCACCTTGTCGCTCTTCAGGGCACCTTGAATACGGCCTTCGTCGTAATAATAGCGGTTCAATATCTCGCTCTTCAGCATCTCGCACACCTCCGTGCGGTGCTTCTGCAGGTCGTCCTCCTTCTCCTTCTTGAGGGATTCCTCCATATCCTTCAGCTGCCCCTCTATTGCTCCGTCATATTTCTCCTCCTTGGCCACGTCGCGCAGCTCTTTGATGACACGTTCGGTGACAGTGCTGTACGTCAGCTTCTTCTCCTTGAGGTAACGGCAGAAGTCGGCGTAGAGTTCGTCGCTTATCTCAAACTCGTCGGCGGGAGCTATCTCCTTGTGGCTGCGAAAGTAGTCGGTGGCGTAGTCGAACACAATAAACTTCTGCGCCAACGCCACAGCGATGTTTGACATATACTCCGGCTCCACCTCAACGTCGGGCTCTATGCCGAAGCCGTCATACACCGTGCGGCCGCCCTTGGTCTTGAAGGCCGTCTTCAGCGAGTCGGGCACCTTCACGGCGCGGCCGTTCTCGTCGCGGTGGCTGTAGTCTATGGCCTGTATGCAGCGCCCCGAGGGGATGTAGTATTTGCTCACCGTGACCTTCATCTGACTGTTGTAGGCCATCGGCAGTATGTTCTGCACCAAACCCTTGCCGTAGCTGCGCTGTCCCACGATGACCGCGCGGTCGAGGTCCTGCAGCGAGCCGCTGACAATCTCGCTGGCCGAGGCCGAGCTGTTGTCTATCAGCACCGCCACGGGTATCTCCGTGTCCTCCGGCGCCATGCGTGTGTAGCTCTTGGTGTTCTTGCTGGCCACCTTGCCTTTGGTCTCCACCACCAGCGTGCCCTTCGGCACCCAGATGTTCACGATGTCAACGGCCTCGTTCATCAAGCCGCCGCCGTTGCCGCGCAGGTCGAGCACCACGCCCTTCATCCCGGGCTTGTCTTTCTTCAGTTTCACGAAGGCCTCGCGCACATTCTTTGCAGCGTCGGTGGTGAACTCGTCGAGCTTTATGTAGCCGTAATCCTTGTCCGGGCCAACATAGCCGTAGTACGGCACGTTGGGCAGCTTTATCTCGCGGCGCTTCAGCGTGCAGTCGAACTCTTTGCCGGCGCGCTCCACTCTCAGCACCACCTCGGTGCCGGCTTGGCCGCGCATGGCCTGGCTCACATCGGGCGTCTTCTTGCCCTTGGTGCTCTGCCCGTCGACGGCCACGATGCGGTCGCCGGCCTTCAGCCCTGCCTCGGCGGCGGGCAGCCCCTTGTAGGGTTCGCTGATGTAGATGGAGTCGCCGCGCTGCATGATGATGGCGCCCACGCCGCCATACTGTCCCAGCAGCTGAAGCTTCACGTCCTCCATCTGGCTCTCGGGGAAGTAGTTGGTGTAGGGGTCCATGGACGACAGCATGGCGTCGATGGCCGTCTTGATGGCCTTGCCGGGATCCACATCGTCCACATAATTCAGGTTGAGCTGCTTGTACACATTGGCGAAGATCTCCAGATTCTTGGCAATCTCAAAGCCCCTGTCGGTCACCGACTGCGAGCTCACCTGTCGGTCGCTCTGTGCCTGCGCCGTGGGTGCAGACGACAGCAACGCCGCCACCAATATAAAAAATGTCACTTTCTTCATCTGTCAACTATTTTAATTATATAACGCCTACCAAAGAATAATATTGTGTTCGATGAAGCAAAAAAGGCGGCTCGCATCATGGAGCGAGCCACCAGCAAATTACATGTCAAAAGAAGGCAATTACCTGTTTAGGTAATATTGTGGCAGAATGAACATGTCGGGGAGATCATCCTCCTCCGTATATATAAGGTCTCCATCGCCATAGTTGCAAACATTGAACTTGGTGCTGTCACCATTCTCCCAGTACAATACACCAGGGCCGTACTGCGAATCGCCACCGTTGTAAACATAGGTAAACACCTTGACAGTATCAGGCTCATTACGTATCAACGAGGTGCCGTCAACGTTGTAGCGGTCGGTCTTAAGCACACGCTTCCCTGCATTATCTGTTTCAAAATACAACGTGGCGGTGCACTTCATGCGATAGGCCTCCATTTCGCTCACATAGTCGAAATAGATATAGTTTAGCGACCAACTGGTACCATACAATCTTCCATGCTGCACCACCGGTGGCGGTGTTGGTGTTGTACCGACACTACCGGAAGTGGAGGTGCCGTTATCTTCGCTGTCCTTGCCGCAGGACATGACTGTTAACATTGTTGCTGCCATAAAGAACAGCATAGTCAGTTTCTTGATGTGTTTGTTCATCTTAATTGAGTTTTTAATCGTTATTTTATGCAGTACCGGCTAGAGGGGGTGAAATATGCACATAAAAAAAGCGTGGTACTCATATTGTCTTCATCGGTTTTCTGAGGTCTTGGACTACCTATTTCTCCCAATTACAACGTACAAGTCCACGCATGAAGCGAGAACATCGCCGCAACCTTCTGGGAGAAATCGCTGAAAAGTGTCCAAGTTTTCAGAAAACCAGATAAGCTACTTCGCTATTTTCTATTCTTTGATGTGCATATTGAAACTATGCATTGTGCTTCATAGGCATTCTGTTTCGTTAATAATCCTGTTGCATATATGCTTAATCGCACTCCTTTCTACATATCCTCATATCTCCACCATCTTCTTTTCAAAGCCGCTTACTGTGAGTTCCTCGGGGCTGACGAACCACAGCAGGTCGTCGTGCATGAAGACCGTGCCGCGCGGCGGGTTGACAATCTTGCGGCCGCCGCGTTCAATGGCCACCACCATGACGTGGTGCTTGGTGGCGAGCAGCGACGTGCCTATCTGCATGCCGCACAGGGGGCCGCCGGCCTCCACGTGGTAGCGGTACATGTGCATCTCGTGGTCGCTGTGGTCGTGCACCAGCATGTCGGCCTCCTTCTCTATGTCGGCGCGCAGGGGTGACACCTGCTCCTCGGTGCCGATGACGGTCACCACGTCGGCCGGCATCAAGATGGCGTCCTTCTGCGGCAGGTCTATCACCGCCTCGCCGCGCTCTATGGTCACTATGTTGGCTCCGTAGCGTTCGCGTATCCTGTTCTCCGCAAGGGTCTTGCCCGCCAGCGGCGAGCTCGGCGTCATGCGCAGACGTTCCATGACGAACTCGTTCTCCATGCCCGCGGGTATGTGGAAGGAAGCCTGAGCCTGGCGTATGTTGAAGTTCTTGGTGAAGCTCTCCTCTATGCGGCTGTAGAAGCCGTCGGCGCGCCGCGAGAAGAGCACCACGGCCACGACGATGACCGCCACCACCATGAGCAGGCCCACGGCGAGGTTCACATAGCCCGCCACCACCATGCCCACCATGAACAGCGCTATGAAGTAGCGCAGCACCAGCAGCGGTATGACCACAGCCTGGCTGAAGCGGTAGGTGTCGAACATCTCCTTGATTTTCTTGCGGCTGACGTTCTTCACAGCCACGGCCCACAGGAAGGGCGACATGAGCACCAGCGTGGCCGCCAGACCCAGCACGCGACTCCATATCTGCGGTATCTCAAGGTCGGCGAAGAGGCCGTCGAGCAGCGGACGCAGCACGTTGAGCGAGAGCAGTGCCATGGCCGCCAGGATGACGCCATGGATGAGGATGCCCTTCAGCTGCTTGCGCACGAAGGCGTGTATGGCGGCGCGCCCGTCGCCGACGCTGTTGCTGTGCTCGCTGTATTCGGCCAGGTGCTTCTTCAGCTTGGCGGGCAGCTTGGGTTCCAGCCACCCGTAGAAGGGCGTGGCGCCCTTGATCATGTAGGGCGTGACGAAGGTGGTCAGTATCGACACCGACACGATGATGGGGTACAGGTTGCCGTCGATGACGCCGAAGCTGTTGCCCAGGCCGGCAATGATGAACGAGAACTCACCTATCTGGCAGAAGCAGAAGCCGCTCTGTATGGCCGTCTTCAGGGGCTTGCCGCTGAGGAGCACGCCCGCCGTGGCCGCCGTGGTCTTGAAGAGGATGATGCTCAGGGCTATGACCAGCACCGCCAGCCACTTCTGCCCGAGCACGGCGGGCTGTATCAGCATGCCCACCGACACGAAGAAGACGGCGCTGAAGAGGTTCTTCAGCGGCGTGATGAGGCGGTGTATGACGTCGGCCTCTATGGTCTCCGCCAGTATGGCGCCCATGACGAAGGCTCCCAGGGCGGTGCTGAAGCCCGCCTTGGCGGCCATCACCACCATGGCGAAGCACAGGCCCACAGCCACCAGCAGCAGCGTCTCCTCAGTCATGTACTTGCGCATCCACCGCAGGAACGTGGGTATCAGATATATGCCGAAGACGAACCACGCTATGAGCGAGAAGACCAGCCGCACCATGCTCATGGCCAGCTCGCCGCCGTCGACAGTCTTGGACACCGACACGGTGCTCAGCACCACCAGCAGCAGCACGGCCACGATGTCCTCCACCACCAGCACCGCCGTCACCGTGGAGGTGAACTTCTGCTGCTTGAGCTTCAGGTCGTCGAAGCTCTTGATGATGATGGCCGTGGACGAGATGCTGAGCATGCAGCCGAGGAAGATGCACGACATGCTGCTGAAGCCCAAGGCATGGCCCACCACGTTGCCCACCACGAACATCACGGCCAGCTCGGTGAGCGCCGTGATGGCCCCGGTGCCGCCCACCTTCTTGAGCTTCTTGATGCTGAACTCAAGGCCCAGGGCGAACATCAGGAACACGATGCCGATGTCGCTCCACACGTGCACGCTCGTGGGGTCGCTGATGACGGGGAACCACTTGAAGTAGGGCCCTATGAAGAAACCGGCCAGGATGTAGCCCAGCACCAGGGGCTGCTTGAGCCACTTGAAGATGACCGTGATGACGCCGGCGGTGACCAGTATCAGCGCCAAGTCCATGAATATCGCGGGTAAGCTTTCCATTGTTCAGTTATTTGCGGGAACCACAAAGTTGACTGCCTTCGGCAGGCACTCCACGTCGAAGCGCGTGCCAGGCAGGATTTCGCCGTCGGTGGCCACGTAGGAGTCGCGCAGGGGCTCTATCAGCACCCTGGCGCCGCGGCGGTAGCTCACTATCGGGCGCAGCTCCTCGCGTTCGAGCAGCTCGCCGTTCTTGTAGTACTTGATCAGCTTGGCAAAACGCGCCACGGACATGGGCTTCACTGCCATCACCTCCAACAGGCCGTCGTCGTTCTTGGCACGCGGGGCGCAGTGGTAGCCGCCGCCGGCCCACTGGCCGTTGGCCACGGAGAGCAGCAGCACCTCGCCGTCCAGCCACACCTCGCCGTCCACGCTGACGCGGCAGCGGTTGCGGCGCCCCGTGGCCAGGCTGGCCACGATGCCAGAGGTGTAGGCCATGCGGCCACCCACGACAGGCACACGCCGCACCGAGGCCATGGCATGGCACACGGCGGCCTCGAAGCCGAAGTTCAGCGTGTTGACACAGTAGCGGTCGCCGACACGCATCACGTCCACCGGCACCGCCTCGCCCTGCATCAGGGCACCGAGGTCGGTGAAGTCGGTTCCCGCCCAGTAGCGCACAAAGTCGTCGCCGCTGCCGCAGGGGTAGCAGGCCACCTCAACCCTCCGCTCACCACTCTCCGCTTCCCGCTTTCCGCTTTCCGCTTCCATCACACCGCTGACGACCTCGTTCAGCGTGCCGTCGCCACCGCAGGAATAGAAGCGCACCTCATCGCCGGGGTGGTCGGCGCACCAGCGTGCCACGAAGCGCGTGGCGTCGCGCGGGCCGCGGGTGCGGTAGAGTTCGGTGTCAACCCCCGTGGCGGCAAGGGCCGCAGCGATGTCGCCGCTACGGTCGCGCCCGCCGGCGCTGGGGTTCACCACAAAGACATGCTTCATCGGCATCATGTTTTTCAGAATAACCACATAACGCACCCCCGCCCCTTTTATTGTGCCAATAGTAAAAAGTTCACTTCCGCAGCGCATCCTCCACGGAGTCCCTCCGGCATTTCTTCCGCCGTGGGGCGTAGTTCCGCCGCCTCCGCAACGGCACTTCTTCCGCCGTGGGGCGTAGTTCCGTCGCCTCCGCAACGGCACTTCTTCAGTAGTTCTTCAGTAGTTCTTCAGTCAAACACTGAAGAACTACTGAAGAACTACTGAAGAAATGCCGTAGGGGCTCAGTAGGGAGTGCGTGGGGGGTGAGGCAAATATTTTTGTGTAAATTGTAAAAAGTTTGTATATTTGCAAGTTTAAACCTTGTAACGATGCAGTTCAAAGACATTGAAGGACAACAGGATGCAAAGAAACGGCTGGCGGAAATCATCGACAGCGGCCGCGTGAGCCACGCCCAGATGGTGCTTGGCGCCACCGCCGACGGAGCCCTGCAGCTGGCCCTGGCCTACCTTCAATATCTCTGCTGCGAGAACCGTCACGACGGCGACTCGTGCGGCGAGTGCCCGAGCTGCAAGAAGATGGCCTCGCTGATGCATCCCGACCTGCACTTCGTCTTCCCCAACGCCGCCACGGCGAAGGTGGACAAGAACTTCTGGAGCGGCGACTTCATGGGCGAGTTCCGCGAGTTCCTGCTGCAGCGCAACGCCCGCGGCACACTGGACGAGTGGTACGCCCACCTGGGCATAGAGAACAAGCAGGGCATGATACGTGAGCTGGACGCGGCGCACATAGTGAGCGACCTGGGGCTGAAGAGCTACGAGGGGGGCTGGAAGATGATGGTGGTGTGGATGGCGGAGAAGATGAATGCGGCGGCGGCCAACGAGCTGCTGAAGACCCTCGAAGAGCCCACGCCGGGCACCATCATCATGATGGTCTGCGAGAGCGACGAGCGCCTGCTGCCCACCATACGCAGCCGTGTGCAGACGATAAGGTGGCAAGCCGGGGGCGAGGGGCGCAGCGCCGAGGCCAACGCGGAGTTCGCAGGGCTGCTGGTGGAGTGGCTGCGCCTGCTCTTCAAGCTGAAGATGAGGGAGCTGGGGGCGCAGGTGGAGAAGATGGCCTCGCTGAACCGCGAGCAGCAGAAGCAGTTTCTCGGCTATGCGCTGGGCGTGATGCGCGAATGCTTCCTGCACGACGCCGCCGGCCTGCCGGTGGACATAGGCTCCGGCGACCAGAAGTTCGACGCCATGTTCCCCAGCATGGTGACAGTGAACAACGTGGAGATGATAGAGAAAGCGCTTGACGAGGCCATCATGGCCGTGGAGCGCAACGCCAACGCCAAGATAGCGCTGATGCAGCTGTCCTTCAGCATGAGCAAGGCGCTGAAGAAGCGGTGAGGATTGGAAATGAGAATTGAAAACTGGAAATTGAAAACACGAGGAGAACGAGTATACAATACTGCAGACCATTATGGAAGACAACAACGATAAAGAACTGGAGAAGAAAACCGTGGATGCCATCCCCGACGACGTCGAGGAGGTGGCCAGCGCGGAAGACATAGCCAAATTCATGAGCGAGCGGCGCAAGGCCCGCGAGGAGAAGAAGCACACCGTGGAGCGCGAGAACCCCGAGGTGGAGGAATACCACAGCGAGGAGAGCGCCCTGGACCCCTACCTGGAGCCCGACCCCGAGATACCGTGGGTGAAGTATGAGGAGCCTGTGTACCTGAGCCGCGGCTGCAACCACTGCCCGAGGAGCTACCAGCCCGTGAGCCAGTGCGAGCGGCAGAGCTGCTCGAAGGTGACGAGCACCAACTGGCTGGCCGGCATACGGCAGCCCACCATGCGGCCTTTCGACTGCGTGGAGGTGCGCTTCAAGAACAACCACAAGGACTTCTACCGCCTGCCCGACGGGCTGGAGGTGACCGAGGGCGACGTGGTGGCCGTGGAGGGACAGCCCGGGCACGACGTGGGCATAGTGTGCCTCACCGGCGAGCTGTGCCGCCTGCAGATGCGCAAACACCGCATCAACCCCGAGTCGGAGAACGTGCGCAAGCTCTTCCGCCGCGCCAAGGATGCCGACATAGAGCGCTGGGACGCCTCGATGCGCGAGGAACACGAAGCCCTGATACGCACACGGCGCATCGTGGCCGACATGGGGCTGGACATGAAGGTGAACGACGTGGAGATACAGGGCGACCACTCGAAGGCCATCTTCTACTACACCGCCGATGCCCGCGTGGACTTCCGCGAACTCATCAAGGTGCTGGCCGAGGAGTTTCACGTGCGCATAGAGATGAAGCAGATCGGCGTGAGACAGGAGGCCGGCAAGGTGGGCGGCATAGGCACCTGCGGGCGCGAACTGTGCTGCGCCACGTGGCTGACCAACTTCAAGAGCGTCACCACCGGCGCCGCCAAGACGCAGCAGATCATGCCCAACCCGCAGAAGCTGGCGGGACAGTGCGGCAAGCTGAAGTGCTGCCTCAACTTCGAGTACGAGGTCTATGCCGACGCCCTCAAGAAGTTCCCGCCGGCGGGCCACGCCATAAGGTTCCAGAAGGGTCTGGCGCTGTACAAGAAGACCGACGTCTTCCGCGGCATCATGTGGTACGCCTATGAGGGCGAGAACGACCTGATAGCCGTCAAGGCCGAGGACGTGAAAGCCATCATAGAGATGAACCGCAACCAGCAGTACCCCGAGAAGCTCGAAGACTACCAGGTGGAGCTGATGTCCACCAGCGCCCTGGCCTCGGAGTCGAACAGCGAGGAGGTGGAGCGCGAGATAGAGCGCCTGAGCGAAGGCGGCAACGGCGTGGTGGGCCAGGAAGAGCGCGGAGAACGGCGAGCCGAAAACGGAGAGCGCCGGACAGGGAACCGCCAACAGGGCGGCAACCGCCGCAACGACAGGCCTCAACGGCAGGGCGACCGCGGCGAGCGGCGCGACCGCGACAACCGCGCTCGCGAGGAGCGCCACAACACCAACAAAATAGTGCAGCAGAAGCAGCAGAACAAGCCCGAAGGCAAGCCCCGCGACGGCAAAGGCCCCAAGCCCTTCAACGGCGACAACAACAATCCGCGCCGCAGCGGCGGCAACAACCGCGAACGCAGACAATGAGAAAGACACCGCTATACACAGCCTGCCTGCTGGCGGCCATGGCCCTGGCGGCCTGCGACGGCAACGTCTACTACGACGAGAGCCGCAGCGTGGACGAGCACGGGTGGGCGCCGCAGGACAGCGTCTGCTTCGACGTGGAGGTGGACGACACCACGCACCTGTTCAACTTCCTCGTGGAGGTGCGCAACAGCGTGACCTACCCATACAGCAACACCTTCCTGTTCATCGGCACCACGTTCCCCGACGGCAGCGTGGCCCGCGACACTTTGGAGTGCCCGCTGGCCGACGCCACGGGACGGTGGCTGGGCAAACGCACAGGGCGCTACGTGGACGCACGCTACCGCCTGCGCGGCGGCAGCGCACGTTTCCCGATGACGGGCACCTACCACTTCGCCATCACCAACGGCATGCGCGACAGCGCTATCAGCGGCCTCAAAGACATTGGGCTGCGCGTGGAATACAGTAGAACGAAACAGCAATAACCATGGCTAAAAAGAATACAAAACACCCCAACCTCATTCGCAACCTCTGGCTCATCTTCGGAGGGCTGTGGGCGGTGGTGTTCCTGTTCTTCACCTTCCTCTCGCTGGGCTGGCTCGGCTTCATGCCCTCCTTCGAGGAGCTGGAGAACCCCCGCAGCCTGCAGGCCTCGGAGGTGCTGGCCGACGACGGCGAGGTGCTGGGCTTCATAGGGCTGGAGAACCGCTCCAACGTCACCTACGACCAGATATCGCCCAACCTCATCAACGCCCTTGTGGCCACCGAGGATGTGCGCTTCTACAAACATTCAGGCATAGACCCGCGGAGCCTCTTCCGCGTGCTCTTCAAGACAGTCATAGGGCGCCACGGCTCGTCGGGCGGCGGCAGCACCATCACGCAGCAGCTGGCCAAGAACCTCTTCCCCCGCGGACACAAGAGCAAGATAGGCGTGGTCTTCGCCAAGTTCAAGGAGTGGGTGGTGGCCGTGAAGCTGGAGCACAACTACTCCAAGCAGGAGATACTTGCCATGTACTTCAACACCGTGGACTTCGGCAGCAACGCCTTCGGCGTGAAGACGGCCTCCAAGACCTTCTTCGACAAGACGCCGGCAGAGCTTGACGTCGACGAGGCCGCCATACTGGTGGGCCTGCTCAAGGCGCCGACGACCTACAGCCCCATCCTCCACCCCGACAACGCCCTGGCACGCCGCAACACGGTGCTGCACCAGATGAACCGCTACGAATACCTGAGCGACGAGGACTACGAAGCCTACAAGGCGAAGCCCCTCGACATGAGCCACTACACGCCGCAGAGCCACAACGACGGTCTGGCCACCTACCTGCGCGAATACCTGCGCAGCTACATGAAGGACTGGTGCGCGCACCACCGCAAGCCCAACGGCGAGCACTACGACGTGCACAAGGACGGCCTGAAGATATACACCACCATAGACAGCCGCATGCAGCGCTACGCCGAGCAGGCCGTGCGCGAGCACTTCAGCAAAGAGATACAGCCCGCCTTCGAGCGCGAACTGAAAGCCCGCAAAGGCAACCCCTTCTGCGACATCACCAAGGAGCAGCAAAAGAAGTTCCTCGAGCAGGCCATGAGGAACAGCGACCGCTACCGCAAACTCAAGGCCGAAGGCATGAGCCAGAATGAAATACGCGCCAACTTCGACGAGAAAGTCAAGATGCGCGTGTTCAGCTGGCAGGGCAACATAGACACCGTCATGTCGCCCTGGGATTCGCTCATCTACTACAA
Organism: Bacteroidales bacterium; assembly: GCA_017522105.1. GTDB lineage: Bacteria > Bacteroidota > Bacteroidia > Bacteroidales > P3 > Colimorpha. The sequence continues at coordinate 64,033 of JAFXAA010000036.1, read as the reverse complement.
GAAGTTCCTCAACGCGGGCCTGATGAGCGTGGAACCCGGTACGGGCTACGTGAAAGCCTATGTGGGCGGCATCAACTACCGCCACTTCAAGTATGACAATGTGCAGAGCCACCGCCAGGTGGGCTCCACGTTCAAGCCCTTCGTCTACACCATGGCACTGCAGGACCTCGGCATGTTCCCCTGCACCGAGGTGCCGAACTCGCAGGTGTGCTTCGAGGTGTGGAACAAGCCCGACTGGTGCCCGAAGAACAGCACCCACGAGCGCGAGGACGAGATGGTGACCCTCAAGTGGGCCTTGGCGCATTCGGTGAACTGGGTGTCGGCCTACCTCATGAAGCAAGGCTCTCCCGAACAGGTGATAGACATTGCACGCAAGATGGGCGTGCGCAGCCCGATAGACGCCGTGCCGGCCATCGCCGTGGGCACGCCCGAAATCACCGTCTATGAGATGGCTGGCGCCATGGCTACCTTCGCCAACAAGGGGGAATACGTGGAACCGATCTTCGTCACCCGAATAGAGGACAGCAAGGGTATGGTGCTGGAGCGCTTCTCACCACACCGCAGCGAGGCCATCGACGAGACCACAGCCTACATGATGATAGAGTTGATGAAAGGCGTGGTGCAGAGCGGCACCGGCGTGCGCCTCAACTACAAGTACCACCTGAACAACTACTCCACCGCCATTGCCGGCAAGACAGGCACCACGCAGAACAACTCCGACTGCTGGTTTGTGGGCATCACCCCCAAGCTGGCCACGGCTATATGGACCGGCGGCGAGCTGCGCAGCATACACTTCCGCAACATGACCTACGGACAAGGTGCCGCCATGGCGCTGCCAATCTTCGGCCTTTACATGGAGAAGATATACAAAGACCGGCAGCTCAACTTCTACCGCGGCGACTTCGAGCGCCCGGCGGTGCCGATAGAGATGGACTGCTCCAACTTCCAGCAGGAGATAGAGAACGAGGGCTTTGACTGGGACTTCTGAAAGCTATAGGTTATGAGTGAGGAGTCAAGAGTCAATCTTTTGGGCATGACGCTGGCACAGCTGCAGGAGCTCTGCGCCGCCGAGGGCTTCCCACGCTTCACCGCCAAGCAGCTCTGCGACTGGCTGTACAAGAAGCGCGTGGAGAGCATCGACGCCATGACCAACCTCTCGCTGGCCCAGCGCGCACGCCTCAACGAGATGGCCTATATAGGCCGCGAGACGCCGGTGCGCTGCCAGGTGAGCCGCGACGGCACCAAGAAGTACCTGTTTCCCGTGCTCGACGGGCATTACGTCGAGGCGGTATACATCCCCGAAGAGGACCGCGCCACGCTGTGCGTCAGCTGCCAGGTGGGCTGCAAGATGGGGTGCCGCTTCTGCGTCACCGGCCAGCAGGGCTTCCACGGCAACCTCTGCGCCGGCGACATACTGAACCAGCTCTTCTCCATCCCCGAATACGGGGAGCTGACCAACGTGGTCTTCATGGGCATGGGCGAGCCGATGGACAACCTCGACGCCATCCTTGCAGCCACGCAGACCATGACCTCCGACTGGGGCCTCGGCTGGAGCCCCAAGCGCATCACCGTCTCCACGGTGGGCATTGTGCCGGGCCTCAAGCGGTTCCTCAACGAGAGCCAGTGCCACGTGGCCGTGAGCCTCCACAACGCCGTGCCGCAGGAGCGCCTGCAGATGATGCCCGTGCAGAAAGCCTTCCCCCTCAGCGAGGTGCTGGCCCTGCTGCGCCGCTACGACTGGAGCGGCCAGCGCCGCCTCTCCTTCGAGTACACCATGTTCCGCGGCATCAACGACGACCAGCAGCATGCGCAGAAACTTGTGGATGCGCTGAAAGGCCTCGACTGCCGCGTCAACCTGATACGCTTCCACGAGTCGCCCGAAGCCCCCTACAAGACCTCCATGCCGACAGCCATCAAGGCTTTTCAAGACTACCTCAACCGCCACGGAGTCGTCTGCACCCTCCGCACCTCGCGCGGGCAGGACATCGACGCCGCCTGCGGCCTGCTGGCAGGGCGCAGCAGAGACTGATTATCAGTACTCCTGCAACTTTTTCCTGGCCAATTGAATTATTATTCGTATCTTTGCACCGTCAAACACACTGATGCCCATTCGGGCTTGAGGGTGGGCGACGTGACATACAAGAAGACGTTGTAGACGTTTTATCTGCGGTCGCTGAATCTCGCAAATTCACTAATCTTCCGCACGGTAAAGCAGTGCCAACGTCCATGGGGAGCGTAATACATTGTCTTGTGTATACGTTCAGCGTGGGCATCGGCGTTGCTTATCCTCGGAAGATAGGCAATGCGAGAGCCTCAGCGACGGGATAGGTAACGACATCAACCCGCGCTTTTTTTATGTTCACAGCGTAATATTTTTAACCATCTAAAAGTTGCGCCCGACACGAACAAGGGTTACAAAAGATGAAAAAGCTGTATCTTATTGCAGTAACACTCCTCATGGGGGCAGGGACTGTTTTAGCCCAGGACACCATTGTGCTCCGCAACGGCGACGAACTCAGAGTCAAGGTAAAGGAAGTGTCTGACACCGAACTGAAGTACCAAATGTGGAACAACCAGGACGGCCCGATGTACACAAAGAAGGTGACTGACATCTTCATGGTGAAGTACAAAGGTGGCCATCGCGAAGTGTACGGCAATACCCAGCAGACCCCCTCAGCTGTAGCACCACGTCATAACGGCTATAAACAATTCGGCGGCACCAACGAATATATGGAACACAATGATGGCGACCTACTGCTCAACGGGCGCAAACTGAACGATGCACAGATCAGGGACTTGATCGGTATCGATGGCTACAACTGTTACATTTCCGCCAAAGGTCAGCGCCGTAGCGGCAAAACCAACATCATCATAGGTTGGATAGAGTTCGGCCTTGGCGTCGGCCTTGACATTCTCGCCATTCTATCTGAAGAGGAAGACTTTGTAATACCTGCCACCATTTTCCTCGTCGCCAGCCAGATAGAGTTGCCGCTGGGCTATGTACTCAAAGGCGTAGGTACGGGCCGCCTCAACTGGCTGGTCGATGACTACAACACTAACCGCACCGCCTACAGCGACAACCTCTCCCTCGGCTTCACGCCCACACTGGTATGCGCACCCGACGCAGCAGGCAACCGAACCATTGGTCTCGGCGCAGGGCTGACGCTACACTTCTGACAGGTGTTCACTTCGCGGAAAAAGGCTCCTTCATCGGGAGCCTTTTCTTTTTATCGCCAGTATCACCAGCAAGCCCAGGGTGACGCCGAGGGCGTTGGCGATGAGGTCGTTCACGTCGAAGCCGCGGAACGGCAGCAGCCACTGCACACCCTCGGTGAGCAGCCCCACGGCCACGGCGGCGAGCCACACGAGCCACCGCCTGCCGATGACATCCATCAGGAACAGCGTGCAGGGTATGAAGACGCTGGCATGCAGCAGATGGTCGAGGCGCAGGCCGAGGATATAGTTGTCGAGCGGTATGCCGATGCCGTTGAGCGGGGCCCACATAAGGAAGGCCAGCGCGGCGAAGTACCACGGGCGCAGCAGCCGGCGTCCCCGGCGGCCAAAGCATCGTATGACGGTATTCCTGAGCCTCTTGCGGAGCAGCGAACGGCGGCTTGTACGCTGCCACTCGGGGCTGTCGGCAGCCACCGTGCGGCCGTCGCGCCGCGTCACCGCCACCAGGCGGGCCACCACGTCCTGCCGCGTCACAGTCTCGGTGCCGTAGCAGTTGTCGCCCTGCATGATGCAGGTGTCGCCCTCGAGTCTTACCAGGCGGTGCACTATGTGTCCTCCGCCGTGGCGGAAAAGGAGCACGTCGCCGACCCGGAGCTCACCGCTCACGGGCTCCAGCGTCAGCACATCCTCCTCGCGCAGCGTGGGCAGCATGCTGGTGCCGCGCAGCGACATCTTCACGCGCCGACCTTCGGCGAGCTGCTCCTCGGCGATGGCAAAGAATATGCTGTTGTTGATGTTCATGGCTGTGCCGGGAATATTGTGTCGTGGCTCAGGCGCGCCGCGTCGGCGTCGGGCAGGCAGCCGAGGCGGAAGACGGGCACCCGGCTTACGACCTTGGAGATAAAGTCCACCGTCATGTCCATGCACCCCTCGTCGTGCGCCAGCACCGGCGGGCACGAAGGCTGCAGGGCCGCGAAGGCCTCCACGACGCCGAGGCGCTTTATCGTGTTCTCCGGACGCTGCACGATGCGCAGCAACGCCGCCACGGGGTAGCGCTCCTGGCGGAAACAAGGCGTCTTGCCGCTCCACGGCGAGCCGTAGGCATATATGCCGTCGGCCTCGGCGCGCACTATGGGGCTGTCGTCGTTGAGGAGGAAGGCGCCAGCGATGTTCTCGCGCCATAGCCGCGTGTGTGTGCTCTTGCCGGTGCCGCTCTCGCCGAGGCAGAGCACCGCCTTGCCGTCGCACACCACCGCCGACGTATGCACAGGCACGGCGCCGCGGTGCAGGGCGGCCATGCCGTAGGCCGTCCACAGCACATAGCGCAGCAACGACGCGTCGGCCACAGCCGTGCACACCACCACGTCGGGCTCGCGGCTGTCGTGGCGCAGCACCACGCTGTCGCCCATCACCTGGTAGTGGCAGCCGTCCTCCCCCACCCCGAAGCGGCACTTGGCGCCCGAGACTTCGAGGTCGTAGGAGTAAAGCCAGCGGCAGGGCGGCAGGGCCACCTGCTCGTCGAGGCGCACCACCATGCCGTCGGCTTCCGTCCGCTGGAAGACAGCCATGCCGGGCAGACGCATGGCCAGCACCACGCTGGCGCCGCCTGTCAGCGTCACACCGATACCGCCTATCGACAACCGGGCCATCTCCATCGTTCAGTCTATTATCAAATGCTCACGGCGCATGCTTGCCACCAGCTCCTCGGCGTCGGCCATCGCTGTGGCCTCATCCACCTCGTAGCCGTCGGCCAGCACGCACGCCACGTCGGCCACGGCAAATTCCTTGCCCTTCAGCTGCTCATACACCAGCATGGCGCTCTCGTTCAGCGCCACCACCTTGGTCATGTCCGCCTCGCCGTCGGCCTGCATGATGACGATGTTCTCGCCGGCCACCGTGCGCACCTTCTTACGCTCGTCAAATCTCATGGTTCTGTTCTGTTATATAATGCCATAACGCAACAACTTCCGTTTTATTATATGACAAACACCACACAATGACCGATAACCTGTAAACAATAACCTTTTTTTCGTATCTTTGCACCATGATTACCGTTGAGATATGCACCCCGTCGCGGCAGTCGGCCGAGGCCGCCAAAACCGGTGGCGCACAGCGCGTTGAGCTGTGCTGCAACCTTGAGGTCGGAGGCCTCACCCCCTCCGCAGAAGACATCGAATACTGCGTCCGCACCCTCGGCCTGCGCACCCACGTGCTCGTCCGGCCGCGCCCGGGCGACTTCTGCTATAGCGAGGCCGAAGTGGCTGAGATAGAGCGCACCGTCATGCAGTGCAAAGCCCTCGGCGCCCACGCCGTCGTCGTCGGCTTCCTCACCGCCGACGGCCGTGTAGACGTGGCACTTACGCGCCGCATCGCGCAGCTGGCCGCACCCATGGAGGTCACCTTCCACCGCGCCTTCGACGAAGCCCGCCAAGCCCCCCTCGAAGCCCTGCAGGCCATCGTCGACAGCGGCTGCACACGCCTGCTCACCTCCGGCCAGGCCCCAACAGCCCCCGAGGGCGCCGCCGTCATCCGCCGGTTGGTTGAATATTCCGAACACTTAACCCTGTCTCCAAACCACTTCCACATCCTCGCGGGCGCAGGCATCACCCCCGCCAACGTCCGCCAGCTCATCGAAGCCACCGGCGTCGACGAGGTGCACGGCTCCTGCAAGACCACCCTCGCCGACGGCACCCTGCAGACCGACGCCGCCCAGGTGCACCAGCTCATCGCCAACACCCTGTCGCTGTAGGCATTGCAGGACCGCACCGCAGCCCCTTCGGCTTCCCCACTGCATTTCGACGCCCCCGCTACGGCTTTCCACTGAAGAACGGCCGTAGGGACTCCGTAGGGGCTCCGTAGGGACTCCATACCAAAACACCCCCTCCGCACCACCCGAAAAAAATATTTTGCCACGTCACATAAAAGCATTATCTTTGCAGCGTAAAACAACAACCACTATGAAGAGAACAGCACTGATTATCGCCATGCTGGCGATGGTTTTGGGCGCCAAGGCGCAGTGGCTCGACTGGGCGAGCAACAACGAACGGGTTGAGATAGGCTTCCAGATGGGCCAGTCGGCCACGGGCACCGAGTATGCCAAGTTCGGCTTCGGCGGCAGCATCAACCTGCTCGGCGTGCACGTGGACTTCCTCGTGGTGTCGCCGGAGCACAAGTACGACCGGCACGTGACCAACACACTCTACGAGGACTCCTCGTCATACAACATCAACATCGGCTACCAGATTCCGATACTGCCGCGGCTGCGCGTGATGCCCGTCGTGGGCTACTGCCAAACGAACTACGGCGTCACCGACGCCACCACGGTGAACGTGGAGACACACGAGAACAGCAGCCAGATATACCACGACTACAGCGTCTATGCCGGCACGCGCCGCCACCACTTCAACTACGGCATCGGCCTGGCGCTGCAGCCGTTCGAGTGGTTAAGCATCTACGGCGTGGGCTCGCGCTACGCCATCTACGGGGGCATCAGCTTCAACCTTGGCGCTCTGGCCGAGAACAAGTAAGGACAAACACCTTCCGACCCATGAAAAAACTCTTCCTGATGGCCGTCACGGCCATGCTGCTGCTGGCGGCATGCGGCCGCGACCCGCATTTCATCACCGACCGCGCCTACCGCAGCGAGGTGCACGCCGACTTCGAGGCCCGCATGGCGGAGTTCCCGATGCTGGAAGTGCAGCTCGACACCCTCTGCCGCGCCGAGCGCGAGGCCATGGAGTTCCTCTATGCCTACATGCCGCTGAGCGACCTTGCCGACTACACGCCGCAGTTCTTCCTGCAACAGGTGCGCTATGCCTTCCGCGCACGCGAGGAGATGCCGTGGGGCAAGGATGTGCCGGAAGACGTCTTCCGCCACTTCGTGCTGGTATACCGCGTCAACAACGAGAACCTTGACACGGCCCGCATGGTGATGTTCCGCGAGCTGAAAGAGCGCGTGCAAGGCATGACCATAGAGGAGGCCGCCCTGGAGGTGAACCACTGGTGCCACGAGCATGTGGCCTACCGCGCCAGCGACAGCCGCACCTCGGCGCCGCTGGCCACCATGCGCACCAGCCTGGGCCGCTGCGGCGAAGAGAGCACCTTCGCCGTCACCGCCCTGCGCGCCGTGGGCATCCCTGCCCGCCAGTGCTACACGCCCCGCTGGGCCCACTGCGACGACAACCACGCGTGGGTGGAGGTATGGGTCGGGAACACGACCGAAGGGAGTGAACCGCGCGACAAGAATTGTCGCGGCGAGTGGAAGTTCCTCGGGGCCTGCGAGCCCGACCCGCGGCTCGACATGGGCTGGTTCTCCGTGCCGAGCACGCGCTGCATGATGGTGCACTCCAAGGCCTTCGGCAAGTACAAGGGCGACGAGGAGGTGGTGAAGCGCACCTCGTTATATAGCGAGCTTAACCTGCTGAGCCACTATGCTCCCACGCGCCGCGTCACCGTCACGGTGCAGGACGAGGAGGGCAAGCCCCTGGAGGGCGCGCAGGTGAAGTTCAAGCTCTACAACTACGCCGAATACTACACCCTCAGCACCCAGACCACCGACAGCGATGGCAAGGCCTCGCTGACCACCGGCCTGGGTGACCTGCTCATCTGGGCCACCGACGGCGACCGCTTTGCCTTCGAGAAGTTGGATGTGCAGCAGGACAGCACGATGACGATGAGGCTGTCTGTCACTTACGCCATGCCAGACATTCGTACCTTCGAGATAGTACCTCCTGCTGCCGGCGAGCCCAAGGTTGTAGCCACTGAGGAGGAGACCGCCGCCAACGCCAAGCGCCTGGCCTACGAGGATTCGCTGCGCAACGCCTATACTGCCACGTTCCCGACGAAAGAGAACTACACAAAGTTGCTACCCTACACAGATGACAACGCTTGGGACATCATCCGCAGGAGTGAGGGCAACTATGCCGAGATTGCAGAGTTTATCTGGGAGGATTTTGATTATGATTACCTCTGCACCTTCAGTGACAAGGACCTGCGCGACATCACAGCCGACGTGCTGGCCGCCAACTACGACTTGTTCACCGATAAAAATGTTTCCTACGAGGTTTACAAGAAAGGCATCCTCCCCGCCCGCATCAGCAACGAGATGGTGCGCCCCTACCGCAAGGAGCTCGTCCGCTTCAAGGGCATGACGGCCGAGGAGATACGCCAGTGGACGCTGGACAGCATCGCCGTCGACGACAGCAGCAACTACTACAACTGTCCCATTTCGCCCGTGGGTGTGTACAAGCTGCGCCGCGCCGACAGCCACAGCCGCGACATCTTCTTCGTGGCCGCCTGCCGCGCCGCCGGGGTGCCCGCCTATCTGGACAATGCCACCAACACCATCTATTGCTGGGAAGGTAGCGTCTGGCAGAACAATAGTTTTAACATTGAGAATAGTTCAACTAATATAACAAGTTATTCTAACCTCACCCTGACCTACCGTGGCAAGGAACCCGCCAAGCCCGTCTACTGGCCCCACTTCACGCTGGCCAAGCTGGAGCACGGCGACCTGCGCACCTTCGACTTCGAGGACGACCCGCGCATGGCCACCTTCCCCGCCACCATCGAGCTGGAGCCCGGCATCTACTGCCTCAGCACCGGCAACCGCTACCCCGACGGGGCTGTGCGGTCAAGGTTAGAGTTCTTCGAGGTCAAGGCCGGCGAAAAGGTGGCCAAGGAGATCGTCATCCTGCCTCTGCTGGCCCGCACCGACGAGCTGACTGTGCTGGACAAGAACCTCGAACTCTTCGACGGCATAGAGCTGTGGGACTATGCTGGCGACGCCGGCATGCTCTACGTCAACCTGGGCGAATACAGCGAGCCCTCGAAGCACCTCATCGTAGAGCTGCGCCAGCTGCAGAAGGAGATGAAGCAGTGGGGCAGCATGACCTTCATGGTCGGGCCAGCCACCATCGGCATGCCCTCGTGGGGCCTCGCCAACACCGACTTCGCCTACCGGAAGGGCCTCCTGGAGCAGCGCATCGTTGAGGCTGCCAAGATAGACAACGTGGAATACCCGCTGGTGGCGCTGATAGACAAGGACGGCCGCATTCTCTACCACAGCACCGGCTACAAGATCGGCGTTGTGGAGCAGGTGCTCAAGGCCGCCAGACGATGACACCCACAGGACATAAAAAAAGCCTCCCGCATGGGAGGCTTTTTTCTATGCCTGAAAAGCTTAGAGCTTCTGGACGCATTCGATGAGGCCTTTGCCGATCTCGATAGCTTCCTCGTTCTGGGGAATGAGGTTCCAGTGGCGCTGGGGCAGGGAGTGCTCCAGACCCTCGTGGATGTACTGCTTGTCGACGATGGGTTTGAGCTTCAGGAAGCCGCCGAGGACCACCATGTTGAACACCTTGCTGATGCCGAGCTCCTGGGCCTTGGCCGTGGCGGCGATCTTGTAGATGTTGATGTCCTTGCGGGTGGGCTCGTGGGTGATGCCGTTGGGGTCGTAGATGAGCAGACCGCCGGGCTTCACGCTGTTCTCAAACTTATCCAGCGACTGCTGGTTGAGGATGATGGCCGTGTCGAACTGGTTGATGATGGGCGAGCTGATGCGCTCGTCGCTGATGATGACGGAGACGTTGGCGGTGCCGCCGCGCATCTCGGGGCCGTAGCTGGGCATCCAGCTGACCTCTTTGTTCTGCATGACACCGGAATAGGCAAGAATCTTACCCATCGAGAGGACACCCTGTCCACCGAAACCGGCTATGATGATTTCTTCAGTCATTTCTTTGCTTGTTTTTAATTGTTAATTACTGCATAACGGTGAGCGGGTGATCCAGCACGAGACGGTTGGCGTCGATGCCCTCGCAGATCTTGCCGTCGACTTTGATGTCTCCGATGGGGTAGTTGGGCATCATGTTGTCTTCCATCCACTTGTTGGCGGCCACGGGGGTCATCTTCCAGCCGCTGTTGCAGTTGGAGAGGATTTCCACGAAGCTGAGGCCTTTCTTGAGTTTCTGGTTCTCGAAAGCCTTGCGGATAGCAGCCTTGGCCTTGCGGACGGCGGCGGGGTTCTGCACGCTCTGGCGGGTCACATAGTAGGTGCCGGGCAGGGTGGAGAGGAGCTCCGTCATGCGGAGGGGATAGCCGTTGAGGTCGACGCGACGGCCGTAGGGCGTCGTGGCGCTGCGCATGCCGACCAGGGTCGTGGGGGCCATCTGGCCACCGGTCATACCGTAGATACCGTTGTTGACGAAGATCATGGTGATGTTCTCACCGCGGTTGGCGGCGTGGATGGTCTCGGCGGTGCCGATAGCGGCCAGGTCGCCGTCGCCCTGATAGGTGAACACGAAGGTGTCAGGGTTCAGACGCTTGATGGCCGTGGCCAGCGCGGGGGCGCGACCGTGGGCGGCCTCCTGGAAGTCAACGTCGAAGTAGTTATAGGCCAAGACGGAGCATCCGACGGGGCTGACGCCGACGACCTTGTCCTGAATGCCCATCTCGTCGATCACTTCGGCGACAAGACGGTGGGTGGTGCCATGGCCGCAGCCAGGGCAGTAGTGCATGACGGCATCCGTGAGCACTTTGGTGCGGGTGTACACCTCTTCGTAACCCTCTTTCAGCAGCTCTTGTCTGCGAGCTTCATTATCTTTATTCATTGCAGTGTTCCTTTCTTACTTAATAATCTTGTTCTCAAGGGCCTCCAGGACCTCGCCGGGAGTGGGGATGATACCGCCGAAGCGGCCGAAGTGCTCGGTCTTCACACCGCACTTGGTGGCGAGCTTCACGTCCTCGATCATCTGGCCGGCGCTCATCTCGACGCAAAGGATACCCTTCACGTGCTTGGCGACTTCGGCGAGCTGCTTGGTCGGGAAGGGGAAGAGGGTGATCAGGCGGAACAGACCCACCTTGATGCCTTTCTCGCGGGCCATCTGCATGGCCTTCATGGCTATGCGGCTGCTGCTGCCGTAGGCGACGATGATGTACTCGGCGTCCTCGCAGTTCAGCATCTCGTAGCGCACTTCCTTCTCCTTCATCTCGGCATACTTCTTCTGGAGCTTCAGGTTGAAGACCTCCTGACGGGCGCTGTCGAGCTCAAGGCTGGTGATGATGTTGTGCGGACGGTTGGCGGGTTTGCCCCAGGTGCCCCACGGGGCGTTCTTGCGGCGCTCCTCCTCGGTCCAACGAGGCACATAATCGCGGGTGTAGAGCTTCTCCATGCACTGGCCGATGGCACCGTCGGAGAGGATCAGCACGGGGTTGCGATACTTGAAAGCAATGTCCCAAGCCTCGAACACGAAGTCATACATCTCCTGCACGCTGGCGGGAGCGAGGGTGTAGAGCTGGTAGTCGCCGTGACCGCCGCCCTTGGTGCTCTGGAAGTAGTCGCTCTGCGAAGGCTGGATGGTGCCCAGACCGGGGCCGCCACGCATGACGTTGACGACGAGGCAGGGGATCTCGGCGCCGGCCAGATAGGTCAGGCCTTCCTGCATCAGCGAGATTCCGGGGCTGGAGCTCGACGTGGCCACTTTCTTGCCGGTGGCGGCGCCACCATAGACCATATTGATCGAGGCAACCTCGCTCTCGGCCTGCAGCACGGTCATGCCGGTGGTCTCCCACGGTTTCTCGGCCATCAGGGTTTCCATAACTTCGCTCTGCGGGGTGATGGGGTAACCGAAGTAACCGTCACATCCGCTGGCAATCATTGCGCGGGCAATGGCCTCATTGCCCTTCATCAGTTGAAGTTCTCTTGCCATAGTATTCCTTTCTTTCTTTTTCGTTTAGATTTTTTTCTTGTAAACGGAAATGACGCCGTCCGGGCACACCATGGCGCAGCTGGCGCAGCCGATGCAACTCTCGTTCACGGTCTCGGTGTAGTTGTAACCTTTGCCGTTTACCTTTTTCGACAACGCGATGCACTTCATCGGGCACACGGGTACACACACTCCGCAGCCTTTGCAGCGCTCGGTATCGATGATGATTTGTCCTTTAAATGCCATAATTTTAATGTTATAAGATTAATATTGCGTTGATGTTCCTTCATCAATAGTGCCTGCAAAGATACAAAATAAAATCCATACTCTCACCAAAAATGGTGATAAATATTTTGCACCTTGCGGCAAACCGCTGTCCGACAGGACCATGCAGCCTTCCCGTCGAGCCTTATTCCGTCAGACCGCCGTAGGAGGCGGCGGCCGTCTCCAGAGCTTCGGCGGTGGTGTAGCGCTCGTAGAAGGTGCTCCGCGTGACGACGGTCTGCGACGAGCAGCGGTCGCCGTCGGTGAGCACCAGGGCCCAGCCCGTCATCGGGTCGGCCAGGGCGGCGCCGACGAGGGCCACGCGGCCGTCCACGAGCACCAGATGCAGCTCGCCGGCCCCGAAATGGTCGGTGCCCGTGGGCATCTCCATCAGGCGCCAGTGCATGTCCACGCGCGGAGCGGCACCGTCGGCCGACTGGCGCAGGCAGCAGAGCCTCAAGGTCTCGCGCGGGGCGCAGTTCTCGGGCTTGAGGTTGGTGAGCAGGGCGGGCTGGCCGCCGACCTCGTCGTACCACATCTTGATGGTAGGCAGCGGGCCGTCGCTCACGGGGATGCCCGGCAACAGGAACGTGGCGCCGCTGAGGGAGCCCGTGCAGGGCACATAGACGGGAGCCAGACGGTTGGCCTGCGACGCGAAACGGCGGTAGGCCGTCACGCCCTCGCCAAAGTAGGGGCTCGCCACCTTCACGATGTGCCACAGCGCTATGGTGTGGCGCATGCGCATGCGCTGATCGAACTGGCCGCGGCTGCGCCGCTCGGGCTGCGCACTGCGCGCCGCGCGCACCACAGTCTGACCCTGGCGGGTGTAGAAAGTCATTCCCGCCGCCTTCACGCTGCCGTTCACCAGCAGCCCTGTCGATTTCTGTTTTGCCATAATGTTATGTTTTGGTTGTTAATATTTTGTCGTTACCATTACCCTCTTCCGCCGCGCCGCGTCCCCTGCCTCTCTCCCCTCCGGAGCCCCTACGTCCGAAATGGGTAGTTGCTCCGTCGTCCCTCCGGAGCCTCTACGTCCGAAATGGGTAGTTGCTCCGTCGTCCCTCCGGAGCCTCTACGGCATTTCTTCAGTAGTTCTTCAGTAGTTCTTCAGTAGTTTTTCAGTGTTTGACTGAAGAACTACTGAAGAACTACTGAAGAAATGCCCTGTCGGATAGGTTCTTGCACCGAAGGGACCGCTGTGGGGCGACGCTGCAAATATACACTTTTTTTGTAACATGCAAGCCTCCGCGCAATATTTTTTTCGCCCGCAGGCGGTGCGGACGCGCAATAAAATGCGCCGCAACGCGTTATGCAGGCATGAAAGAATACCTACAGAGACTACTCAAGACCCTTGACCGATACTTCCGCCTGACGGACGACCGCGAGAACGAGCAGGAGGTGGTGGAGCAGGTGAGCGCGGGCGTGGTGTTCCGCGGCACCAACCTGTGGATTCTCATGTTTGCCATCCTGATAGCGTCGCTGGGGCTCAACGTCAACTCCACGGCTGTCATCATCGGCGCCATGCTCGTCTCGCCGCTCATGGGGCCCATCATCGGCATGGGGCTGAGCGTGGGCATCGGCGACTACGAGCTGCTGCGACGCGCGCTGAAGAACTACGGCGTGGCCACCCTCATCTCGGTGCTGACGGCCACGGTCTACTTCCTCATCTCGCCCTTGAGCGAGGCGCGCAGCGAGCTGCTGGCGCGCACCTCCCCCACCCTCTACGACGTGCTGATAGCCTTCTGCGGCGGCGCCGCCGGCGTGCTGGCGCTGACCACCAAGAGCAAGGGGCAGGTGATTCCCGGCGTGGCAATAGCCACGGCCCTCATGCCGCCGCTGTGCACAGCGGGCTACGGCCTGGCCACGGCGCAGTGGAACTACTTCTTCGGCGCCTTCTACCTCTTCTTCATCAACACCGTCTTCATTGCCCTTGCCACCTTCCTCGGGGTCAAGATGCTGCGCTTCCCCTCGGCGTCCAACATCCAGCCCGAGCTGGCCAGGCGCGGGCGGCGCCTTGTCACCTGGGTGGTGGTGATCACGATGATACCCGCCGCCGTGATGACGGTGAACATCGTGAAGAAAGACATCCTGGAGCGCAACATCAAGGCCTTTGTGGACCACGAGCTGGCGCAGAACGGCACCCAGATACTCGCGCAGCGGGCCGAGCAGGACACCCTGCGCGTGGTGGCCGTGGGGCGCACCATCAGCGACGACGAAATCGCCGAGGCGCAGAAGGCCATGGAACGCTACAAACTGAAGGGCTACATGCTGGCCGTCATACAGGGCGCCGACAGCAAGGGGCTGGAGAGCCTCGCCTCGCAGGTGAACAGCATCGCCTCGGCGGCCAACTCCACCAACCGGCAGCTGGCGGCGCAGGTGGCCGACCTCGAAGGGCAGCTGCGCACCTACACGCTTTACGACACCCTGGCATCGCACATCGACGCCGAGGCACAGGCACTCTTCCCGCAGGTGGAGTATGTTGGAGTGGGGCGCGTGGGCACGGGCACGGTGGCCATAGTGCACCTGCACGACGGAGGCCGACTGGCCAACGCCGACCGACGCAAGATGCACCGCTGGCTCGCCGCACGCATGGGCGAGGAGAACATCGAGATGATAGTGAAATAGATGCTTCGCTTCCTGATCATATTGCTGCCCATGGCCTACGTGGCCTGGCACCTGTGGCTCGTGGTGCCACTGCCCGCGTGGGGCAAATGGGGCGTCGTGGCGCTCGAAGCCATCGGCATCGGCATTTTCATCCTCGGCATGACGCGCTACAACGACCGCCTGCCGCTGTGGCTGGCCTCGGCGGTCTACGACGTGGGCAGCACAGTGGTCATTGTCCTGGCCTACCTCTTCATGCTGTGCCTCGCGGCCGACGTGCTGCGGCTGGTGCACGTGGTGCCCACGGCGTGGGTCAAGGACAGCATGGCGGCCACGCTGGCCGTCGCCGCGCTGCTGACGGCAACGCTCACGGCTGGCAACGTGCACTACCGCCACAAGCAGCGCGTGGAGCTCTCGCTCGACAGTCACGGCAAAGTCAACCGCCCGCTGAAGGCCGTCTGCATCAGCGACCTTCACCTTGGCTACCACAACCGCCGCGCCGAGCTGGCGCGATGGGTGGACATCATCAACGCCGAGCGGCCCGACGCCGTGCTGGTGGCCGGCGACGTCATCGACCGCTCACTGCGGCCACTGCTGGCCAAAGGCATGGCCGACGAGCTGCAGCGCATCGAGGCGCCAGTCTTCGCATGCCCGGGCAACCACGAGCATTACGCCTCCTACTACCACTCCGCCGCCGCAGTGGAGCGCTTCTATGCCGATGCCGGCATCACACTGCTGCGCGACAGTGTAGCCACACTGGCCGGCGGCACCGTAGGCATCATAGGGCGCGACGACCGCAGCAACCCCCGCCGTCGCCCCGCAAAGGAGCTGATGTCCCACGGCACATTGGGCGACAGCACCTACACCATCCTCCTCGACCACCAGCCATACAACCTTGAAGAGGCCGAACAGGCCGGCGTGGACTTCCAGTTCAGCGGCCACACCCACCGAGGCCAGTTCTGGCCGGTGTCGTGGATCACCGATGCCATCTACGAATGCTCCTGGGGCAGCCACCGTCGCGGCGCGACCAACTACTACGTCACCTCCGGCCTCGGCATCTGGGGACCCAAGTACCGCATAGGCACACAATCGGAGTACATAGTGGTGAACATCAGATGACAGCACGCCACATTGTGGTGGAGCAGGAGAAAAAAAATACACTTTTTGCCGTTTTAGAGTCGGTGGATTAAAATATTTTTGTATCTTTGCCGTCTCGTTATCCGCCGACGGAACACGCGCCGACGGCGCGTAGCATGCTAACAGTCATGATAATAGAACAAAAATAAATAATAGCAATAACAATGAAAATTTATCAGACACAGGACATCCGCAACATCGCCCTCGTGGGCGGCGCCAAATCAGGCAAGACCTCTATGGCTGAAGCTATGGCTTTCTGCGGCGGCCTCATCAACCGTCGTGGCACCGTGGACAGCAAGAACACCATCAGCGACTATCGCGACATCGAGCACGACCGCGGCTACTCCGTGGAGAACACCCTCATGTACACCGAGTTCGGCGGCAAGAAGGTGAACATCATCGATGTGCCCGGCTTCGCCGACTACCAGGGCGAACTCGACAGCGCCCTCAACGTGGTCGAGGCCGCCGTCGTCGTGGTCAACGCCCAGAGCGGCGTCGAGGTCGGCACCGAGATCGCCAACCGCTACGCTGCCAAGCTCGACACCCCGATGATCTTCGTCGTCAACCATCTCGACGCCGAAAAGGCCAACTTCGACGACACCGTCAACCAGCTCAAGGACTTCTTCGGTCAGAAGTGCACCGTGCTGCAGTTCCCGACCAACGCCGGTCTGGGCTTCAACCAGGTGGTCGACATCGTGGCCAACAAGATGTACACCTTCACCGACGGCAAGATGACCGAGGCCGACATCCCCTCGCAGTATGCCGACAAGGCCGAGGAGATGCGCATGGCCCTCGTCGAGGAAGCCGCCGCTGCCGACGACGCCCTCATGGAGAAATACTTCGAGAACGGTGACCTCACCCCCGAGGAACTCACCCAGGCCCTGAAGCTCGCTATCGACAAGCGCGACCTCTTCCCCATCCTCTGCACCAGCGCCAAGGAGAACTTCGGCGTCAACCGTCTGCTGGAGTTCATCTGCCAGAACGTCCCCGCTCCCTGCGAGGTGGCCGACTGCAAGAAGACCAAGGGCGGCAAGGAGCTGAAGAGCAACGGTGCCAACCCCACCGTGGCTTTCTGCTTCAAGAGTGCCAAGGACAAGAACCTCGGTGAAATCAGCTATCTCCGTATCTTCGACGGCGAGCTGGCCGAGGCCCAGGATGTGGTCAACGCCTGCAACCAGAGCAAGGAGCGCGTCAGCCAGATTCTCGTGTGCAGCGGCAGCAACCGCCAGCGCGTCGAGAAAGCCTGCGCCGGCGACATCGTCTGCACCATCAAGCTGAAAGACGTCAAGATCAACCATACCCTCACCACCCCGAAGAACACCGACGACGCCGTCGAGGAGATCCAGTTCCCGACGCCTATCTACACCGTCGCCGTCAAGGCTGCCAACAGCAACGACGACGAGAAGGTCGGCGCCGCGCTGAAGGACCTCGTCACCTACGACCGCTCCCTCACGCTGGAGAACAGCCGCGAGCTGCGCCAGGTCATCCTCGGATGCCAGGGCGAGCTGCACCTCAACACCGTGAAGTGGTACTTCGAGAACCAGTACAAGCTGGCCGTCAACTTCACCGCCCCCAACATCCCCTACCGCGAGACCATCACCAAGAGCGCAGAGGCCATGTACCGCCACAAGAAACAGTCCGGTGGTAGCGGCCAGTTCGGCGAGGTGCACATGCTCATCGAGCCTTACTACGACGGCATGCCCAACCAGACCAAGTACCCCATCCGCGACACCCAGGAGTATCCGCTGGAGTGGGGCGGCAAGCTGGTCTTCAACAACTGCATCGTCGGCGGTTCGATCGACGCCCGCTTCATGCCCGCCATCCTCAAGGGTATCATGGAGAAGATGGAGCAGGGTCCTCTGACCGGTTCCTACGCCCGCGACATCGTCGTCAACATCTACGACGGTAAGATGCACCCCGTGGACTCCAACGAAACGGCCTTCAAGATTGCCGGCCGTACCGCTTTCCGCGAGGCCTTCAAGCAGGCTGCCCCGAAGATCAAGGAGCCTATCTACGACATCGCCGTCACCGTGCCCACCGAGGCACAGGGTGGCGTCATGACCGACCTGCAGGGTCGCCGCGCCATCGTCATGGGCATGGATGCCGAAGGCAAGTACACCACGCTGAAAGCCAAGGCCCCCTTGGCCGAGATGAACCGCTACTGCACCGCCCTGAGCTCCCTCACCAGCGGCCGCGGTACCTTCACCATGACCTTCAGCAGCTACGAGCTCGTCCCCGCCGACGTCCAGCAGGCCCTCCTCAAGGCCTACGAGGAAGCCGCCAACGAGGAAGAGTAAGATTATTGCGTTATTGCTTGAGTGGAATACATTCAAGCTATCAAATAATCAAAAATGGGGTGTGCAGATTTGCACACCCCATTTTCATTTTTTTTGTTGCTCAGATGGGGAATCACAATGTCGGGGCGCTGACGTCTTCGCGGGCGAGGCTTTGGAGTTCCATCTTGCCGATGCGCCAGGTGAGGCCGAATGCGACGGAACGGCTGCCCCAGGTGTAGCTGTAGTTGGTTTGGTAGTAGGGGTTTAGGCCGACATCACCGCTTTTTGCGGTGGCGAGGATGTCCTGCCAGTTGAGGAAGAGCGAGAGGCGACCATCGAGGAGGTCGGCACTCGCCCCGAGGTCGAGCTGGAACGAAGGCTGGCTCTTGCTCATCAGCGACAGGGCAGCGGTAGAATAGCGAGCGTTGGCATAGATTTGCAGCACCTTCCACAGCTTGCCCGTCACGTTGAGCCGTCCGCTGAAGGTGGGCAGATGCCGCTCGTCCCATTCGCCGGGGCGGAATTCCATATTGTAGTAATAGTCCCAGACATTGGCGTAGAAGCGGATGTTCATAAAGGGTTTGGGCCGCCACGTGACGTTGGCTTCGGCACCGAGGGTGCGGCTGTCGCCGATGTTGGCCCACTGGCTGAAACTGACGATGCGTCCGTAGTAGGGGTGGTAAGCCACGTCGCCGAGCTGCTGTATCTCGTCGGTATTGGCGCGGAGGTAGCCCGTCAGACCCAAGCTGCCCCAGTTCTTGTACATCGTCCAACCGCCCTCGAGGTTGTGGGTGTGGCTGAAACGCAGGTCGGGGTCGCCGAGTTCGTAATTTTCTTCGCTGAGCCAGGTGTATGTGCTCCACAGTTTGCTGCCGGGCGAAGTGAAGCGGCGTGTGTAGCTGAGGGTGAAGTTGTGGCCGCCGTCGGTGCTGTAGCTGGCGTGGAACGAGGGGATGAGATCCCAGAAGGCCTTGTCGACGTCGTATTGCGTGGTCTCCACGGGCAGGTCGGTGAAGTAGGCTTGCTTCCATTTGCGATACACCCGGGCACCGCCTTTGAGGGTGAGGTGCTTGATCTTCTGTTGGACGGCCACGTAGGCGTTCAGCTCGTTGTCCACCATTCGAGTAGTGTAGGTGCGGTCGGCGTCGCGCATCCATTGGCTTGTAGCGAAGTTCATCGTGTCCCACAGCACAGACTGTAAATTGCGCCCCAGCACAGCCCCAATGCCAGCCTCCATAGTGGTGTTCTGGCCAAAAGGCTTTGTGTAGTCGAGGTCGATGTAATTCCATTGCGATAGGTAGTCCTCTGTGCGACGGTTACGCATGTTGTACTGCTGCATGACGGTGTATTGGCGTTCCTTGTCGCGGATGGTGCGATCGGGGTTATAGTTGACACCTATATAGAGTTGTATTTTCTGTCCAAGGCTGTCAAGCTTGCGGTCAAGACCGACGCCACCGAAGACACCAATCCAGTTGTTGGGGACAAGGATGTTGGATAGGTAGGAATGGTCGCCTGGGTTGAAGATATATTCTTGCCGGGCGATGTCGTAGTGGCTCTCCACTTTCCTCCGACCGGGGGAAATATTAAGCCACGCATTGAGACTTGTCACGCTATCTATCTGCCAGTCCACCGAAGCACCTGCGTTGCCGCTCACCTTGCGTTGCCGCTCCGTACCGGCATAGGAGTATTCGGTAGAGAGACGACCGATGGAGTCGTAGAGTTGCTCGTGGTTCTCCGTGCTGACGTCGAAATTGCTGAGGTTGCCGTTGGCCCACGCCGTGACGCTCACTTTCTCGTTGGCCCACACGTAGGAGAGCCACGGCTGGAGGTAGGGCGTGGTGCTGGCGTTGAGACCCACGGAGAGCAGCGAGTTGAGCTGCACGCGCTGGTCGGTGATGATGTTGATGATGGCTCCCGTCGAGCCGTATCGGGCCGAGGGATTGCTCAGCACCTCGACGCGCTTCACGCTGCTGGCTGGCATCGTCTTGATGTATTGCTTCAGCGCCTCGCCGGTGAGGTTCGACGGCTTGTCGTTGAGCCAGATGGTCACGTCGCTGCCGCCGCGCAGGGTTATGTTTCCCTCGGGGTCGACCTCCACACCGGGCGCGTTCTGCAACGCGTCGGCCATCGTGCCTGTCTGCACGCTGGGGTCGTCCTCCACGTGGTAGAACACCTTTTCGCCGTCGGCGCTGTAGAGCGGACGCTGGGCGGTGACGCTCACGGCCTGCAGCGTGGTGCTGCTTTGGAAGAGTTCAATCACGCCCAACGCCGTGTCGGGCGGAACGTTGAGGCTCTGCCAGTAGGTGTCGTAGCCCACGGCCGAAATGCGCAGCAGGTACTCGCCCGCCGCCACCGCCTCGAAGCGCATCGCGCCGCGGTCGTTGGTGGTGCTGCCCGCGACATACGTGCTGTCCGTCGTCCGCAGCAATACACAGTTGGTAAAAGCCATCGGCTCGCCGCTCTTTGCGTCGCGCAGCGTGCCGGTGACCGAGTTTGTTTGAGCATGGCCAAGCGTAGTCATAGTAGCCAATGCAAGAGTCAAGAGAATCTTTTTCATCATTTCATATATATATATTTATATTTCCCAACTCCCATTGTTCTTTCCAACGACCATGCAAAAAAGAAGGCGAGCAATCTCGTCTCCTGTCTGCGGTCGTGGAAATTACCTTTTACGGATAGACAAAATGCTCGCTTATCGGCGAGCATTTGCACATTGCCTTCCGTAAAAGTACCCAGTTTGAAGTTTTCCACGTTTCAGACAGGTCGGGACAATAGCAAACGCTATGTTATCAAAATCGTTTCAAATCGTTATATCCTTATCACTTATATTATTTACGACTGTTGTTGCTTATATCTTATACATTACTTACGGCTGCAAAAGTACGACAATTTCGCAATATGACCAAATTTATTTTTGTTGACCTTCCCTTATGCATCCGTAGTGAAAACATAGCGGAACCTTATTTCGAGGAAGCGACCGTATGGGAGCAACCTTTGATAAAGGTAGTATTTTGGTAAAGTTTGAGTAAAAGGGGAGTAAAACCTAAGAGGTATGTAGGCGACTATTCCGGCAGGCGGAAAAGGATTTCTATCGGGTAGTGGTCGGAGATGTAGGGGGCGCCATAATTACCGTTGAGGGTGCAGAAGCGGAGGACCTTGACGTCGCGGACGAAGAAGTGGTCTATCACCGCGCCGTCGTTCTGGCCGAAGGCGTTGTAGGTGATGGCATGGCTGGTGCTGTCGGTCAGGGTGCGGGCGTCCTGCAGACCGGCACGGCGGAAGAACGCGAAGGGGCTGTACTCGGAGCTGTCGCTTTCGGCGTTCATGTCGCCACCCACGATGGCGGGCAACTCACCGAGGCGATTGGCCACTATGTCGCCAATCACCTGGGCACCGAGGATGCGGGCGTAGTCGCTCACGTGGTCGAGGTGGGTGTTGAGGTAGGCGAACTCCTTGCCACTCTGGCGGTCGCGGAAGCGGGCCACGGTGACGGTGCGGAAACATCCGGCGCCCTCGTATTTCGACGGCACCTCGGGCGTGAGGCTGAGCCAGCGGGTGCTGTCGGACAGCAGCTCGAGCCGTGCGGTGTCGTAGTAGATGGCCATGAACTCGCCGGCCTCCATGCCGTCGTCGCGGCCCACGCCCACGCGGCGGTACTGCGGGAGGCAGCTGTCGAGGTACTGCAGCTGGTCGATCAGCGCCTCCTGCAATCCGAGGGCCGCAGGCCGCTCTTCGCGAATCATGCGCACCACGGCGTCGCGCCGCAACTCCCAGCAGTTGGGACTCTCGCGGTCGTACCACGAGTTGTAGCGTATGTTGAACGAGATGACCTTCAGGTCGTCGACGGGTTTGCCACAGCCACCCAGAAGCAGCAGGCCGAAAAGAACGATTAGTACACGCTTCATATCAATGAGTGGTTTGCTATCGGTTCACAATACGGTAGACGGCAGTGCCGTCCATGGAGGCCGCATGCAACAGGAACAGACCCCTGTAGGGCAGGTCGAGCTCCACGGGCTTGCCGTCGGATGTCACGGTCATTATTCTGCAACCGTCCACAGAGTAGAGCGTCAGCACCGCTGGCGTTCCGTCATCGGCAGCCACAACACAGCGACCGCAGGCGGGATTGGGCGAGACGGTGAGCGCAGGCCCCTGCCTTCGCGCTGTCGCGACAATGGCGGCGTTGGTGTCGACGTCACCGATGTACGGGGTGGTAAAGCTCACCATGACGGCATCGCCATGGCTGCCTGGCCCGCAGAGGGACGTGACTTCTACGATGTACGTCTGCTGCTGTACGAGTGGCGGGAAGGCGAAATAGGGCGTGTCAACCTCCACGTATGTGCCCCATCCGTCAGCCTGTCCTGCGGAGCTGATGCCGTAGCGTACACCCCACATGCCGGCGCCCGTGGTGTCGGTCCAAGCCACGCTGAACCCCGCCACACCGCCATCGGCGGCCACCCACAAGTCGGAGGCGACACCGCTGACAGCGATGTTGCCCACCCTGGCACAGCGGGTAAGGTACTGCACAGAATCCCAGCTGCCGTAAACGCCGCCGGAGCACACCGAGCGCACATAGAAGTCATACAATGTGGCGGGATTCAGGAGGTGCGCGTTCTCCAACTCGTAGATGGCGAAACGCGTGCCGAAAGCCACCGCCACAGAGCCGTGGCCCTGCTGGAAGCCGGCGGGGCCGTACTCAACCTCCCAGTAGGAGGGCTGCGAAGTGCCGTTCCACACGAGCACCGCCTCGGGACGGCCCGCAGCGGCTTGGTTCACGACGGTAAGATTCTGCACAGAAGAGCAGGTGTCGGCAAGGGTGGTGAACTGCACACGGCTCCACTCGCCATAGACAGTGTCGGAGCAGAGAGTGCGCACATAGACGTCATAGGCCGTGCCCGCATCGAGGCCTTCTAAGGTCACGGAGGGCGAAGACGAGGTGCCTGTGGTGCCGCTGCCCGGGGCAAATCCGGCAGCACCATATTCGTACTCAAACCCCTGAACGGTGTCGGACACAGTCCAGCTGAGCAGCGCCTCGTGTATGTCGGCCACAGCCGTCAGCCCCACTACAGCGGCGCAGGTGTCCGGCTCCGACCACAGCACCAGATTGTCCAGGCAGAGGTACGACCCCTGCTGGCGGTTGGCACCGGCCGAGGATATGAGCAGCACCACGAGCGAGTCGGCCACCGCGTCGGGCGGCACCGACATCATGCCGCCCAGCGAGAGGTACTCCACCTCGAAGGGCACGTATTCAGCCGTGTCCACCAGGCCGAGGTACAGCCCTCCACCCACGATTTCACGCTTGTGGGTGAGGGGGTTGTAGCGTGTGCCCAGCAGGAATACGCCGCCATTGTCGCCGCCGGAGGCGGAATGGTACTTGTAGCTGCCCGTGAGGCGCTGCGGCCTGAAATCGCCGAGGGCAATGCCGCCGGTGATGAAATCGTTGACATCGCAGGCAAGCAGCGTGGGCAGCATTGCGGAGAGGTCGCCGCCGCCGGACATCATGTCGCTGGCGAGCGGCAGGAACGCATCGATGTCCACAGCACCCGTCGACAGGATGGAGGGTATGACCTCGTCGACAAGCGAGGTGTCGATGCTGCCACTGGCCATGCTCAGCACCGTGGAGTTCACAATGTCCTCAAGCTTGAAGGTCTGGAGCCTCACAGCGCTGCCGCCGTCGGGCACCGACGCCGTTTCTGGCGAAGCCTTGATGACGGGCACCATTGTGTTGACATTAATGTTGAGCCCGAACATCGAAACCGTCTCGTCGACCGGGTACTGCGGATAATCCCACAGGCTCGGCGTGGAGTATGAGCCATAGACCTGTATGGGCACAAAGAGCGCCGTCACGCTGTAGCCCTGGTGGCTGGTCCACTGCTCGAAGCTGCCGTTGGGCAGGGACATGGGATGCTGAGCTTGGGGTGCGCCGCCAAAGAGGGCAAGCCCCAACACGAAAACTGCAATGATTCTTTTCATGGTGCCGTGTACTTTTTCCATTCACCATAACGAACTAATCCTCTATTTATTGTGTTCGCCTCATCATTTCCGCACGCCGTCCGCCACAGCAGGCCTGCGCCGCTGAAGCACCGCTCCACCCCATGCCTCTCGCAGCACCCAGTCTCCAACGGCTGTTCTACGGTTGTTTAACGGTTGTTCTACGACTGTTTAACGGTTAAAACCGTAGAACAACCGTTAAACAACCGTAGAACAACCGTAGAACAGCCGTAGAAACTCCGTAGAGGCACCGGCGTTTCGGAGCCTGACGACCGACCGGTGCAACTATTTTCGCAATACATGTCCATTATTCAACAAAAAAGCGTATCTTTGCAAAGTAAAACAAAAATGTCATGGCAACCGTTAAGTGCTCAATACCAAAGGGTACGCGCGACTTCCTGCCCACGGAGATGGCGCGCCGCAACTATATTTTCGACACCATACGCTCTGTTTTCAAGGCTTTTGCCTTCGAGCCGATAGAGACTCCGTCGTTGGAGAACCTCTCCACCCTGATGGGCAAATACGGCGAAGAGGGCGACAAGCTGCTCTTCAAGGTGCTCAACAGCGGCGACTTCATGGAGGGCGTAGATTTCAGCCAGGACTACCACAAGGTGGCGCCGCAAATCTGCGAGCGCGGCCTGCGCTACGACCTCACGGTGCCCTTTGCACGCTTCGTGGTGCAGCACCGCGACCAGGTGCAGCTGCCCTTCCGCCGCTACCAACTGCAGCCCGTGTGGCGCGCCGACCGGCCGCAGAAAGGCCGCTACCGCGAGTTCTACCAGTGCGACGCCGACATGATAGGCTCCACCTCGCTGCTCAACGAGCTGGAGCTGGTGCAGATGATAGACATGGTGTTCGGCAAGTTGGGCATCAACGTATGCGTGAAAATCAACAACCGCAAGGTGCTGGCCGGCATCGCCGAACTCATCGGGGCGCCGGACAAGCTGGTGGACATCACCGTGGCCATCGACAAACTGGACAAGATAGGCCTTGACAACGTGCGCGCCGAACTGGCCGAACGCGGCCTCACGGCGGAGCAGATAGCCGCCCTCGACCCCGTCTTCTCGCTCAGCGGCAGCGCCACCGACAAGATACAGCAGCTCAAGGCCCTCTTCGCCAACGTGGAGGTGGGCAGGGCCGGCGCCCTGGAACTTGAGGAACTCTTCGGCATGGTGCAGGCCTGCGACATACACGCCGAGGTGGAACTCGACCTCACCCTGGCCCGCGGCCTGAACTACTACACCGGCGCCATCTTCGAGGTCAAGGCCAAGGACGTGCAGATTGGCAGCATCTGCGGCGGCGGCCGCTACGACAACCTCACCGGCATCTTCGGCATGCCCGGCGTCAGCGGCGTGGGCATCTCATTCGGCGCCGACCGCATCTACGACGTGCTCACCGAGCTGGGGGCCTTCCCCGAAGGCCTTGAGCAGGCCGCACGTGTGCTCTTCATCAACTTCGGCCCTGCCGAACAGGCCGCCTGCGTGGCCATAGCGGCACGCCTGCGCGCCGCAGGCATCAGCACGCTCATCTACCCCGACGCCGCCAAGATGAAGAAACAGATGGACTACGCCAACCGCAAGCAGGTGCCTTTCGTGGCCTTCGTGGGCGAGAGCGAGATGCGCGACGGCACCGTGACCCTGAAAAACATGGCCGACGGCACGCAGCAGACCGTGGCCGCAGACAAACTGGCCGAGGCCCTGCAATGAAACAACTGCTGCTCATAGCCCTGGCACTGCTGGCCCTCGCACCGCTCCGCGCGCAGGACACCCTGCACGTGGCACCTGTGGCCGACACCGCAACCGAAGCCGATGCCGCCCAACGGCTGCCACAGCACGACACTGTCTTCCTCTTCCGCACCGACACCGTCACGCTCCTGCGCGTGGACACAGCCTACATTATCCGCACCGACACCCTCATCAAGCGCGTGGCCGACACGGCGGCTCTCAGCGCCCTGCGCGAAAAGGAGGCCTTCTACCGCGAAATCCTTTCGGCCAACGGTGTGGACAAGGAAAAGCTGGAGGCCGAGCGCAACTACTACATCCACCTGGTGGACTCGCTGCGCTCCATAGTGCGCATCGCCGAGATAGAGGCCGTGCGCAAGGAAGAGGCTAACAAATACCTCGAAGAACGCGCACGCGCCGCCGAGGAGCGCATAGCGCAAAGCAACAACAAGAAGAAGAAAGTGCGCCCCATACAGGGCGTCGCGCTGCGCTTCTACCGCGCCCCCGACTGGGAGATACGCCTCAAGAGCGGCGCCACGGCAGGCACCTACGACAAGTACATCAGCAACCGCAACGCAGGCTCCGTGGACTTCGACTATGTCACCGGCGCGTCGGTGATGCTGTGGGACCTCACCGACTACTTCAACAAAGACCACTCCATAGGCAGCAAGGGCAAGGGCATCAAGCGCTTCGACCAGCAGTTCAACTACGACATAGGCATCTATGTGGGCTTCGGCGGCAGCAACCTCTTCCGCAACTTCTACGTCGGCAGCAGCTTCCGCTTCGTGGACTTCTTCTACCTTACCCTCGGCGTGAACATAGCCGAATACCAGGTGCTGAAGAACGGCTACACCAGCGGCGAGGTGATAGGTCCAAACCTGAGCATAGAAGACGTAACGGCAAAGGCGTGGCTCGTCAAGCCCTTTGTGTCTTTGAGCATTGACCTGGACTTCCTTTCCTTCATCAAGAAATAGGCCTACTGCGCCATGCTGAAGGCCGCCACGCTGATGCGCACCCCTTCGGCTTCGGCTATAGTGTTGGCGCATGACGCAATGGTGGCGCCCGTGGTGACAACGTCGTCCACCAACAGCACGTGCTTCCCCCTTATCCTGTCGGCCTTGCGCAGCCTGAAGGCTCCGGCCACATTGCTGGCGCGCTGCGATTCATGCTGCAGGCTCTGCTGGTGCGTGTAGCGGTGACGCACGACGGCATCCTTACACACGGGCCTGCCCATCACCTCCGCCATGCCACGGCACAGCAGCTCGCTTTGGTTGTATCCGCGTTGCAGCCTGCGCAGCCAGTGCAGCGGCACCGGCACCAGCACGTCAACGTCGTCGAAGCGCCCGCTGGCCAACAGGTCAAGCCCCATCTGCCTGCCCATCATCAGGCACAGCTCGGCGTTGCCGTGGAACTTCATGGCGTGCACTGCCTTGCGCACCGCGCCCCCCTGCCGGAAGAGGTAGGTGGCAGTGGCGTGCTCCAGCGGCATGAGGCCCATCAGACGGCGCTCCATGGTGTTGTCGTTCATGGGGCTGAAATGTGTTGTCGCCATATCGCTCAGACACCGCAGACACACCTGCCGCTCGCCGCGCACAAGCACATCGCCGCAGCAGGCGCACGTAGTAGGAAACAATACTTGAAGTATGGCCGAGAAGGGCGACATAGGCTACGGCATGAACAGACAGCTGTCGCCGTAACTGAGGAAGCGGAACCCGTGGCCGAGGGCATAACGGTAGGCCTCCTTCCAGCGGTCGCCGATGAAGGCCGACACCAACAGCAACAGAGTGCTCTTGGGCTGGTGAAAGTTGGTCACCATGCCGGTGATGGTGCGGTAGCGGTAGCCGGGGGCTATCATCAACTGCGTCTCCCCGTGCATGGACTCTTCGCCGCGCCGCCCCATCCACTCAAGGATGTTGCCGTAGGCTTCGGCATAGTCCATACCGCCATCGTCGAGCGTGTAGGGGTCCCACTGCGAGACATGCATGTATTCAAGTCCCGGATTGTGCCGCAGCTGCACGCCGAACCAGTAGAGGCTCTCCAGCGTGCGCACGCTGGTGGTGCCCACGGCCACGCGAGCCGTGTCGCTGTGCGCACATATATGGCGCAGGTTGTCAGCAGTGACGTGTATCTTCTCCACATGCATCTCATGCTCGCCAATGGTGTCCGTACTCACAGGCTTGAAGGTTCCGGCCCCCACATGCAGCGTCAAGTATTCGGTGTCTATCTGCCTGTCATGCAGGTGCTCGATAACCCTGTCAGTAAAATGTAACCCTGCCGTAGGAGCAGCCACAGAGCCCTCGTAGTGTGCATAAACGGTCTGGTAGCGCACGGCGTCGCTCTCTTCGGCGTCGCGCCCCAGGTAGGGCGGCAGCGGTATCACGCCGGCCCTCTCTATCACCTCTGCAAAGCTCATGCCTCCTGTCCAGCGGAAATCAACCACCCAGGCGTTGCCCACGGCTTCCCGACGCGTGGCAGACAACTCAAATTCCCCGTTTTCCGACCTCCACGTCCCGCTCAACACACCGTCCTTCCACTTCTTGTTGTTGCCGATAAAACAAGTCCACGAGCAATGCTCGCGCTGCTCGAAAGCCTCGCTGACAGCCATTGCGTGCGGCTCCAGGCAGAAGATTTCTATCGTCGCCCCGGTAGCCTTGCGGAAGAGCAGGCGGGCATGTATCACCTTGGTGTCGTTGAACACCAGCAGTGCGCCCTGCGGCAGCAGCGACGGCAAGTCGTAGAAGCGGTGCTCGGCGAGGACACCGTCCTTAAGACACAAGAGTTTGGAGTGGTCGCGCTCCGCCAGCGGATAGCGGGCGATGCGCTCGTCGGGCAGTGGATAGTCGTATTCGTCGATGCGTATATTCTTCAGGTCACTCAGCATTTCCCACCCGGCGTTGCGTGATTACAGACAGAAGGATATACCAGATGATTATCAGCGACAGGGCCAGCCAGCTGCGGCTGGCGGCAATCAGTGCGACGCAGCCCGCAAGGAAGAGGTACTGCACCTTGTTGGTGCGCCACGTCATGTCCTTGAAGTCAAACTTCAGGGAGAACATCGGCAGCTCGCTCACCATGAGCACGTCGGTGGCCAGGGCCACGACAGCCATTACCGCTGCCGCCACCGGACCGCCAACCACATAGCCCGTCAGCGCGAGGCCGACCCAGATGAGCGCGTTGGAAGGCACCGGCAGGCCGAGGAAAGAATGCCCCTGGCGCGTGTCGATGTTGAACTTGGCCAGGCGGTAAGCCGCAAACAGCGGCATCAGCACAAAGGGCAGCATCGCGAGCATCACGCCCCACGACGGCAGCATGCCGCGCAGAGGTTCTTCGACAACCTTGACCATGATAAAGGCCGGCGCCACACCCGACGTGACCACGTCGGCCAGCGAATCGAGCTGCTTGCCCAGCTCCGACGGCACCTTGAGCAACCTTGCCGCGAGGCCGTCGAAGAAGTCGAGGAAGATGCCGGCGCATATCCACACGGCAGCCAGCTTCTCGTTGCCCAAAGCCAGCGACGCAAAGACAGACTCCACGCCGCAAAACAGGTTGCCAAGCGTGATGAGGTTGGGGATGAAACGCCTAATCATCGTGCGTCCGGCTCAATCGTTGTAGAGCTTTATGATGAGCTTGAACTCCGGGTCGTCCCAGTACTCCTTGAACTCAGTGTCCACGGCGGCCTTGCGCTTGTACTCGTAGTTGTCGTCCACCGAGGCCTTGAGGTTCTTCAGGCAGTTGGCCTTGTCGCCAAGGCGGGCGTAGCACACTGCGCGCAGGTACTTCACGTCGGCGTTCTGGTCCAGACAGCAATCCAGCGTGCGCACAGCGGTGCCCGTCTCGTCGTTCATCAGCTGCGCAAAAGCGAGGTTGTAGGTGCAGGGGTTGCCCTTCATGGCCTTCTGGGCCTCACTGTAGTTGCCGCGCTTGAGGTTGAGGATGGGGATGTTGGCATCGGCATCGTTGCTGCCCTGGCGCTTGGCCTCCTCAAAGTAGTACTTGGCCAGCGCATAGTCCTTCTTGGCGAGGAAAAGCAGGCCCGTATTGTTGAGCACATCGGGGTTGTGGGGGTTCATGTCGCGTGCCACCTTGAGGTAGCGCTCGGCCTCCTCGTAGTCGTCGAGGAAGAAAGCCACGGCTCCGGCGTTGTTCCAGGCGGCCCACTCCGAGCTGTGGTTCTCGGTGGCCCACTTGTAGTATTTGAGCTTGGTGTCGTAATTGTAGTTGATGTAGGCAGCGTACATCAGCTCGTCGAAGCTAAGCTTCTCGGGCTTGGTGGACGCCAGCTTGGCCAACTCGGCATCGGTCTTGCGGGCCTCGCTGTAGTAGAGGGCTATCTGCGCGCGGCGCAGGCTGGGGAAGATTTCGTCGTTCAGCTCGCTGTACACCTCGGCCATGTTGCGTATCATCTGCTCGCGTTTTACCAGGTTCTGCTGCGTCTCCACGATGTTGATGATGGCGTGCTTGTCCTGAATGTCGCTTGCCTCCACCATCACCACGAAGTGCACCCAGTCCTCGCCGGCGGCGCGCGTGGTGATGACCAGCTTCTTCAGCTGCTCGTACTTGTAGTAGTCCACATCCTGGGGCTTCACCTTGGCGCGGCGGGCCATGATGGTGAGCACCTCGTCAAGCACCTTGTTCAGCTGCGCCGTGGCGACGTCAGCACGGTTCTTGGACACACCCACGTTGTCGGTCTCCTCGCCCTCTGGCGAAGCCCAACCAGTGATGCTGATCTGCTTCGGCAGACCCTGCTCCAACATGATGCGCTTCAGCTGCTGCAGCGTGTTGTAGGAGTCGAACTTCTGGTTCATGGCAAAGTTCCAGTCAAGCTCCGACGTGCCACCGTTGAAGTATATGTCGGCAGTCTCCACAATGCCCTGCGTCTTGTTGTAGTTGATGGGCGATATGGAGATGTTGCCCTTGATGTCGACCATAGACGAGGTGTTGTTCACACCGTCCGAAATCAGCACCGGCGAGAACTCCTTGCCGTTGTTGTCGCGCAGGATGTCGTCGGCGAAGCGGGCATCCTCGTTGGTGCGGCGTGCGCTGTAGCCCACCGGCGTCAGCGTCACGCGGCCAGTCTCCATGCCAGGCTTGAAGTCGAACATGTCGCTGTACGTGAAGCGCCCGCCGTTGGCGTAGTTGATGATGGTGCCGTCGCCGTCCACCTTCTCGCCCTTCAGCGTGAGGGGTTCCAGGGGTATGTTGCCCCCCTCCCACGAGAAGACCGGCTGTATGAACATCACGCAGCCCTTGTCAAAATATTTCTGCGGCACCTGGCCCGTGAACTTGACCACCACTTTCTCGTCCATGGTCTCCACAGGATTGGGGTTGGCCTGGTAGCGCACCTTGCCGGCGTTCGATTTCATCTTCGACAGCCCGTTGCAGCCGGTGAGCAGCACCGAAACAAGGGCCATGACAAAAAGAGTTCTTCTCATCGTATGTTGTTTTCTTTATTTTACTTACACATTGTCAGTGCCATAGGCACACTTCACCCCTTTTTCAGGGCATGATAAATAACGTGCAAATATAGTTATTTATTTTGGACTGGCAAAAAAAAACTGCAATTCCTCAACCGCAGCGCCTCTTTTTCCCCTCCCCCGCCCTCTTCCGCCAGCCGCTCAATCACCCCCCTCCGCCACGGAACCGGCACGGAGTCCCTACGGCCGTTCTTCAGTAGTTCTTCAGTAGTTCTTCAGTGTTTGACTGAAGAACTACTGAAGAACTACTGAAGAACGGCCGTAGGGGCTCCGTAGGGGATACGGTGCGGGGCAACGGATAACAGACCCCCTGCACGGTTCTCCACCAACGGCGTGCAGCACGCTGGCAATCAAGAGAAAAGCTATGCAAGGCATAGGGAACCTGTCGAATGCCGGGACGAAAGGAACGAACAGCGGAGCGACGGCAAACCGTCAGTCGAAGTCGAAGAGGCGGGCTTCGGGGCAGAAGCCTTTGGCGGGGCAGAAGGAGCAGCCCGAGGGCTGTTGCGGCGGCGCGAAGGGGACGGCGGGGTCCATGAGTTCGGCCACGACGGCCCCGAGGCGGCCGCGGAAGTCCTTGAGGCTCTCGGCGGTTATCTCCGGCCGCCCGTCGGTGGTGGCCAGACGTACATCCGAGCGCAGCGAGCGGAGCGGATAGATGCCCGAGAGGAGGGGCTCACCGAGAGGGTGGGCATGACTGTAGAGGAGGGCGTAGCACATCAGCTGGAACCACTTGCCGGGCATGGGCTTGCCGTCGTCGAGGTCGGCGGTCTTCACCGCTATATCCTTGTCTACGACAGAGCCCGTCTTGTAATCCACCACGCGCAGGCGACCGTCGACGCGGTCTATGCGGTCCACGACGCCACTGAGGCTCACGCCGTCGGCGATGGGCATGGACAGTTCCTGTTCGAGGGCCACTATCTCTATGCGCGAACCACTTTGTATGAGGTCTATCTCCTTGGTCAGGATGTGCCGCACCTGGCTTTCGGCCACGGAGTACAGGAAACGGTTGCGTCCTTCGGTGGGGCGCCCGTGCCTATAGAGTTCGGCGAAAGCCTCGTCGAGCGTATGCGGCAGGGTCGTCAGGGCGTCGCGCAGCCCCTGGGCGTCGACGCGGCGGCCCAGGTATGGGGTGTAGATGTGCTGCAGGGCGCTGTGCACCGCCGAGCCGAGCTGTGAGGCGTCGAGGCTGTCGTCGAGGCTGTCGTCGCGAAGGCCTTTGATGTATTTGTAGTGATAGGACAGAGGACAGCCGATGTATACGTTGAGCGCCGATGGCGAGAAGCCGCGCCCGGCAAGCTCGGCGATGCGCCTGCAGGCGTCTTCATCCTTGGGCACCGTGGTGGCTATGGTGGTGGCGTGGCGCTCGGGTGGGAGGTCGACGACAAGGTCGTCCACCTTCACATGCTCCGGGAACCGGCCGGCAAGTTCATGGCGCACCTGCTTGAGGAATCGGCTCTCTTCGCCTTTGCCCATAGCTGCCGACTCGGAGCTGTAGAGCAGCGTCACCTCCTCGGCGCGTTGCAGCAGACGATAGAAGTTGTAGGCATAGACGGCGTCTTTCTCCTCGTAGGTTGGCAGGTGGAAGTGGCGCTGCAGCTCGAAGGGGATGAGAGTGGCATCGGAACGGCCTGCCGGAATGGTGCCCTCGTTGGCCGAAAGGAGAATGACGCGACGGAAGTCGAGGTTGCGTGTTTCGAGCACGCCGAGCACCTGCAGGCCCGAAAGGGGCTCGCCGCGGAAGGCGATATTGTGGCGCTGTGCAATGCGGGTGTAGACCTTTTCGAGAGTCTTGATGTCTGCGATGAAATGGTATTCCTGCTGCAGCTGGTCGAAGTAGTCGAGGATTTCGGCCAGGCCGCCGAGGGCCTGCTTCTCCTTCTTGTTGTTCTCCATGATGTCGGTGGAGGCGAGCATTTCTGCCAGATGCCGCAGGATGGCGAGGACATCGTCTGGCGAAGGTTCACCGTCCGGAAAGAGGAAGTCGAGTGCATCGGTGCCGGTCATGGCGCGGATTTCGGCCACCGTGGAGCGGATGCGGCTCTCGCGGCGCAGGGTGTCGGCCACCACGCGGCGCAGGTCTTTGCGCCCGAGCACACGTCCAAGCAGGTGGTTGCCGAGCACCTCGACGAGGTCGGCATGGTAGTAGCCCGACGCGGAAGCCCTACGATAGAGGGAGAAGAGGCGTACGACGAGGGCGTGGATGCCGCTGTCGGCGAACGGGTAGCCCATGGTGACATTGACAGAGTAGCCGCCCTCGACGACAGGAAGCGCGTCGAGGGTTGGGATGAGGAGGCT
Organism: Bacteroidales bacterium; assembly: GCA_017522105.1. GTDB lineage: Bacteria > Bacteroidota > Bacteroidia > Bacteroidales > P3 > Colimorpha. The sequence continues at coordinate 30,398 of JAFXAA010000036.1, read as the reverse complement.
TTCGTCGGCAAGGACAACGGCAGTGCTCTCCGGGTCGGTGAGCCAATCGCGATGCTCGTCCAGCAGACGCCCCACGTATTTGCACTGCAGCACCCCCTCAGGGCATTCGACGATGTGCACCTTGCGCTCGCCCTGCGAAAAGAGCGACGGGGCCTTGGGTGCCAGTTCGGGGAAATCGGTCTCATGGCGCCGCAGGAAGAGGCCTGCCTCCTGCATGGGGTCGGAATAGTAGTAGATGTCGGCGTCGGTGAGGAGGGTGGCCCTGCCACGGCGCTCGTATTCCAGGATAATGCGCTTCTCGCACTCCGACAGGGCGTTGAAGCCCACAAAGTAGATGAAGTCGAAGGGGCAACGGTCGGCAAGGTCGGCTATATTCTCGGCCACATGGCGGTAGGCCATGCCACCGTAGGCCTCGCCACGCTCGGCGAGGTTGGTGCGCAGACGGCAGTAATAGTCGTGCAGCGACTGGTAGAAGAGCAGATAGTCGTGCTGGAAGGGGCTCATGGAGGGGTTCTCCACGTCCCACTCAAGGATGTCCTTTATGTCGTGCAGGTTGACAAAGAGGCGGCGCGCGTCGACACAGTAGCGGTCAATCTCGGAAAAGTCGCGGAGCATCATGTCGCCGAAGGCGATAAAATCCTCGAAGGTTTGGTATTTGCGGTCGTTGCCCCCAATCTGCATGTGGATGCGGTAGAGCTCGAAGAGCAGGAACTCGTTGGGGACGATTTTGAGGCTGCCGAGCTGTGCCACGAGGTCGTCGATGACCGTTACGTGCGGCAGGAAGAACGAAGAGCCGCTCTCGGCAGAGAGGCGCTCAAATGCACGGCGAAGGAACAGCTCGGAGCGGTGGTTGTTGAAGACCACCAGGACGCGGTCGGTGTCGCGGGGATGCTCACGCAGGATGCGCGACGCTACTTGCCGGAGGAAAGTATCCATTGCTTTGCCTGTTCAAGGGTTTCGGGCTTGCCCACGTCCAGCCACCGTTCGGCGGAATGGAGGTAGCTGCCTATGCGGTGAGTGCGGCCCAGGCGTATGTATTCGTCAATCACGGGATAGGGATGGTCGGCTTCAGGCAACAGCGGGAAGAGCTCAGGGCTGACCACAGAGACGCCGCTGAAGGCAAGACCGCTCTCGGCACGGTCCACAAGCAGGCCATCGGGGCTGAACTCAAGGAGGCGCTTGGTCTGCCGACGGCTGACGCAGAGGGTGACGAGGTTGCCGTCGCGGAGGTGCCTGGCCTCAACGTCGCAGAGGTCTATGTCGGAGATGATGTCCACGTTGTGCACAAGCACGTTGTCGTGCCCGGAGAAGAGGTGCGCCGCATGCTTGAGGCCGCCGCCGGTGTCGAGCAGAAGGGCGCGCTCGTCGCTGATGTCTATGGCACACTGCCACTGGCGGCTGCGGACGAAGTCAACCACCTTGTCGGCAAAGTGGTGCACGTTGATGACAAGGTGGTTGACGCCTGCGTTCTGGAGTTTCTCTATAGCGAGTTGCAGCAAGGGCTTGCCGCCCACCTCCACAAGAGCTTTGGGGCGGTCGTCAGTGAGCGGACGGAGCCGCGTACCAAGGCCGGCGGCAAGAATGAAGCCCTCCATTTACTCGACAGTGACGCTCTTGGCGAGGTTGCGGGGCTGGTCGACATTGCGGCCCTTGGCGGTGGCGATGTAGTAGGCCAGGAGCTGCAGCGGGATGACCGACAGCAGGGGCACGAAGCAGTCGCGTGTGTCGGGGATGGTGAAGATGTAGTCGCTCATATTCTTCACCGTGGTGTCGCCCTCGGTGACCACCGATATAATCCTGCCCTTGCGACTCTTGATTTCCTGAATGTTGCTGACAATCTTGTCGTACATGCCACGCTTGGGGGCTATGAAGACAACAGGCATCTCCTCGTCCACCAGGGCAATGGGGCCGTGCTTCATCTCGGCGGCAGGATAGCCTTCGGCATGAAGGTAGGATATTTCCTTAAGTTTCAGGGCGCCCTCCAGAGCCACAGGATAGTTGTAGCCACGGCCGAGGAAGATGAAGTTACGGCAGTAGGTGAACATCTGTGCGAACTGGTCTATGTTCTTGTTGTTCTCCAGCGTCCACTGCATCTTGTCTGGAATCTGGCACAGCTCATCCACAAGCATGTGGAACATGTCGTCGCTCAGCGTGTGCTTCTCCTTGGCAATGGCCAAGCCCAGCAGGCAGAGCGTGATTACCTGGCCAGTGAAAGCCTTGGTGGAAGCCACGCCGATCTCCGGCCCCACATGCAGGTAGGTGCCGCTATGGGTGGCGCGGGCTATGGAGGAGCCAATGACGTTGCAGATGCCATAGAGGAAAGCACCCTTCTGCTCGGCCAGCTGGATGGCGGCCAACGTGTCGGCCGTCTCGCCACTCTGGCTGACGGCTATGACGACATCGTCGGGATAGATGACAGGGTTACGGTAGCGGAACTCCGAGGCGTACTCCACCTCAACGGGTATCTGGGCAGCCTCCTCTATGAAGTACTTGCCGATGAGGGCCGAGTGCCAGCTTGTACCGCAGGCACAGATGATGATGCGGCGGGCGTTGACGAACTTGTCCTTGTGGTCTATGATACCGCTGAGCACCACGTCATGGGTTTTCCTGTGCAGGCGGCCTTTGATGCAGGTGCGCAAAGCGTTCGGCTGCTCCCATATTTCTTTCAGCATGAAGTGCGGGAAGCCACCCTTTTCCAGCTCGTCAAGGCTAAGGCTTAAAGTGTGCATCTCCGGGGTTTGATGCACATTGCTGAGGTTCACGATGTCTATCTTGCCACTGCGATCCATATAGGCTATCTCCTCGTCCTTGAGGTAGATGACCTGCTTGGTGTATTCCACGATAGGCGTGGCGTCGCTGCCAAGGTAGAACTCCTTCTGCCCACGGGCATCAGTCCCGACACCTATCACCAGCGGAGAGCCCTTGCGGGCACATACCAGCTGGTCGGGGTGTTTCTTCTCCAGAATGGCTATGGCGTATGCCCCAACGACGTTCTTCAGCGCACGCTGCACGGCGGTGAAAAGATTGCACCTGCCCTTCTTCTGCGTGAATTCTATCAACTGCACCAGCACTTCGGTGTCCGTCTCGCTGCAGAAAGTGTAGCCCTCTTTCTCCAGCATGGCGCGGAGGGTCTTATAGTTCTCAATGATACCGTTATGCACCAGCGAGAGGTTCCCGCTTTGGCTGAGGTGCGGATGGGCGTTGACGGTGTTGGGCTCGCCGTGTGTGGCCCAACGTGTATGGGCGATGCCGATGCTGCCGGTTGTGTCCTCGGCGGCACACTTCTCTTCCAGGGCCGACACTTTGCCGGTGGCCTTATACACGTTAAGGTCTCCCTGAGCGTTAATCATGCTTACGCCAGCCGAGTCATAGCCGCGATATTCCAGTCGATGAAGACCCTTTATCAAAATAGGGTAAGCCTCTTGCTCACCGATGTATCCTACAATTCCGCACATGTGCTATTATATTTTGGTGGTACTAAAATAATTTGCAAAAATACAAAGATTATTTTAATTGACAAAATTATTTACTGTGGCGACAAAAAAAGCCCCGCCGGATGGTGGGGCTAATCATTCTGTCACAGAACGTTTCAGTCAAGCACCAGGCTGGGGGCGCTGTAGGTGCGGGCGGCGAGCTCCTGGTTGAGCATGTAGAGGCTCTTGGCGTCGGTGCCGAAGAGCTCCATCTTGGTGATCATGTCGCGGGCGTTGGTCTCCTCCTCGCCCTGCTCCTTGACGAACCAGTCGAGGAACTGCATGGTGCGGAAGTCCTTCACCTTGTAGGCGGCATCATAGATGGTGTGGATGCTGGCGGTGACGTACTCCTCGTGCTCCAGGCCGGCCTTCAGCACGTCCATGTCCTTCTTGAACTTCTTGTCGGGCTTGGCGATGGCATTGAGGGTGATGGGGCAGTCGTTGTTCTGCATGTACTTGTAGATGAGCATGGCGTGGTCACGCTCTTCCTGGGCCTGGATCATGTACCAGTTGGCGAAGCCGTTGAGGCCGCGCTTGTCGAAGTAGTTGTTCATGTCCAGATAGAGATAGGCGCTGTAGAGCTCCTTGTTGATCTGCTCGTTGAGCAGGTCGGATACTTTCTTGTTTAGCATATCTTGATTGTGTTAATACGTTATTGCCTTTATTGTTTGCTGAAGTCGTCCTTGCCGACGCCGCAGAGGGGGCACACCCAATCGGCGGGGAGGTCTTCAAACTTGGTTCCGGGGGCGATGCCGTGCTCGGGGTCGCCGGCGGCGGGGTCATAGACGTAGCCGCAGATGTCGCATGTGTACTTTTCCATTTTGCTATTTTTTTAGGGTTTATATTCGGCTGCAAAGATACAACTATTTTCTTATTCGGCAAAATAAATGTTTTTTTTATTTCGGTGCCACGACGATGTAGGGCTGCAGCTGCCAGGGTTTGGGCGTCATGGTGCAGAACCAGTCGTAGAAGAAAGCCACAAGGCTTACCTGCGTGTAGCCGTCGGTCCGTCCGTCGGTGATGTCGCAGGGGTCGGCCATGGTGAGGATGTCGTCGTCGTAGGTGTCCGTGGTGCCTTGGTCGTCGTAGCCTATGCAGACGGTCCAGTGGCCGCCCCAGAGGTTCCAACACACCATGACGGGTCGTCCCGCCTCCAGTTGCTGGCGGAAGTACCTTGCGGCCTCGCCGTAGTCGGCGAAGGTCTGCGCGGCATTGCCCACGGCCTGTATGCCCACGCGGCCGATGTCGGTGAGCAGTGCCGGACTGCTGTCGGGACAGAAGCTCGACGCCACAATACCGAAATCCCCGCGGCCGTCGAAGTAGCGGTACATCTCCTCCACGCTGGTGCCGTAGTCCGTCCATTGCACGGCGCTGCCCGGCAGTGCCCCGGGCGTGCGGCTGTCGACATGGGTGTGCATCTTCTCGGCCAGTCCCGCCTCCGTCTCGTCGTCGACGTGGAAGTACTGCATCACCATCTGCGCCGACACACACCCGCAGGTGTAGTCGGTGGACTGCTGCAGGGTGGGGAATCCCTTCAGCATCACGGCGCCGATGCCTTGTCGGTCGCTGCATCCTGCCAGCATCAGCAGCAGTGCCAGGAGCGGGATTGCGCAGGCCCTTTTCATGACTGCCCCTCCACCAACTTGAAGTCGCTGGCGGGGTGCTTGCACCAGGGGCAGATGAAGTCGGCGGGGAGCTCGTCGCCTTCGTAGACGTAGCCGCAGACCTCGCAGACCCATTTCTTCTTGCCGCCTGCGGCGGGAGCGGCGACGGGTTTGGGCTTGATGTGCTGCTGGTAGTAGGCGTAGGTGATCGACGGGCTGTCGCTGAGGATGCGGGCTTCCATCGGCATGGCGATGAACATGGTGTGGCTGCCGAGGTCGATGCTCTTGGTGACGACGCAGCTGATGACGGCATTGATGAACTTCGGCAGGTACAGCAGGCCGTTCTCTGTGCGCAGCTCCTGCTCGCAGCCGGCGAACTTGTCTACATCGCGGCCGCTCTGGAAGCCGAAGTGCTGGAAGGGCTTCATGGTAGCCTCCTCGCTCAAGGGGCAGAGGTTGAACTTCAGCGTGCGCAGGATCATGTCGTGCGTGAGGTTCTGCTTGTTGACACAGATCATCAGCTGCAACGGGTCGCTGGTGACCTGCTGGGCCACGTTGATGATACAGGCGTTGTCCTTGTCGCCCTGCCGGGCGACAAGGACATATAGGCCGTAACCAATGGTGAAAAGGGCTTTGTTGTCGATCATGATGTAATGGTTATTGGTTATAGAGTGGCGGCGAGGGCGGCGGCCAGGGCGGCGAGCTGCTCCTCCTGGGCGGGGGTGGCGGCGCTCTTGAGGCTGACGGGCTCGCCGACGATGACGATGTCCTTCATCTGCTCCAGCTCGGCGCGCATCAGCTTGGCTGCCTGCGCTGCCCAGCTGCCGTTCTCGATGAGGGCCACGGTGCGCTTCTGCCAGGCGTGGGCCTTGAGGTCGGCGAGGAGGCTTTCTATGGGCGTGAAGAGGCCGTTGTTGTAGGTACTGGAGGCCAGGACCACATGGCTGGCGCGGAAGCACTCGGCCACAAGCTTGCTGACATGCGTATGGCTGGCGTCGTAGGCCTTGATATTCTTGACGCCACGCTGCGCCAACAGGGTGCCGAGACGCAGGGCGGCGGCTTCGGTGTGGCCGTAGATGCTGCCATAGATGATGACCACTCCCCTATCCTCGGGCTCGTAGCGGCTCCAGGTGTCGTGCTTGCCGATAAACCACCCCAGGTTCTCGCGCCACACCGGCCCGTGCAGCGGGCAGATCATCTGTATGTCGAGCGCGGTGGCTTTCTTCAGCACATTCTGCACCTGCATGCCGTATTTGCCCACGATGTTGATATAGTAGCGGCGGGCGTCGCCGAGCCACTCGTGCTCGAAGTCCATCTGGTCGGCGAAGAAGTTGCCGCTGAGGGCGCCGAAGGTGCCGAAGGCGTCGGCACTGAAGAGGGTCTTCGAGGTGCTGTCGTAGGTCATCATCACCTCGGGCCAGTGCACCATGGGGGCCATGGTGAAGACGAGGTGGTGATGCTCTGTGAGGAGTTCATCGCCCTCCTTGACAACCATCAGATTGGCAGGCTGGTTGCCGAAGAACTGCTGCATCATCTGTGCGGCCTTGGCGGTGGTGACCACCGTAGCCTCGGGGTGGCGCAGCAGGAGGTCCATCAGCGTGGCGGCATGGTCGGGCTCCATGTGGTGCACCACCACATAGTCCAGCTTGCGGCCGTAGAGGGCGGCCTCGACATTCTCGAAGAACTGCTGGGCCACGCCGGCGTCGACGGTGTCGAACAGCACCGTCACGTCGTCGACCATCAGGTAGCTGTTGTAGCTCACCCCACGCGGTATGGGATAGACATTCTCAAAAAGGGCCAGGCGGCGGTCGCTGGCGCCTACATAGATCAGGTCTTGCTGTATGGGTTGTGTGTTTTGCATATCTTTTTGTTTTTATTGTTCGTCAATAATCATTAGAACGCAGAAGTGCCGGGATTATTGTGTCGAAGCGACCAAAATGTTAAATTATGCAAACTGTTTGGCAGAACAGCATAATATGAGTACATTTGCATGTCGGAACGAAGCGCGCCGCGGCATGCAGCCGTCCGCATAAGAAACAGATTGTCAAACACAACAACACCACACGCCATGAAATACCACAAGAAAGAAGAAGAGCTCTTTGCCCGCTGGGGGGAGCGTGCGCGCAAGCTGCGCGACAACGAAGACATCACCAAGGACGGCCTGCTCTACCGCGGCGAGGTGTGGTTCGACGGCTACTGCCAGGTGCACCGCAAGGCCAACGAAGAGCAGCTGTGGGCCGACGCCGACATGCGCCTTCTGGTGCTCACCAAGGAACTCTATGACGAGGACGGCTGGGACATCCGCGGCGAGAGCGGCCGCGTGCCGAGTCCGCGCCTCACCTGCCGCACGGCCTACCGCTTCTTCCCCAACCTCGAGCTGTGGGTCTACGGTCTGATGAACATTCCCGACCGCAAGGTGGTGCCCTTCGCCAAGGCCGACAACGAGACGCGCCTGCAGGGCTTCTACGAGAACGCCCCCATAGCGCGCGTCAACTGCAAGAAGCAGCCCGACAACAAAGCCGCCAGCAACACCGTGCTGCAGAAATACCTGGACAACTACGCCGACCTGCTCAAAGAGCAGATAGAGCTCTACGACGCCGACGTCATCCTCTGCCTCGGCGGACAGGGGCTGATGGTCAAGTTCATAGCCGACCACATATACAGCGACCTGGAGCAGGTCAACGGCCACTGCTGGTACTCGCCCTCCAGCGGCGTGGCTGTCGTCAAGCAGTACCACCCCTGCTACAACGTATACAGCCGCAAGGAGATGTACACCGACATGATGAAGGACTACCAGGCCTTCATCATGGCCACCCCGGCCTTCCCACGCGGACGCGAGTAGCCACCGACAGCCCACCGAACACTAAATACATAATACAGAAAAAGAGCCTGCGGCATTGCCACAGGCTCTTTTTGCGAGGGTGGGAGGTGGGGTTCGAACCCACGACCTCCAGATCCACAATCTGGCGCTCTAACCAGCTGAACTACGCCCACCATACAAGTGATTTCTTTCGGCGAAATCGGATGCAAAATTACGAACATTTTGCAAACTGACAAAATATTTTTCACGACAAAATCGCAACACACTGTATATCAACAGTCGTCACGAACAAAAACACAGCAAACCCTTGTTTCTACGGAGTCCCTACGGAGCCCCTACGGAGTCCCTACGGCCGTTCTTCAGTGGAAAGCCGTCTGAGGGCCGTTGCATTTCCGAAGGGGCTCCGAGGGGGATGCACGGGCGGAAAAGATGGGCCCGGCGGACAATTCACCACCAGTGGTTATTTGCCGTATGGCTGAAAAAGTGTATCTTTGCAGCAAACAAAAATACGCCATGAATGCTGTAATCATCGGAATACTACTGCCTTTGGCCGGAACCATGCTCGGGTCGGCCTTCGTGTTCTTCATGAAGAAAGACATCCCCGACCGGCTGCAGAAGACCCTCCTGGGCTTCGCCAGCGGGGTGATGGTGGCCGCCAGCGTGTGGTCGCTGCTGCTGCCGAGCATCGAGATGGCCGGCGAGCGCATCGTGCCCGCCGCCGTAGGCTTCCTGGCGGGCATAGCCTTCCTGCTGCTCATCGACGAACTGACGCCGCACCTGCACATGGGTGCCGCCAAAGCCGAGGGCCCGCGCAGCCGCCTGTCGCGCACGGCCATGCTGGCCCTGGCCGTGACCATACACAACCTGCCCGAGGGCATGGCCGTGGGCGTAGTCTTCGCCGGCGAGGCGCAGGGGCTGACGCTCAGCGCCGCCCTGGCGGTGAGCATAGGCATAGCCATACAGAACATTCCCGAGGGGGCCATCATCTCCATGCCCATGCACGCCGAGGGCAACTCGCGCTGGCGCTCGTTCCTCATCGGAAGCCTGAGCGGCGTGGTGGAACCCTTAGGGTCGGTGGCCATACTGCTGCTGGCCTCGACACTGGGAGTGGCCCTGCCCTACCTGCTGGCCTTCGCCGCGGGCGCCATGATGTATGTCGTTGTGGAAGAACTGATACCCGAAACCGCCCAAGGCCAGCACACCAACCTCTCCACCATAGGCTTCGCCGTGGGCTTCGTGCTGATGATGGCCATGGACGTGCTGCTGGGCTGAACGGCACGCCGCACGCCAGCCTGGAGTCCGATCCGCCAGCGTGACGCTAACGGATGAAGTGCATCGGCCGCCATGGCTCGCGCTCGGGGTAGTGCGGCTGGCCGTCGGCATGGATGCGCTTGAGCAGGAAGGCCATATTGTCGGCCATGGTGCGCATGGTCTGCATGCCTTCGGCGTCGAGCGACGCCTGCCCCTCTTCGCGCCCGTAGACGATGTTCCAGTACTGCGAGGTGACGATGGGCATGTTGAGCATCTCGAAAGGCATGAGCATGGTCTGATAGGTGGCCGAGGCGCCACCGCGACGGCACACGGCCACGGCAGCGGCAGGCTTGTTGTGGAAGAGATGCGGAGCCGAAAAGCAGGCGCGCTGCACGAGGCTCAGCAGCGCGCCGTTGGGCTGACCGTAGTAGGTGGGCGAGCCAACGACGAGGGCATCGCTGGCGGCCATCTTCTCCGTCACACGGTTGCAGAGGTCGTCGTCAAACACGCAGCGACCCAGCTCACCGCAGCGGCCGCAGGCTATGCAACCACGCACAGGCATGGTGCCAATCTGAACCAGCTCGGTGCCTATGCCGTTTTTTTCCAGTTGTCCGGCAACCTCCATGAGGGCGGTGTAGGTGTTGCCTTGCTTGCGCGGGCTGCCGTTGATTAACAATACATTAAGTTTATGTTCCATGGTTGTTTTTTTTACTTATAACCTTAAACTTTAAACCTTACAACCTGCTGTAGTGTTCGTCGTCGACAGGCTCGAGCCATTCGTTGCGGAAGCCGGGCTGCTGGGCGGTGAAGTAGGCCAGGTGCTGCATCCAGCTGTCGGCGGCGGCGCCGTGCCAGTGCTTGGTGCCGGCGGGGACGGTGACCACCATGCCGGGCGTCAGCTCGACAGGCTCCTTGCCCCACTCCTGGTACCATCCGCGGCCGTTGACGCAGACGAGCACCTGGACGGCGTTGTGGTGGATGTGCCAGTTGTTGCGGCAGCAGGGCTCGAAGGTGACGTTGCAGAGGCCGCTGACGGAGTCGAGCACCGCCAGGTAGCTCTGCCCGATGAAATATTTGGCGTAGGCGTCGTTGGGCTGGCCCAGCGGATAGGCCGACGGCGACACGACCTGCTGCTCACCCTTGACGGCGGCTATGGCCGCTTGACAACGTTGGCTTTCGGCCGCAAGAGCATCTTGCACCAACGCATGCACGATGCCGTCCAGCTGTTCCTCGGTGACGCCCATGTTGAGCGCACCGCGCACGTGGGCCTGCAACTGCGGCATCACGCCCTCAAGGCCGCTGAGGGCGCTGACGGTCACCAGCTCGCGGTCAGCATGGGTCAACACGTCGCGAGCGAAGATGTCGCCGAAGAGGTGCGCCTTGAGGTAGTAGTCCTCGGCTGGGCAGAACTCGTAGTTGAAGGGCTGGCCGCTGAGCTTGGTCTGCACCTCGGTGCCCTGCTTCAGGGCGTCGTAGCCCGCGGGCAGGGGCGAAGACTCGGGGCCAAGTTCGTAGGGCTCACCGTTGTCGTCAAACTCCTTCAGCACCTTCTGCAGCGTACCCAACGCATTGAGTGAACGGGGGAAACCCATGTAGGCATAGAGCTGCGAGAGGGCCTCCTTGATTTGGTTGGCCGTGAGGCCGGTACGCAAGCCGTTGCGTATGGCCACACCGAGCTTTGACTGGTCGCCGCGTGCCGCATTGCATGCTATCCCGGACATGTAAGTGGCCTGCAGTTCATTGAAACTGAGTGTATACATATCTTTATTTGTATCGTTGTTTGTATTGTTCGACTTGCTGCCGCAGGCAACCATCGCCGCTGCGGCCAGCACAACCATCAGTAATGTACGGATTGTTTTCATGTCTTAAATGTTTTTACCCATTGTGTAGGCTTCCTGGAGCTTGGCGTTGCCGGCGATCTCGTTCGGGCCGCCCACGCCGCCACAGAAGAGGTGCCCCTTGAGGCTGCATTTTCCGTAGCAGTCAATCCAGCCCTGCAAGCCGCTTTCGGCGCGCTGGGGGACGAAAGACTCATCCTCGGCGGCGGTGGTGAGCAGGTAGACATCGCGGAAACGGTAGTCCTTGGGGTACATGGCGTTCATGCGGTCGATGAGGGTCTTCATCTGGCCACTCATCTCGTAGTAGTAGATGGGCGTGGCCCAGCAGACCACGTCGGCATTCAAGACGCGCTCCATAATGGCGGGCACGTCGTCTTTGAAGATGCAGGCACCCGTCTGCTGACAGGAGAGGCAACCCACGCAGAACCGTATTTCCTTGCCGCGCAGCGAGACGAGTTCCACTTGGTGCCCGGCAGCTTCAGCGCCCTTGGCGAACTGCTCCGCCAAAGCGTGGCTGTTGGAGCCCGGACGGAGACTGGTTGATATTACGACTACTTTCTTCATAACTTAAAGACTCTTAATCCATTTCTCCACTTTGGCTTTGCCGCTGCGCACCTCGTGACCGTAGATATCGAAGCCCTTGGTGACTTTGGCCTTGGGGAAAGCCTTCTTCACGTCGCCCACGCAGTTGGCCAGGCCGCTGCCCTCGTGGGTGGTGAAGGGAATGACGGTCTTGCCGTCAAGGTTGATGTCCTTGAAGAGCGTGAACATCACCTGCGGATAGGTGCCCCACCATACTGGGCCGCCAATGAAGACGGTGTCGTACTGACTGAGGTCCGGAGCCTTGCCCTCGTAGGGCGGCAGCTCGCCGGCGGCGGCTTCCTTTTTGGCCAGGTCGATGAGCGGCATGTAGGCCATGCCGTCGTACTTGTGGGTCACGATCTCGTACTGGTCGGCGCCAGTCAGCTCGCTGATGTAGTCGGCCACAATCTTGGTGTTGCCCACCTCGATGTTGCCCACGCTGTAGTTATCGCCCGCATGGGAGAAGAAAATGACGATCTTGTTCATTGTGTTAATGTTTGAATGTGTTACTGTGTCAGTGATTTGTTTGGTTTGTCCGTTGCAGCTTGCGGCCATCAAGAGGGCAAGGGCTGCGAAAATGATTTGTCTGATTTTCATATTGTTGAAATCTAATATGTCGATGCTATGGAATAGGTGAAGCGCCAGCCGTCGGCCTCGCGACGCAGGCGGAAGGAGAGCTGCAGGCGCCAGGTGTGCTTGCCGCCGCCGTAGACGGCCGCCAACACGCGGCTGCGGCCGGTGAGGGTGGCGTTGTCGCCGTCGACGGTCACATCCAGCTGCTCGGTCTGGCAGTTGTAGTAGTTCAGCGTGCCGTCGGCGATGGCCTCCAGATACTGCTTGCGGTCCTGCCGTGTGCCGGTCATGTGAACCAGGTAGAAATCGGCGGCGAACATGGGCCGCAGGGCGGCGGTGTCCTTCTCGATCATCGCGTGGTACATGCGCTCGTAGAGCTGCTCAATCTGCCGCCGGTCGTCGGTCTGCGCCTGTGTGGTGAGTGTGGTCATTGTCAGTAGCAGTAGGATTGGTTCGATAATGGTTCGCATGGAGGTGAGTTGTTGTTCTACCAGGACAAGCGTTTATCCGTAGTTCTCTATGAGATGCTTCACAAACTGCGGGTCGCCGAAGTTGATGGTGCCGGTGTCGTGCTGGTTGAGCTTGGCAATCTGGGCCATCTCGCTGTCGGTGAGGCGGAAGTCGAAGACATCCAAGTTCTGCGCCATGCGCTCTTTGTGGGTGCTTTTGGGGATGGCCACGATGCCGCGCTGGGTCAGCCAGCGCAGGGCCACCTGTGCGGCACTTTTGCCGTAGTTGCTGCCGATGGCGGCCAGCTCAGTGCTCTTCACCACGCCGTCCACGCCCTGTCCGCCCAGCGGACCCCAGGCCATCATGCGGGTGCCAAACTCGGCGAGCAGCGGCTCGATGGCGGTCTGCTGCACGAGGGTGTTGCACTGCAGCTGGTTGACCATAGGCTTGACGTCGACATAGTGGGCGAAGTCGAAGAAGCGGCCCGCCTGGAAGTTGCTCACGCCGATGGCGCGCACCTTGCCGTCGCGGTAGGCACGCTCCATGGCGCGCCAGGTGCCGAAGACGTCGCCATAGGCCTGATGGATGAGCAGCAGGTCGATATAGTCGGTCTGCAGACGGCGCAGGCTCTCGTCGATGCTGCGAGCTGCTTTTTCCTCTCTGGCGTTGCTGATCCAGACCTTGGTGACGAGGAAAAGTTCCTCGCGCCGCAGACCGCTCTTGCGCCAGGCGTTGCCCACGCCCTCTTCGTTGGCGTAGGCCTGTGCGGTGTCGACGAGGCGGTAGCCGACGCTCAGGGCGTCGCTCACGCAGCGTTCACATTCGCCGGGGCTCACCAGGAAAACTCCGTAGCCCAGGATCGGCATCTCGACGCCATTGCTTAGTTTGATATAATCCATAATGGTTAGTCTATTTTGATGATGTGATACTTGCGGCTACCGAGGCCAATCTTTTCGGCGTGCTCGACGGTGTGTATGCCGTGGCGGTCGTTGATGCGCTGCTTGAGGGCCGATGCATCGTCGCCCTCGGTGTTCTGATGGCCGAAAACGAGGTCGAGACAGGCCTGGTCGAGGGCCACGGGATCGGTGGAGGCCAGGATACCCATGTCCTTCAGCTCGGGGGCGGCAGGATTGCCGTTGCAGTCGCAGTCGATGCTCATGTTGTTCATCACGTTGATGTAGATGACCTTGCCCTTGAAGTAGTCGTGTACGGCGGCAGCGGCGTTGGCCATGCATTCGAGGAACTTGTCCTGATTCTCCGGCTGGATGAAATCCCACAGGCGGGTGTAGTCCTCGCTCTGGCCGTTGGTGTGGATATAGGTCTTGCCGTTGCGCGAGGCCACGCCGATGCTGGCGTTCTTCAGTACACCGCCGAAGCCGCCCATCTGGTGCCCCTTGAAGTGGGCCAGGTTGACCATGCAGTCGTAATTTTGAAGGTTCTTTCCGACGATATTGTAGTGCATATAGGTGGTGTCGCGCACCGGGATCCGGATTTCGCCCTCGGCATCCATGATGTCGACGCCGCCGATGGTGTTGAATCCGTGGTCCTCGATAACGGCCAGGTGGTCGTCGGTGTTCATGCGCTTGCCCGCGTAGGCGGTGTTGCATTCCACCAGCTTGCCGTTCACGTGCTTCACAAAGTCGCCGATCAGCTCTGGCTTGAGGTAGTTGTGGCCGCCGGCCTCGCCGGTCGAGATCTTCACGGCCACACGCCCTTCGACCTTCACGCCCAGGGCTTCGTAAATCTTGATCAGCGCTTCGGGGCTGATGTTGCTGGTCATATAGACGGCGGCGCCCTCCTCGGCGGTGGGCTGAGTCTCGACCTTCTCGTTGTTTCCCTTGCAGCCGCAGAACAACAGGGCGGCGGCAGCAAACATTGCAAGTGTTTTCTTCATTGTTTTATGTTTTTAAGTATTTAATCTACGTTTTTGATGAATTTGGCAGGGTTGCCGCCCACGATGGTGTTGGGAGCCACATCCTTGGTCACCACCGCGCCGGCGGCCACCACGGCATTTTCGCCCACGGTGACGCCGGGCAGGATGGTGGCGCCGGCACCTACCCAGGCGTTGCGGCCGATATGGACGGGCTTGCAGATCAGGATCTGGCGGTCGTGCAGGTCGTGGTTGTTGCTGATCAGCTGCACGTTGGCGGCAATCATGGCACCGTCGTCGATGGTGATGCCGCCACGGCTCATCATCAGGCAGTTGTTCATAATCATCACCCCTTTGCCAATCTTCACACGGTCGAAGCATACGCCCGTCAAGCCAGGCATAATGAATCCACCCTCACCAAGGCCGACGCCAAAGAGTTCCTTGACCAGCGCGTTGTACTCGTCGGTATATGGCATCGTGTGGTTAAGGCGGAAGAGTACCTGTGCCTGACGCACGCCCTCAGCGTGTTCTTCGGCAGTTGTCAGTCTCGGGTCTACTATTGTTTCTTGCATAATTATCTGTATTTTCAGTTATTAGCTCAGTTATACATATTCTTGTTAATGCTGCAAAAATACGACCATTTACCAGAATATCAGTTATACAAAAAACACCAATAGTTACACAATTTACACAAATATTATGCGTTATTTCTCCAGTATGAAGACCGATTTTATATATTCGACTGATTACCTGGCCATGAACGCTCAGGAGCTGGGCCACACCTGTATGCACCTGCTCTGCACGGCGGGGGAGGGGAGCTTTGTGTTCAATGAAAAGTGCTACCACATCGTGAAGAACGACCTGGTGGTGATGCCTTACCCCAACAGGGCGAAGAACCTCGCGGCGGCACCGGGGATGGAGGTGGAGTGGTTCGCCGCCGACAACAAATTCTTGCATAGCCTCCTGCCGTCGAACAACTACAGCATCGGCGGCAGCATCAGCCTCAACCAGAACCCCGTCATCAAGGTCGATGACCGCCAGGCGGAAATCCTGTTGGAGGACTTCCGCCGGCTGCGCGACCGCCTCAACGACCGCCACCTGCTCTTCTACCGCGAGATGATGGGGAGTCTCTGCCTGACGATGATATACGACATCTTCGAGCTCCACGCCCGCCGCGACGCCACCGACACCCACAGCGACCGCACGGCCTACATCGTCAAGCAGTTCCTGGCGCTGCTCGACACCGGCATCTGCCGCACCGAGCGCGAGGTGCGCTACTTTGCCGAACGGCTGAACGTGTCGCCCAAGTACCTCTCGGCCACCGTCAAGCGCGTCACCGGCCACAGCGTCAGCAGCTTCATCGACCGTGCCACGGTGTCTATACTCAAAAAGAAACTCGACGACGAACGCCTGTCGCTCACCCAGATAGCCGACCAGATGAACTTCAACACCTTGAGCTACTTCAGCCGCTACTGTCAGAAGCATCTAAGCCAGTCGCCCAGCGACTACCGCCGCAGCCTGCAACCACGGACATAGCACAGTCTGAGGGATTTGCTACCCTTTGAATTCAAAGCCTGCCTGTTCAACGGCCTTGCGTACAGCGGCAGCATCAACAGTTCCGGTGACGGTGACTGTCTTGGCGCCAAGGTTGACCTCGGCAGCAGTGACCCCTTTGAGGCCACCGACAGCTTTCTCGACGGCAGCTTTGCAGTGGTTGCAATGCATACCCTCCACGGTATAGACAGCCGTGCCGTTCACGGCTTCCTGCCTCTTGAATCTACTAAAGAATTTCATACTGAGAGCTATTAAGATGAACAGTATAAGGAGTGCAGAACAAATGGTTCGGGAAATGCCCGGTTTGTGAATCGGCATACCGCAGCAGTCGGCACCCCGCACGGACAACTCTGCACCAATGCCGATTGCATTGATGAGCAAACCAAAGAGGATGGAGAAAACAACTATGGTGAGTATATAAATCAATGTGAACCGACGGCCAAGCGACTTACGGACAACGAGAATGGATGCAAGGTTGACCGCTGGGCCTGCCATAAGCATCACCAGAGCAGCTCCTGGCGAGAGACCCTTCATCATCAACGCCGCTGCAACAGGGATACTTCCCGTAGAGCATATATACATCGGCACCGCAATAGCGAGAATAACCAACATCTGCAACAGGGGGTGGCTGCCAAAGGTGAGGAAGAACTCATCCGGTACCGCAACATTTATGAGTGCGGCCAACAGCAGACCTATGACAAGACGCAGGCCAATGTCTTGTATCATGTCAAAATAGGCGTATTTTAACACACGACAAAGGCGGCTTCCTTTCTCAACACGGCAGGAACCGCCAGATTGCCCCCCGTCATCATCCGCCGGCACGAGCCGGTTGACCAACAGCCCGCCGCAGATTCCTATGACAAGGGCCGCCGCAGGACGTACGATGGCAAAACCCAAGCCCATCATGGAGAAAGTGGCCAAGATGGAGTCTATGCCGGTCTGTGGTGTTGCTATGAGGAACGAGGCCACTGCGCCCTTGGAGGCTCGCTCGTTCTTAAGGCCTATAGCAGTGGGAATGACCCCACAAGAACACAGCGGCAGCGGTATGCCGAGCAATGCCGCCCATAAAACAGAAAACTTGTTGTCTTTCGACAGATATCGGGTGTAAAAGCCCTTCGGCACAAAAACATGCAGTATCCCCGCAATGAGAAATCCCAACAATAGATAGGGGCTCATCTCATTAATCACCATCAGGAAAGACTCAAAGAAAGCTTGTATTTTCATCTCTCTTCGTTTTACTCCTATTTTTTAACGACGACATCGCAGGTTTATTGCACACCTTGGCGTATTTGCTCTTGACAATCATGTATGAGTTCTGCGTCAGCTCGCACAACAGCGTGTCTGGTGCCTCCATGGGGTCTACGCCTATCCAGAAACGAGGCGACTCATTGAATGGCCTACCGATGAAAGGATGCCTCTCTTTGAGTTCCTCAATTCGGTCGGGCTGGCACTTGAGCGTGACGACAGAGAAGTTATTGCAGTCAAAGAATGCAAACATGTGACCACATACATAGAACACCAACACCTCGCTGGCATAGCGGAAGGCTGTGAAAGGCATCTTCTCCTCGACATCATCGCCGAGCGAAAGGCAGTAATTGCGGTAATCCTCTATGTTCATTTTTTTTTCTCATGGCCTGGCCCCGCCGGGAACCATCCTCGCTCCACGCGCTTGCGCTGCTTGACAAGCTCCAGTATGGACCACAGGCTGCTGAAGCCCACAACACCAAGGATGATACTCCAGATGCCGACGGTGAACAGAGAACCGGCAATACAACCCACTCCGAGTAAAAGGAAAAGCCACCAGCAGCCAACGCCAAGATAAAACTCGGCCTTGATGACCAATGGGTGAAAGGCACCGATGGTGAAGAAGGTGGCAGCACCGATTATGATTCCCGTGATTTGCATGTCTTCTTACTAATCCAATAGCCAAAGCCAAGCACGACAGCCAGCCCTATGACCAGCATAACCAAAATGACAGCCAACGTCAGAACGGTCTCCAATGCCTCACCGTTTTTCTGCATTGCAGTGTCAAACAGCGGCACCATGGTGAAAAAGAAGAATAAGGTGATACCCAGCCAAGTGGCGAAACACAAGGCCACACGCCACAAGGTGCTCCACATGCCATAGCCGAACAACTGACGGTAGCAGACATAATATAACAGCGGCACCAGCAACATGAGCCACCCGGAGATGAGCTTCATCACAAAAATGGACATCAGCATCAGCGAACTCATAAACACCTGGATAAAAAAACCTTCTGGCAAAGAATGGTGCGCATGGCGTGGCGAGAAGTGAAAGAGGATACTTGTTGGCAACGTCATAACGAAGGTCATCCCCAAAGCCGTCCAGGCAGGGTTGTCACCCATCCACCGGAACACTGGTTCAAGAACACTCACACTCTCGTCAAGCGGCGGCGCTTCGCCATTCAGCATACGGAAAGTCTGCACCAGTATGGCATAGATTACAGCCACAATGAAGAGCATCTTCACAGGAGGATAACTCACCTGACGATGACCGTCAAGGTAGTCGCCAATGAAGTAGCCTGGACGCCATATCAACTGCCAAAGAGACACCGGTAGGGAGTGCGAGTCCATGCCCCATATCATCATAAAATTACGCCAGAGCGAGACCCACGTAATGCGTTTGGCACCATCCTTCTGTCCACACATGGGGCAGTAGTTGCCAGTATATTCGTGGCCACAGTTGACACACTGATGCGCAGACGAGCCTTTGCCCCAGTGGTAATCCGGAGTCTTCTGCCACGCACGAAATCCGCCTATGGCCTCTTTGATGTTCATTGCTCTGGGGTTAGAATATCAGCGCCAGCAACACCCAGAGCCAGTGGGCAGCTACACCGGCACAGAGGCCGCCGATGGTGTGGGCCCCAATGGCCTTGCCGATGAGCTTGCGGTAGCCGAGGCTGTCGAGCATGGCGGTGTGGGTGCTGAGGTAGCCGCTCCAACACATGCCCATGGCAGTGAAGACGGCGATGGCGTTGTTATTGATGATGCCGTCGGCGATGAACTTGGGCACCAGACCTATGGCAGCGCCCACAGCGCCAAGGGCGGTAATGGGGAAACTGACCAGCGCGCCGCTCTCGAAGCCGAAGAGCCAGTAGAAGACCACGTTAATCTTGTCGGCCAGCCAGGTGATGACGGGCACGCCCTCGTAGGCCACGCCCGTGTACTCGCCGTTGGCACCCGCGGGGCCGAAGGTGAGCATCATGACGATGGTGGAGATGCAGAGCACGCCGGGGATGATGGCCACGCCGATGCCAACGCCGCTCTTGCCGCCGTCGAGCATGGCGTTGAGGAAACGCTGGAAGGCGTTGCCCTCACTCTTGAAGGAGATGTTCTGCTCGGTGCCCTCCTCCTCGGTGACGGGGCAGTCGAGCTCGGGGTAGCTCTTCAGTGTGAAGCGCTGCATGAGGCGGGTGCTGATGATGCTGCCAATGACGGCTCCCAGCAGGCCCACAAGGGCGCCCTTGCCGAAACCGAGACCCGTCATGAAGGCTATAACCACCAGGCCCATGCCGAAAGCGGTGCCGAAGTTGGTGAGGCTCACCAGCTGGTATTTCTTGAAGTAGCGGGCGAAGTTGTTGTCCTTGGCCAGCGAAATGATGGCGGGATTGTCGCTGAGGAAGGTCATCACGGCGCCCAGAGCCGCCACACCAGGCAGGTTGTATAGGGGCTTCATCAGGGGGCGCAGAATGTTCTCCATCAGGCGCACCACGCCGAACTCGGTGAGCAGCTTGCTGATGGCACCCATCAGCACGCAGATGGCCATGATGTAGAACACCGTCTCCAGCAGCAGGTGGTAAGCCGTCTGCATGAAGGTGTTAAGCATGTTGGGCAGCGTCATCCTGTAGGCCAGGAAGCCGAAGAAGGCGAAGAAGCACACCAGGAAAATCAGAGCCTCGAGGCTGCGGCTGGTGGTGAACTTCAGACGGCGAGGCTTGCCGCTCGGCTTGTGGGGGTTGGTCTCGTGGTGACGGAACACCTGGAAGGGGTCGATGACCGACAGCATGGTGTTAAGCAGGCCGTGTCGCTGGCCGCCGTCGTGTGACTTTTGTCCCGTTTCGCCGACCGTATGGGTTGGTTTATTCTCTGTCATGGCTTATTTCTTGATAAGTTTGTAAAAGTCCATCGTCCACGTGGCGCCAATGTTGAAGTTCCACGTGTTGTCAATCTCCGTATTGTTCACCCACTCCTGCATGCGGCAGACGTAGGTGTGCAACCTCACACTCTTCAGCCCCTTGGGGAACCACTCAAAGCCTAAGCCATAGCGGCTGTAGGTGTGGCCGGCACGGAGCAGGTGGTCGAGCGCCACGGCGGAGTTGAGGTCCACCTCAGACTTGTTCTGCTCGAACATGCCCTTGACGAAGATGTTGAACTCCGGCGTGAAGTAGTAGTTGGCACAACTCACCACACCGAAGTTCTTGCCCCAGTCGTCGAACGAGAGGGCATGGTGCATGAAGTCGACATATATGTCCCACTTGTCGAAGACGAACTTGTTGCCTATCATCGTCAGGTTCATAAACTTGCTCCACTCGCGCTCTATCATGCTGGTGCTCCAGATGGTCTGCCAATGGCCCACGGTGCCATACCAGCACAGGTTGTACGACACCAGGCCGGCGTCGTAGCTCAGACCCGTGGAGTTGATGTAGGGCGAGTTGGTCACCTGCGCCACCAGCGTGTGGTTGCCGTCGTCGCTGATCCACGCCCCGCTGACACCCAGCTGGAAGCAGTAGATATTGTTCCAAAGGGTGGTGGGAAAGTATACGTCGATGGGCGAGGCGTCATACTCAAAGCCGCCCATGGCCATAGCATCCTTGCCGAAGCGCAGGCGCCAGTTGGCGGTGGGCTTGTAGTCAAGGTAGAGGAAGTCGGTGTTGTCGAAGAACATCACGGAGCCGGGGTTGGCGATGATGCGCTGCTTGAAGTAATAGCTGAAGCCGGAGCCGAAGTTGCCACCAAGCATCAGGTTGAAATACTTGCCGTGGAAGCCGAAGTTTGGCGTACTGTCCGTGGTGAACAGCTCACCGTCGGCACGCGCCTCGAGCTTGATTTTGTTTATGGCATCACCCCATGTCATCTGTCCGTTGGCACCAAGCGACGATGCCAACAGCATGGCCGTGAACAGAACTGCTGTAAGTTTTGTTTTCAAGTTATTGTGCGTTTATTGATGAGTTACTTTATTGTTTCTGTGCAGCCATATACTGCTCCAGCAGGCGCTGGACGTACTTGCCGAAGACGTCAAACTCGATGTTGACCACAGTGCCTTCGCGGAAATTGTGGAAGTTGGTCACCTGGTAGGTGTAGGGGATGATGGCCACGGAGAACATTCCGGGCTCGCTGTCCACCACCGTCAGGCTGACGCCGTTGATGCTGATGCTGCCCTTGGGAACGGTGATGCTGGGTGCATTCTTGGCGTCATAGCTGAAGTAGAAGCGCCAGCTGCCGTTGTCGTCCACCACCTTGGTGCAGGTGGCCGTCTGGTCCACATGGCCCTGCACGATGTGGCCGTCGAAGCGACCGTCCATGCGCATGGATCGCTCCACATTGACCTCCGTGCCCACTTTCCAGGTGGAGAGGTTGGTCTTCAGCATGGTCTCGTCCATGGCGGTGACCACGTACTGCTTCTTCTCCTTGTCGACCTTCACCACGGTGAGGCAGCAGCCGTCGTGGGCCATGCTCTGGTCTATGGCCAGCTCGTCGCCGAAGGGCACCTCGAGGGTGAAGTGGTAGTTGGTATTCTCTTTCTCTATCTTGACGACCTTGGCCGTCGTTTCTATGATTCCTGTGAACATGGTAAGGTTTAAAGTTTATGGTTTAAGGCTTCTGGGACTTATTTCAGGAAGTCCTCGTAGTACTGGAACATCTTCTGGTAGAGATGAAGGCGCTCGCGGCCCAGCACGTTGTGCTCGTGGTGGGGGTAGGCGAAGTAGTCGACCTGCTTGTAGTTGTTGATGCAGCGCTCGATGAACTCGGTGCTGTGCTGCGGGACGACAGTGTTGTCCTCGGCACCCTGGATGACCAGCAGACGACCTTCGAGGTTCTGGGCCTTGTTGAGGAGGCTTGTGGCCTCGTAGCCATCGGGGTTCTCCTGCGGGGTGTCCATATAACGCTCGCCGTACATGATCTCATACCACTTCCAGTCGATGACCGGGCCGCCGGCGCAGCCCACCTTGAACACCTCGGGGTGTGCCAGCTTCATGGTGATGGTCATGAAACCGCCGAAGCTCCAGCCCTCAACACCCATGCGGTCCTTGTCGACGTATGGCAGGCTCTTCAGGAACTTGACGCCCTCCATCTGGTCGGCCATCTCCACCTCGCCGAGGCGGCGATGCGTGCAGCTCTCAAACTCAAAGCCACGATTGTCGGTGCCGCGGTTGTCGAGGGTGAAGACCACATAGCCCTGCTGGGCGAGACGGAGGAAGTAGAGGTTGCCGCCGGCCAGCCAGCTGTCGGTGACCAGCTGCGAGTGGGGGCCGCCATAGACATATACCAGCGTGGGGTACTTCTCGCCAGGCTTCATGTTGGGAGGGGTGATCAATCTGTAATACAGGTCCGTCTTGCCGTCGGCAGCCTTGATAGTGCCGAGCTTCACAGTGGGCATAGCATAGTCCTTCATGGGATTCTCGGCGCGGTAGAACTCATGTGCGGTATGTTTGCTGAATTGGCCATTCTTGCCGTATTTTACATTGTTCCACATGGCACGGGCGGGCACATCGACAGAGGAATATACATCCACGAAGCTGGTACCATCCTCGTTGAGGACCACGCTGTGGGTTCCTTTGTCGAGGGTGAGGCGCCACATCTTGCCGTCTTTCAGGCTGACGCGGTAGGCGTCGCGGCCGGCGAGGTTGTCCTTGTTGGCGTAGACGAAGATATTCTCGCCCTTCTTGTCGAACTGTATGAAGCCCTCGACCTCATACTCGCCCTTGGTCACCTGCTTCACCAGGCTGCCGTCAGCATTGTATAGGTAGAGGTGTTTGTAGCCGTCGCGCATGGAAAACCAGAGGAACTGGTCGCCCTTGGGGGTAAACATCATGGGCTCGCAAGGCTCGACGTAGCGGGCGTTGGTCTCCTCGAAGAGCACTTTCATGAAGTCGCCCGTAGCGGCGTCGTACTGCTCCAGCCACATGTGGTTCTGCTCGCGGTTTACCTTGGCGATGTAGACATACTTCTCGTCGGGGCTCCAAGCCACGTTGGTGAGGTACATCTCGCGCTCGTGGACGGAGGTGTCGCGGGCGGTGTTGAGGTAGACGAGCTTCCCGGTGGCAGGCTCGTAGACCCCTACCGTCACCCAGTGGCTCTGCATGCCGGCCATGGGGTACTTGATGGGCATGGGCTCGGCTTCGCGGGCCTTGGTGTTCACCAACGGATAGTCGACCACCATGCTCTGGTCCATGCGGTAGAAGGCCAGTTTCGACTGCTTGGGCGACCAGAAGAGGCCGCCGTTGATGCCGAACTCGTTGCGGTGGACGCTCTCGCCGAGGACGACATTGTAGCCGTCGCCGCGCTCCACCAGCTTGCCGTCGACCAGCAGGTTGCCATCCTTTTTCTCAACGCGCCCCTCCAACTTGGGGTCGTGGTTTTGGGGCTTGCGCCAATCCTGCTGGGCATCGGTGAGCTTGAACTCTTTTTTGCCATCGAAGCCGTAGACCTCGCCACCCTTGTAGTAGGTGACCGTCTTGCCGTCGGGGGCAAAGACGAAACTCATCGCCTCGCGCTGGGGGTAGAGGTTGCGGTCCATCAGCTGGTCCCACTGCAGAAGTCTCTCCTGCGCAAAAGCGGTGCCTGCAATAAGCAGCACCGCCATAGTCATAAATATTTTTTTCATATCAATAATTACTCCAGTTGCGGAACTTGAGGTTGAAGACGCCGAAGAATGCCTCCTTGAAGATCTTCATGCTCATCTTGCTGGTGCCGAGGACGCGGTCGGTGAAGACTATGGGCACCTCGTAGACCTTGAAGCCCAGGCGCGTGGCCGTGTACTTCATCTCGATCTGGAAGGCGTAGCCTACGAACTTCACCTTGTCGAACTTCATGCGTTCCAGCACGCGGCGGCTCCAGCAGACGAAGCCGGCGGTGGCGTCGCAGACCTTCATGCCGGTGACGATGCGGACGTATTTCGAGGCGTAGTAGCTCATCAGCAGGCGCCCGATGGGCCAGTTGACCACCGACACCTTGCCGCCCACATAGCGCGAGCCCACCACCACGTCGCCCTTGCCACTGGCGCAGGCGTCGTAGAGGCGCACCAGGTCGTCGGGGTTGTGGCTGAAGTCGGCATCCATCTCAATCATATAGTCGTAGCCGTGCTCGTTGCCCCAGCGCATGCCGTCGAGGTAGGCGGTGCCGAGACCCAGCTTGCCTTTGCGTTCCACAATGAACAGGCGCTCCGGAAACTCCTTCATCAGCCGCTTGACGATGTCGGCGGTGCCGTCGGGAGAATTGTCTTCGACGATGAGCATATCGAACTCCTTGGGGAGCGAAAAGACCTTGCGGATGATGGCCTCGATGTTCTCTTTCTCGTTGTAGGTCGGGGTGATAACAAGTGTGTCGGACATAATATATATTCTTTATAACTGGCTGCAAAATTACGAAATAATTTTCAATCATGAAAAAAAAAGTTAAAAAGCCCTCCGCCACTATAAGCAACAGGTCAATGTCGGGAAATTGTCAACAACACCGGCACAATCCCAGCCAACATCTTCAGTAAAAGGACATTAAACCGCAAACCAAGTTCAGAAAAACACCCGAGCGTTACAGCGTTACAGCGTTACAGTTCCCATTTTGCTTTTCCTCCTACCCCAAATTATACCTTATATCTATATATCTATATTAATATAGATATATAGATATAAGAATTTTTTTTTGACTTTTCAAATAGGAGATTTCGAACTGTAACGCTGTAACGCTGTAACGCCTCAACCACAACTTCGCAACCACCCTGCCGATAACACGCTGGCATACAACTACTACCAAAGACAAAAATCCGCTTTTGCCTATTTTTATTGGCTTTGCAGGTCCTTAACGGCTACTAAACGGCTACTAAACGGCTAATAGACCTACTGAAGACCTATACAAAACCACCCACCAGCCATCCCGCCGCACCCGGAATAATTTACCAGATTTACAAGATTTCGCTCGCGTAGCGAGCAGGAGAATATAGAAATTTATAACTCAGCAATTTACAGAAAAATAGAAAAATTATCCCGCTATTTGGATTTTTTTTCATACCTTTGCAACTCAAATCAGAATTAAGTATTAACAAAAATATAGTATTATGTCAAAACTCCTTCTTTTAGGCGACGAGGCTATAGCACAGGCATTTATCGATGCCGGCGGCAGCGCCATCAACAGCTACCCGGGCACCCCGTCGACCCAGATTACCGAATATGTGATGAAGAGCAAACAGGCCAAAGAGCAGGGCGTGGTGGCCAACTGGTGCGCCAACGAGAAGACCGCCCTCGAGGCCTCCATCGGCGTGGCCTACAGCGGCAAGCGCGCCATGACCTGCATGAAGCACGTGGGCCTCAACGTCTGCGGCGACCCCTTCATGAACGCCTCAATCATCGGCACCAAGGGTGTCATCATCGTCGTGGCCGACGACCCCAGCATGTTCTCCAGCCAGGACGAGCAGGACAGCCGCTACTACGGCCATTGGGCCATGATCCCCATGCTCGAGCCCTCAAACCAGCAGGAGGCCTACGACATGGTCTTCGCCGGCTATGACCTCAGCGAGCAGCTGGGCACCCCCATCCTGATGCGCATCCCCACCCGCCTGGCCCACAGCCGTGCCGGCGTCGAGCGCAAGCCCGTCCGCGCCCAGAACCCCCTCAGCAGCCCCAGCGACCCCAAGAGCTACGTGCTGCTCCCCGTCAACGCCAAGCGCCTCTACCGCGACCTGATCGACAAGCAGCCCAAGTTCACCAAGATGAGCGAGGAGTGCGGCTTCAACCAGTACATCCCCGGCGAGGACAAGAGCCGCGGCATCATCACCACCGGCATCGCCTTCAACTACCTGCAGGAAAACTTCCCCGGCGGCAAGTGCCCCTATCCCGTGGTGAAGATCACGCAGTACCCCCTGCCGTTCAACATGCTGAACAAGCTCTATGACGAGGTGCAGGAAATCCTCGTGCTCGAGGACGGCCAGCCCTTCGTCGAGGAGCACATCAAAGGCTTCCTGGGCAAAGGCAAGCCCGTGCACGGCCGCCTGGACGAGACCATCCGCCGCGACGGCGAGCTGAACGCCGAGAAGGTGGCTGCCGCCCTCGGCAAGCCCATGCCCAAAGGCCCGTCGGTGCCCGAGGTGGTCACCAACCGCCCGCCGGCCCTCTGCCAGGGTTGCCCCCACATCGACAGCTACCAGGCCGTCATCGACGTGATGAAGAAATACCCCAACGGCCGCGTCTTCGGCGACATCGGATGCTACACCCTCGGCTTCAACATGGGTGCCATCGACACCACCGTCTGCATGGGTGCCTCGATCACTATGGCCAAGGGAGCCGCCGAGATGGGCATCTTCCCCGCCATCGGCGTCATCGGCGACGGCACGTTTGGCCACAGCGGCATGACCGGTCTGCTGGACTGCGTCAACGAGAAGGCCAACGTCGTCATCATGATCCTCGACAACGACATCACGGCCATGACCGGCGGCCAGCCATCAAGCGCCAACATGAAGCTCTTCAACATCTGCAAGGGCCTCGGCGTCGACGAGAAGCACATCCGCCACATTGTGCCGCTGCCCAAGAACCACGACGAGTTCATGAAGATCCTCGAAGAGGAGATCGCCTACAACGGCGTGAGCGTCATCATCCCGCAGCGCGTCTGCATCGTCGAGAACAAGAAACGTATTGCTGCTAACAAATAAAACGAAGAAACAATGAAGAAAGACATCATACTTTGCGGCGTAGGCGGCGACGGCATCGTCTCCGTGGCCAAGATCATCAGCGACGCCGCCCTCAACCTGGGCCTCAACGTCAAGCAGAGCGAAATCCACGGCATGAGCCAGCGCGGCGGCTCGGTGTTCAGCCACCTCCGCGTCAGCAGCGAGCCCATCTTCGCCGACGTAATCCCCGAAGGCAAGGCCGACATCATCCTCAGCTCCGAGCCCATGGAGGCCCTGCGCTACCTCACCTTCCTGGCCCCCGACGGCGTGGTCATCACCAACAGCGACCCCTTCGTCAACATCAGCAACTACCCCGATATCGAGAAGGTCTATGCCGAGCTGAAGAAGCTGCCCAAGCTGGTCTGCTTCAACGCCAACGCCATCGCCAAGGAGCTCAACGCCCGCGGCAACATGGTGCTCCTCGGCGCTGCAGCCCCCTACCTGGAGATTGCCTTCGACGAGCTGGAGAAGGCCATCAAGGCCATCTTCGGCCGCAAGGGCGACGCCGTGGTGGAGACCAACATCAAAGCCATCCGCGCCGGCCGCGACGCCAAATAAAGCGCAGATACATATACGAAAAGATGCGGAGCCGAGGGCTCCGCATCTTTTTTCTTTTATAGACAATATTATCTAAAGTGTTGCGTTCATAAAACTGTATGAAATGCTCGGTGTCCATACAACGCGCCCCGCACCCGTGCGCGATCATTTTGCAGCCGTGCAATCCGCTCCGCACCTGTGCGCAGTCAATTTACAGCCGTGTAATGCCCTCCGCACCTGTGCGCGGTCATTTTGCAGCCCTGCAACGCCACCCCGCACCCGTGCGCGGTGAAAATGCAGAAAAACAATAGCATAAAATACGAATATAATAATATGAATGATATTTGGTGGAAATATTCTCAGTTAGGCATTAGAGCGTCTGTGTTAGTGGGCAACCATAATATAGAGAAAGATGACCGCTTGCTAATTCCATTTATCACACGTCAGCGCAAATGGGGCTTGATGAACCGTAAAGGAGAAATCGTTGTGAAGCCGATTTATGATGCCATCTGCAATGATTGTTGGGAAAAAGACGATTTGCTTATTGTTGGAATATTACACCCTTATGCGTTCATTAAAAAAGATGGCTCCGTTGATGCGAGGGTAAAATATCACTATGGGTTGATACATACCGACGGAACAATGTTTTTAGATGTAAAGTACAACAGCGTTACATTAGGCAGTGTGATAACCGTAATTGGCGATGATGGATGCTTTGCGATTGATAGAAATGGAAATGAGGTAATACCCCAAGGTAGATATTCATGGATTGATGGCTTTGACGATGGATTGGCGCGTGTAAACAAGCAAGTAGACGGAAAAGAATACTGGGGTATTGTTGATTGCGACGGGAAAGAAGTGCTTCCGTTAGATTATGACAAGATTTGGAACTTCTATGGCAAACATCTTGACGGCACTAACGTTGTAAAAGACGGTCAACAATACTTTTTGAAGTTCGATTATATACGGCCATCTAAATATCAAAAGGATTACGAACTAACAGAAAAGCAAATCCGGCAGATAGAAAAAGGCGCATGGGACGAAGCGAAAGATATGTGGCTGGATGCTTTTGAGGGTGACCCCGACAATTACTGGAATATAGACTGATTGAATAATGAAATACCGTCGATACAAAATAATACATTTCTCCGAGGAAGAGGATGTGCAATTCGGTAAGTCGTGGCTGATATTGACCAAAACAGCAGGACTTGACCCAAACTGCGGTGCTGGCTTCCCCGAAACAGACTTGTACGGCAAGGGCGAGTTCACGGAGTTCTTCATTGTCCCTTACGACAATTGGGTGATGGACGAAATTGAAGACATTGCCCTGCGCGGTGATTTATGGTCTCCCGACACGGACGACTGGACGATGGATGAGCAGAACAGAATAGTGGACGGTGTGCCGGTAATCACACACCACTATTGCGGCAAGTTGCACAACAAAGCGAAAAAGCCGGATGACAGCGATTCCCGAATTGTAAGCTGGATGCCGTTGTCGCAATTGATATTGGCAGAAAAGTCGCTCCTTGAACACGATACAGACCCTGCAACAGGAATTGACTACTTTGTGTGCGGAACGGTGAAAGGTTTTGTAAGTCCTTCGGCGAAAAAAGAACTTGCCAACGAGGTCTACAGCACGAGTGATTTCAAGGTGGCGATGGTATCTGTACATGAAGCCGAACCAAAGCCGTGGCTACTTTACATTCCACCACAGCACACATTGGCGATAAGAAATTGTTCGTTCCAAGACCAAGCCGATTTCTTACTCAAAATCGGAGAATGGCGACAGGCATTCCCTTGGGCAAAAAGAGCGATGGAGAGGAGTTTAGCGGAATTGGGCAAGACTTTCAAAGATAACTACGATATACTCAAGAAAGACCCCGAAGAGAATCCAGAAACGGGGATTTATTTCGACCTCTTTGTCGAAACCAACTGTCAGCATTTTCTACCAGCAATTATGAACCTGTTGAAAATTTTCGATATGGCGATAAACGATATAGATACTTGCCGTGCGGCTGATAACTATGAGAATGAAATTGTGGAGTTGAAACGTATTATCGATAAGATGCATAACGACCTTGGCTGGAGGACTGAATTAAAATGAACCACACAACAACATACTCACTTCCCGACAGTCTCGCCGCCGAAGATCCACTGGCTCTTCGGCGGCGACGGCTGGGGCTATGACATCGGATTCGGCGGTGGGGCCGCGCATCGACGTCGCCGTGCGGCAGGAGTTCGGCTTCCCCAACCAGTCGGCCTTCGGTACCTGGTTCAAACGCCAGACCGGCACCAGTCCCAGCCATACGAAAGGCGCTCAATGACGCCGCCCGCACCAGCACCTACTACGCCTTTGCCCCCTTCATCGGCGCCGCCCTGTCGTTCCTGCTGATCAGCGAGCCGTTGACGCCCTTCTTCCTCGTCGCCACCGCCGTGATGGCCGCCGGCTGCTGGCTGGCCGCCAAAAACGACTGCTAATCTGAACGTCGGCTCCTAAGTTCCAGTTGCAAATGCAACACTGAATAAAAAAGCACCTTAGCGACACAGGACGATCACTAGACCTACCCTATACCCAGGCAGAATTTGAGTAAAGGATGATAAAAAGAGGAGTAAAAGGGGAGTAAAACCTATAGACTCACATCCGATGTTCTCCCATCGTGAAAATCAATACGCTACCCGCAGTTTTTCAGACCGACTTTATTCAGATTGTACACATAAGCGAGTTCTATGCTAGAAAACACAATCCACTCTTAGAAAATAGACTCTTCCGTTTCGGTGGTGAGTAGTTCAAGTGCTTTCATTCCCATAACCGAATTGCCTTTCTCGTTGAGTCGCGGACTCCATACCGCTACGGAATAGCGGGATGGATAAATGGCGGCGATACCTCCGCCCACACCGCTTTTTCCGGGTAGTCCTACAAGGTAGGAGAACTCGCCAGCCTCGTCGTAG
>JAFXAA010000035.1 GCA_017522105.1 Bacteroidales bacterium | reverse complement strand
GTGTTCACCTCTTCCCATTCCGAACAGAGAAGTTAAGCCTCACATCGCCGATGATACTGCACTTGTTTGTGGAAAAGTAGGTCGCCGCCAATATTTTTAAAGGGAACTGCAGAAAAGTGGTTCCCTTTTTTATTTTGGTGGCTATGGAGTTCGGTTGCCTCGTCAAGCTCGGCAGGCATACCACACCTCTTCCCATTCCGAACAGAGAAGTTAAGCCTCACATCGCCGATGATACTGCACTTGTTGGCTCCGCCTACGTCCCTTCATCTCGGCATAGCTCATGCAAGCATGGCTCTGCGCTCGACTTTCGGGACTCCTGTGGAAAAGTAGGTCGCCGCCAATCTTTTTAATGAGTTTCAGAAATGAGACTCCTTTTTTTATTTTTGGTGGCTGTCTTGTAGCCGTTTAGAGGGTGTTAGTGGCTGGGGGATAGCTGATTGTCGTTAAGGGGGCTCATATTTGAATGGGGGCTCAGTATGTCAAAGGGCTCTTTTATAGGGGGTTGGAGAGGTTGGCGCTGGCCAGGACGCTTCCCAATCCGGATGCAAAAGTACGACGGCGGGATTGCGGTCTACGAATGATTGCGTTTTTTTTTCTTTACGCTATAGTGGTGGCTGTGTAAATTGAAAATTGAGAACTGAGAATTGGAAGAACGGCGAATTAGGCGAATTATACGAAGCTGCGCATGTTTATTGGTGGCGAATTACTCGAAAAGTGAATAGTGGTCAGTGGCCAGTGGATAGTGGCTGTCTTGTAGCCGTCTTGTAGCCGTTTAGTAGCCGTTTAGTGGTGGTCTTGTGCTGTTGTGTGGCTCTCTTGTGGCCGTCTTGTAGCCGTTTAGTAGCCGTTTAGTGGACGTTTAGAGGGTGTTTAGGCAGTAGAAATGGAGTACGGATGGGTAGGCGTGTTTGGTAATGGCTATATGACAGGGGGTTACGGGATGATGACGCTGTGATATGTGGTTGAGGCGTAACAGCGTAACAGTTCGAAATACGGTATTCCAAAAGTCAAAAATTAATTCTTATATCTATATATCTATATTATATAGATATATAGATATAAGGCCTGATTTTGGGTAGAGGAAATAGGGGAATGGGAACTGTTACGCTGTTACGCTGTAACGCTGGTTGGGGGATGAGTGGCGCTTGGGACGTTGGATGTGATAGATATTCAATGACATAAACCCGACGGGCGAAGTCAGGAGGAGGGGCGCAACGGTATGGATTCAGGGGGGGGGACACCTTATTTTCGGCCACGAGGGTATTCATTTGGGCACAAAAAGGCTCTGGAATGAGGTATTGATGGCGTGATTCGGGAGCGTGCATGTGAGCGCTGGGGAGGGTGAAGGGTGCTGGACGGATGGATGCGGAGGGTTGACAGCTTGGGAGCCGAGGGCTTGGTGTCTTTTGACAATTTGGGTTGACATTTTTTTGCTCTTTTACGGGATAGGGTTACCTCCATGAAGTCGGTGGCCACAGCAGTCACTTGAAGAGTTAAGAGTTATGAGTTAGGAATTATGAGTGGGAGGAAGTGACGGTGGGTGCGTAATGTGTGAGAAATTAATTGATTGAGAATGAATGGACGTTGGTGTGGGACAGTAGGGACAGTCAGGACAGTTAAAAAAAGGGTGTTCATGATCGGGGAAAACGTCTTTCTATTAATTGCGAGTGAGTTGTTGGAAGATGGTTGTCGGGCGTGAGTATGAGGTGCATTTTTATCATACGAGAACAATTATTTTGTTGTTTCAAGATTTATTAGTAACTTTGCAAATCGAAAGTTGGAACATAAAAAAGACTGCTGTATGGCTACCAAAAAGAAGATTGATGTGGCGTTGATATACGATTTCGACGGGACGCTCTCGCCGGGCAACATGCAGGAATTCGGCTTTGTGCAAGCGATAGGCAAGAACCCCGACGCCTTCTGGCAGAAGACCGTAGAGATGGCCACCAGCAACGATGCCAGCGGGATACTGTGCTATATGTACCTGATGCTGCAGGAGGCAAAGGCTTGCGGCATCTCGCTGAAGCGTGACTCGTTTCGGAAGTTCGGCTCGAAGGTGGAGCTGTACAAGGGGGTGGAGGAGTGGTTCGCGCTCATCAACCGGTACGGCAAAGCGCGGGGGATGAACATCAAGCACTACATCAACTCGTCGGGGTTGAAGGAGATGATTGAGGGTACCCCGATAGCCAAGCGCTTCGAGAACATCTACGCCTGCTCGTTCCTCTATAATGTCGACGGAGTTGCCTACTGGCCCGCTGTGGCGGTGGATTACACTACGAAGACGCAGTTTCTCTTCAAGATCAGCAAAGGGATCAGGGAGATAAGTGACAACAAGAGGATCAACGAGTATGTGGCCAAAGAGGACCGTACCATCCCCTTTGAGCGGATGATATACATGGGAGACGGGGAGACGGACGTCCCCTGCATGAGCGTTGTCAAGGAACAGGGTGGCCACTCCATCGCCGTCTATGGCAACCGCAAGAAGAAGGCGGTAGCCGAGCGCCTGATACGGGAGAACCGCGTGAACTTCGTGTGCAAGGCCGACTACACAGAGGGCTCGGAGATACACACCACCGTGAAGCTCATCCTTGACAAGATACGCGCCGACTACGACTTGATGTTGAATGGTGAATAAGTTTGAGTTTTTAGTTTTAGTTTTTAGCAGGGGGGGGGGAGGGATATATAGTTAATAGATAATAGTTAATGCTTGCGAGCAGGCAGGGGTGGGCTGATGGGTCTGATAGGTATCCCGCTTTACAAGCGGCAATCTATAAATCTATTTCCCTGCGGGGGGTGTATCAAGAATTAGAGAATTTGGAAATTGTTAAATAGCATATTTCGAATGTTGTAAGAATTAAGGCTTTTAGATTAATTCAACTCGAGTAAGACCACCGCGTTTTCCGACGACGAAGAGTGAAGGGGGCTCGTTTTCGTGATGGTAGTCCTCCAGAAAGAGGGGTTGGTTGAGTGTGAAGCGCTGACAGAGGAAGGTGTCTCCGACGAGAAGTTTCGACTTTATCGATTCCTCCACCCGCCAAAGGCCGTTGCCCAGATGTACCAGTGTACATTTCCGTTCGGGGTTCCACTCGATGACGATCCTGTCGCCTGTGGGGACCTCGGAGGCCATGAGAGAGGGTGCCATCACCCGATGGCTGCTCTGTGCCGAAGGGACATCGCAGTAGTCGGCCACGAAGGTGGCCCAATCGGGGAAGCCGACAAACTGTGCCAGGATAGAGAGGGTGCCTTCTCGGACGGATTGATAGCCGTCCACATATCCCCAGATGCGTTCCAGAGTGCTGACGCTCAATGTTTGGTGCAAGCGTCCCTGGATGCATCCCGAGAGGAAGGCAAAGTCGGTCGAGGTGGAAAGCCGGTGGTTTGCGCTCTCCTCGACGAGAGCACGCAGCAACATGATATTCTGATTGATATCTTTCATTGTGGTATTGCTATAAGGTAGTGCAAAGATAGCTAAAAAAAGCATTTCTAAACCATTTCTTTTCAAGTATTGTTTTTCAGCCTTGGAAAAAAGACGTATCTTTGCAGCATGAATCTTGATGTCGACGATATGACTTCGGGCCGTATAATGCCCGAAACATCAACGCAATATATTTCCACCGACGCCATTTCCGACCGAGAAGAAATAGCGTCGGAAGGCTACAGCCGTTTGATGCGTGGCGTGCGTTACGGAATGTATTTCATGTTCAAAGGTCTCAAAGAGCAGTATGTTCACGACCCCGTCTATCACAATTTGCTACGCAAGGAGTTTGAAATCATGGTGCAGATGGATCATCCCAATATCGTACGAGTTTATTCGTTCGAGGAAATTGAAGGTATGGGGATTTGCATTGTGATGGAATGGATTGACGGCATGCCGCTCGACACATGGCTGGCGACGCACCCTTCGGCTGCCAGTCGTCGTCGCGTAGTAGGGCAGCTGCTGGACGCCATGAAGCATTGGCACTCGCACCAAGTGGTGCATCGCGACCTGAAACCGAGCAATATCCTTGTTACCCGCAACGGGGCCAACGTGCGTGTCATCGATTTTGGCCTAGCCGATGCCGACCAGTATGCCGTCCTCAAAGAGCCCGCCTACACTCTCAGCTACGCATCGCCCGAGCAGCTGGAGGGTGGCGAACTCGACTGCCGGAGCGATATTTATAGTTTCGGGCGTCTGTTACGGTTGATATTTCCTCGTCGCTACCGTGCTGTGGCGGCCCGCTGTTGCCGTCATCGGCGTGAGCATCGCTACCCGTCGGCCGAGGCTGTCTACGCAGCCTTGAAGCGTCGCATGTGGCTGCCCATAGTGGCTGTTGTGCTATTGCTGGCAGCCATGGTGGGCTTGTGGCAGGTGCTCTTTCATTTCGTCAGTCAGCAATTCTCCTACACTGTTGGCGACAACCAGGTGCTGCAGGTGAAGATTGTCGACTCCGAAGCCATCGTCGTCGGCTGCGATACCGTGGTGGGCGACCTTGTGCTGCCCGATCGGGTACGGCATGGACTCTTCTGCTATCCCCTGCGCGAGATTGGCTATCGAGCCTTCTTCCAATGCAAGGACCTCACAAAGGTCAGTTTTCCGTCGACCTTGCGCCGCATCGAAGACGAGGCGTTTGCGTCGTGCATCAATCTGGGCGACACCTTGTTGCTGACAGAAGATCTGGAGTATTTGGGCGACCATGTGTTTGACAACTGTGAGCAGCTGAAGGCCTGCCGTGTGGAAAGCCGGCGGCTGCACGTGAAGAAAGACCCAGATAAGTATGGCCGCTTTGGCAATAACATCTCTATGAGGGACATCATTGTTGATGGCAACGTCGACTCCCTTTGTGAGCACCTTTTCGAGTGGGCCTATTGGGGTGTGACTGACATTTGGCTCGAAGAAGGGTTGACGCATTTGGGCGAAAGGTCGCTCTCCGAACTTTACAATCTGGAGCGTATCCACTTTCCGTCGACGTTGAAGAAGATTGACCAAAGTTGCTTCTACGGATGTGGCATCCGACGGTTGATTATCCCCGACCAGATTGAGGTGATAGAGACCTACGGCATAGGTGTCATGTTCAACTGTCGCTATGTGGAGTTCGGCCGAGGCCTGAAGTTCCTCGGCCCTGGCAACCTCTACGGCTACCGCAACCTGGACACCGTTGTTTTCCGCTCCACAGAGCCCCCGACGGTGACCGCCACCACGTTCAACTTCGTGCAGGAGTCGCCCAATCCCCTTGTCCTCGTTCCCGCCGAAGCGCTGGAGCGATACCTGGCCGACACCAACTTTGCCAAGTTGAACATTAAGGGGTACTGAGGAAATCGCCGTTTTAAATAATATTTGTATTCAGCACAGTTGCCCGCCCGGACCCGTGAAAGGTCCGGGCGGGCAACAGATGTAATGGATAGACGTTGATTTAGACGTTAGTTTGCGGAGTGCCGAATCGTGCAAATCCGTGAATGGTGGGCAATGCGAGAGACTCTTTACATGGGATAGGCAAGACAGCATAGCCCCTGCGCTTTTTTTGTGTTCCACACGAGGGTGAACCGAAGATAAGGTCTCTGGTTGAGGGCTTGATATACAGCACAATACAAAAAGAAACAAATTAGAAATAAGTATCCATAGGGAATTATTGCTAAATTTGCACATCGGAAAGAGTGGTGACTGAATAGTGAAACTTTTTAAACATAAAGAAAAAAAATATGGGACTCCTCAACAACATCAAAGATGCCTTCAACAAGGCTGAATTCACCGTAGCGCCAAACAAGAAACTGAAGACCATCTCGGCTGATTTTCTCAAAGCATTTGACCTTCAATTGGCCTTTTACAAAGGGCAGAAACTTGCCGATCCTGAGATGACCCTCGCTGCCCTCAACAGCCGCACCTCAAAAGAGGTGAACACCAATGCCGACGGGCTGAAGATTAAAGGTTCGATGAAGGTAGGAGATGCCGAGAAACTATTTGACCAGAACTTTGGCGTCACCGTACAGATTAAGGACAAAGAGGGCAGGGGCTGCGTTCCCAACAGCATCACTATCGGTCAGGCTGCACGCGGAGAGTACAAATGAGATTCGAGGCTACATCGACCGAGGCGGCACTGGCCGCCAACGGCAAAATAATCAACGCTGCCACCCCTTGGCACCTCATCGTCGACACCGACGAGGAGACCATCACCGTGCGCAAGCGCAACCTTACCATGATAGGTGTGGATGAGGATGTCTTGGCTTTCCGCTTCATCCGCCGCATCCGCATCGACCAGCACCTCATCGGTGCCGACATCGAGATCAAGGCCGTCGGCGGTACCGTCACCGCCTACTGCCTCAGCAAGAGCGACTGCAAGAAGGTAAAACAGATACTGATGGAGTACAACTCCACCAAGCGCGGCAAAGGAATAATATTTTCGTAAACTTAAATAAACTAGTCATGACAAAAGAAAACAAAACCGTAAGAAATGCAAAAAAAGAAATTGAGCGTCTGAAAAAAGAGAACAGGAGAGACGAGACCATAGTATGGCTAAAATACATATTGTATTTGGCGCTGGTAATCGGCATGGGTTTTGCAATAATCTACTTTCTTGACATAGAAAGTGTATGGGCTATAATTGCCATATATGGGGCATGTCTCGGAGTCTTTTTCTATCTTGTTTTTGGTGCATTATTTAAAAATTGATTCAATAATACTATGGCAGACATCCAAACAACCAACTACCCTGCCACCGCGAAGGTGCTGGTGCGTAGTGAGAACCAGGGGCGCACAGCTCTGGGCATCTTTCAGGCTTACTGCCTCATCCACCCCGAGGCGAAAATCGAGGACCTAAACTGTGCCTTTCCGCGCGAGAAGTTCGCCTCCACCAAGAAGCTGCAGGATACATTCTGCACGGCAGAGCAGCTGGAACGTATCGCGCAGGAAGAGGGCGACGAGCGCTTGATGAAAGGCGTTGAAGACATAAAGAACGGCAAGCCCGGCGCCTACTACTATACGCTGGGCGACGGCACCCGAGTCACCAACTACAATGTGGTGTGGGGACAAGGCAATTTCCCAACCCTCGTGGAATGGGCCAAGCAGTACGACATCTACGTAGCCAGTTTTGAGAAAGGCCGTCGCGGCAAGCTTGGCTATTATGAGCTGGAATACCTCAACAACTGGAAACCGCAGGTGGAGATAGTAGAGAAAATCGTGGAAAAAGAGGTGGTGCGCGAGGTGGAGAAGAAGCACATCCCCTGGTGGGTATGGCTGCTGCTGGCATTGGCCGTTATCGGCATCTTGTTAGCGCTGTTGCTCCGCCCGAAAGGCAAGACCGAAGTGATGACAGTCACCGACACCGTGGTGCAGACCGTTGTCGACACCGTCTATATCCAACAACTGGAGGAGATTGAGGACAACTTCAATGCCGCCCAGTTCCAGAAGGACAAAGCCGACCTCAGCGAGGATGCCAAGTTTGTGCTCCACGACCTCGCCAAGCTGATGAACCGAAACCCTGAGTTGCGCCTGCGCATCGCCGGCCACACCAGTGCCGAGGGCGACGCAGCGCACAATCAGAAACTGAGCGAGGCCCGTGCCCAGGCCGCCGTTACCTTCCTGACCGAACACGAGGGCGTCGACGCCAGCCGCCTTGAAGCGGCAGGCTTTGGCAGCAGCCAGCCCAAGAACGCCGACGACCCGATGGCTCCGGAAAACCGTCGCACGGAATTCGAAATCATCTAAGAGGGATAATTCACGGTCTGCCGGGTTGCCAACCTGACAGGCTACATTTATTAATTTAAAACGTTTTAAAATTATGGCAGACATCAAAATGACCGGCAACATGAAGGTGAAGACCCTTCGCGACCAATTCAAGAAAGCCTTCGGCTCGACCCTGCGCGTCTACAACGGCGCCCGCTTCGCCGACGACGATGCAACCCTCGCTTCCATCCGCGCCAAAGACGCCAAGGGCGGCGAGCTGACCGTGCGTGGCAACATGCAGGTGGGCAACTTCGAGGACAAGGTGAAGGAGCTCTACGGCATCAAGGTCCAGGTGGCCAACGCCGACGACAGTGCCCTCGCCGACAACAGCATCACCATCTCCGCCGCCGGCAAATAAAACCCTGCGGCATCTGTCAGTGGCAGGCGTACGTCTGCCACTGACTTTCCCTCAATGAAAAATTTACAATCCAAACAATATAGATTATGGCACACAAATTAAAAACAGCATCAAATGGAACAATCTTTTGTTCCAAATGTGGAGGCAAAACAGGTCTTTATGATGAATGTAACGAAAAAGGACATAGCTTCACAATACAGAAAGATATTATTTTTTGCACAAAATGTGGGATCCGTGCTTCGTATGGAGAATATCCTATACGTCCAGGCATAGAGTGTTCGGATAAAGGACACAAATACAAGGTGTTCCCAAATGGAGAAATCCGTTGTACAAAATGTGGACGTGACCATTATTCTTCAGATAGATCCTGTTCTAACTAAAAGAAAATAGCGATGAGACAAAATTTTACTAACGATTTGCGGCTGAACTATCTTGTTCAATCATTCAAGAACATCTCCCGCAAACCATATGAGTCGTATGTAATTCAGCGTATATGGCATCGGCTGGGCGATGACCGCGTGCAGTTTGTCTTTCAGCAGTATGTCAATCGTGGAGAGAAGGACAAGTATGCTTTGGCCGATCTTTATCTGCCACAGGTGAAGATGGTGGTGGAAGTCAACGAGAAGTACCATTACACAAGCGAAGAACAGAGGGAGCGCGACAGGCTTCGCAATGCGGAAGTGGCAAAGCGTGGCAAGGTGGATGTCAGGGTTGTCAACTGCGACCAGCCTCTTGAAGCTGTCCACAAGGAAATCGACAAGGTGGTGGATGAAATTCGCAGCCGCATCAAGAACTTGGGCGACAAGTTCGTTCCGTTGGATGGCTATGTCTTGCACGATGCCAAGTACTACAAGAAGAAAGGTTGCCTGAATGTGGACGACAATATCTATGTCCAGACCATCGACGATGCTTGCGACATTTTCGGCATCAAGGCCCGGCACAAAGGCTTCCTCCGTGCTGCAGGTGCCGACATTGACAAAAAGACAATGCTTTGGGCTCCCGATGCCACCAATAGATTATGGGAAAACAAACTCTTGGAGGATGGAAATCTCATTGAAGAACGACCGAAAAAAGAGAATGGCTACCCTAACCACGTACTAAATGCTCTGAGCACCTTCGACCATAGGCGTGTTGTCTTCTTCCGCCAGCGTGATGACTTTGGTTTGAACCTCTATAAGTTCGTAGGTGTATTTATGCTTGATGTTGTCCGCACCAAGAAAGAGAACTGCACCTATTGGAAGAAAGTTTCCGACACCTATAAACTCAAATAGCCAACACCATGAGCGTAGAATACTACCGCAAGCGCCTTATCGACTTGCGCAAGGATGTCTCCGACGAGCGCGAGGCAAAGAAAAGAGACAATGCACACTATGCCGATCTCGTCAAGCGTGCCACCTCGACCAGCAGCAAGGCCAGCTACCGCAAACAGAAAATCGAGCGTGCCGCCAGCCACGACCGCCGCATCGAAAGCCTCAAACGCGACATTGAAAGGGCCAAGGACGACCTCAAGCGCGAACGTGAGAGAGCTAAACGAAAATAAACGCGATAATGCGTTAATATGTGAATAATACAAAACATGTTTTCAAGCATTATCGACGTACCGCGTCAGCACGACCAGAGCGACCTGTTCGGCATCAAGGTGTATCAGGATGCGCTGATTGACTTCGTAAGAAACACCGACACACCCATTACCATCGCTTTGCAGGGCGAGTGGGGCAGTGGCAAGACGTCGCTGATGAACCTTCTGCGGTGGAATCTCTGCGACGATGAGGGCGCACCGTTCTATCCGATATGGATCAACACCTGGCAGTACTCGCTGATGAAGTCGCCCAACCAGGCCATCATGAGCATCCTCGACGGCATCATCAACCAGATAGGTGCCCTCAACCCCAGCGACCAGCGGTGGAACGACAGCAAGAAGAAGATAGGCAAATTGTTCAAGAAGATGGCCAAAGTGGGGACACAGGTGGCAGTCTCGGCAGCAGGGTTTGATGGCGGTGCGGTGGCGGAACTCTTCGAGGGTGAGGAGTCGCCGCAGAGCGACATCAGTCAGCTCAAGGACGAGATAGAGTCGCTGATAGCCGATGCCCTCGAGCATAACCCGGCGAAGAAAGGCTTCACTTTCTACATCGACGACCTCGACCGCATCGACCCGCCGGTGGCTGTGGAGATATTGGAGCTGCTGAAGAACATCTTCGACCTGAAGCATTGTGTCTTTATCCTAGCCATCGACTACGATGTGGTTATCAAGGGTCTCAAGCCCAAATTCGGCGAGCTCACGGACAAGAACGAACGTGAGTTCCGCTCGTTCTTCGACAAGATCATCCAGTTGCCCTTCTCGATGCCAGTGGCGTCGTACAATATCGACACCTTCCTGGTAGATGCGCTGAAGCAGATAGAATTCTTCTCGGACAAAGAGTTGGAAGACCCCACAACGGCCGCCAACCTGTCGGAGATTGCGCGACTGTCAGTTGGCTGCAACCCACGCTCGCTGAAACGTCTTACCAATACCTTGTCGCTGATATCCATCATCAACCGCCGCCTTGCCGAAGGCGAAGAAACGGCGGGGCAGAACAAGATTCTCAACTTCGCCCTCGTATGCACGCAGATTGCCTATCCCTATATCTACAACCAGCTGACGGAAGAGCCCGACTTCAAGCAATGGAACGACAAGATTGCATCCAAGCTCAAGCTGCGCCCACTTACCGAGGAAGAGCGCAGGACGCTGGATGCTTCGGATGAGTTTGACGAGGAATGGGAGAAGGTGACGTTTCGCATGTGCCAGAAGGAGACCTACCTGAGCATGAGGGCATTCCAGGTGTCGGGCTTGCTGAACAAGATGGCCGAACTGGTTGACAAGAAATCCGACCTGGGCGAGGTGGTCGCCGCTACACTCGAGATGTCGGCAGTGACCAACCTCAAGGCTTTCGACACGCCCCAACAGGCGCAGACATACAAC
Source organism: Bacteroidales bacterium (assembly GCA_017522105.1). Lineage (GTDB taxonomy): Bacteria > Bacteroidota > Bacteroidia > Bacteroidales > P3 > Colimorpha. The sequence goes on along the minus strand of JAFXAA010000035.1, from coordinate 70,610 downwards.
CGCCAATACTGGGTGGAGCGGAGCAACGAAGCCAATATGGTCCTTGCGGAGAAGCTGATAGAAGCATTCAATTCGGCCACAGAGTTCACCTACCAATACAAATACAACAAAACCAACTTGGGCTTGAGGATGAACGGATCTGCCACGAACTATATGTCTGTTGTTCCTCGACGCCGCGATGTTACAATATGGATCAAAGTTGACTGTATGGACGAGATTGACAGCATTATAGCCGGGAGATTTGGAGGACGCTATCATGACAGTGGATGGTATTCCATGAGTCTCAAGAACCAGCTGGACAAGAACGACGAGAACCTTGAGGCTCTCAAGCCGGTGTTTGCCCAAGCCGAGAAAGAATATTTCAGGAAATAGCGCTTTGATAATATGTAAAAGGAGCCCTGAGGCGGGCTCCTTTTTTTTATTTATGGTGTGGTGTTTCTATTCGTGCCAAGAGCTGCCCAGCTGGTCAAATGATACTGGCAGTCTTGTGGGGCCGCTGTTGCTCCAGCCGATGCGCGCGATGACTAGGTTCTTGTGTGGGTTGACGTAGAGCACCTGTTAGCAGATGCCAAGGGCATAGTAGCCGGAATTTTCTGGGCGGATGAAGTCTTCGTAGTTGATGTTGTACCAGTTGAAATGGTAGCCGTGATAGCTGGTGTCACAGTCGGCGGTTTGGCGTATCCAGTCTTCGCTCACGATGCGGCGGCCATCCCACATTCCATTGTTGAGGTAAAGGCAGCCAATTTTGGCAAGATCATGGATGGTGAGCGTGATGCCACCGAAGCAGTGCGCGAAATCGTGTCTGCGGCTGTCGATGTTGACCAGTGCCGGATGCTCCATACCGAGCGGCTTCCACACACGCTCGCCGAGGTAGTCGGCATAGCGTTTGCCACGGGAGAATCAGCGAGCTGCCTCTCCGCTCGGCTTTTGGACGGGCTCGGAGGTGAGGCCTATGCCGAGTTTCTTGAAGATTTTGCGGTCAACCTCGCTGGTCATGACGGTGGTGTGCACCTGGCAGCCGTCGAGGAGGGGAAGGCAGTCGAGGGCGCGGCGGCAGTTGTCGTCGAGCAGGCTGAGGATGGAGAGGGTGACGAGCACCTCGTCGGTGTGCAGGCGGGGGTTGCTGCCGTGGAGCATGCTGACCTTGGTGTGCTGGATGGGCTCGATCATCTTCTGCGAGATGAGCTTCACCTCGTGGTCGATGCCGGCGAGGTGCTTGAGGGCGTTGAGGATCAGTGCTGCGCAGGCACCGAGGAGGTCGCTGGTCTTGGCGGTGATGATGGTGCCGTCGGCCAGCTCTATGGCGGCGGCGGGCACGCCCTCGCGGTCGCGGCGCTCCTTGGCGGCCACGGTGGTGCGGCGGTCGTCGGTGGTGATCTTGGCCTGTTTCATGAGCAGGGCTATCTTGTTCACCTCGCTCTGGCTCGACTTGCCGATGGCGAAGTCGCAGAGGGCTGTGTAGTAGCGGCGGATAATCTCGTCGTTTGAAGCGCGGCAGCAGACGTCGTCGTCGCTGATGCAGAAGCCCGCCATGTTGACGCCCATGTCGGTGGGCGACTTATATGGATTCTCGCCGTAGATGCCTTCGAATATGGCGTTCAAGACGGGGAATATCTCAATGTCGCGGTTGTAGTTGACGGCGGTCTTGCCGTATGCCTCGAGGTGGAAGGGGTCTATCATGTTGACGTCGTTGAGGTCGGCGGTGGCGGCCTCGTAGGCGATGTTGACGGGGTGCTTCAGCGGGATGCTCCAGATGGGGAAGGTCTCGAACTTGGCGTAGCCGGCCTTGATGCCGCGTTTGTTCTCCTGGTAGAGCTGGCTGAGGCACACGGCCATTTTGCCGCTGCCGGGCCCCGGGGCGGTGATGACCACCAAGGGGCGCGTGGTCTCGACGTAGTCGTTCTTGCCGAAACCCTCGTCGCTGTCAATGAGCTCCACGTTGGTGGGGTAGCCCTCGATCATATAATGGTAGTAGGCCTTGATGCCCATGCGCTCGAGGCGTTCGTGGTAGGCGGTGGCGGAGGACTGGCCGCTGTAGTGGGTGATGACGACACCGGAGACCATGAAGCCGCGCTCCATGAATGCCTCGCGCAGGCGCAACACGTCCTCGTCGTAAGTGATGCCGAGGTCGCCGCGCTTCTTGTTCTTCTCGATGTCGGTGGCGCTGATGACGATGACTATCTCGGCGTCGTCCTTCAGCTGGGTGAGCATCTTGAGCTTGCTGTCGGGCTCAAAGCCCGGCAGGACACGACTGGCGTGGTAGTCGTCGAACAGTTTACCGCCAAATTCAAGGTAGAGTTTGTTTCCGAACTTGGAGATGCGCTCCTTGATGTGTTCGGATTGTATCCGCAGATACTTTTCGTTGTCGAACCCGTATTTCATAAAATGACAATTTGATATATGTTAGAAACAAAAAATACGGAATACAAAATTACTGTTTTTTTTGCACGTGGCAAAATTTATTTTCGTTACCTCGTCTTATTTTATTGGTTCTCTGTGTGAAAAGTTTTCAACACAAGGATGCGGGTGCTGTCGTGAAACGTTGGTTTCATGAGATGTGTCATTGTGTTGCAGCCCCTATGGCATCGAGTCGGAGTTGGTACGGCATTGCTGCGGCATGCCGACGTGTTGCCGACGGCCTTCCACTGAAGAACGGCCGTAGGGACTCCGTAGGGGTTCCGTAGGGACACCGTGCAAACCCAGTAGGGACAAGGGTTTGCTGAAAGCGATAGTGTGTATGCGTCTCGAAATGAGTGCAATACTGTTGGGTCGGGCTACTCGATGGAGAGCACCTCGGTGGCCACATACTGGCTGTTGCCGCGCCAGGGGAGGGTGCCCATGTAGCGTTTCCATCGCAGCTCGACGCGGCGGCCTGAGGCGCGCATCAGCGTGTCGGCCACGCGCTGATCGGTGACGGAGAACTTCAGTTCGTTGCTGTGCAGCCCTTCATTGTTCCTGCCGGCGGCCTTGAAGCCGCTTTGTATGATTTTGCCCTCGTAGGTCTTGAAGATGACGCCCTCCTGCTGGAAGTAGTTGAGGTCGCCCGTATTGACGCCGCTGCTGTAGACGAAGAAGAAGCGGAAGAAGATGAACGCCGCGAGGGCGACAACCGCTATGGTTGAGATGATTGTGATGATTTTTGCTTTGCCGGACATTGCCATGACGTGTGGTTTTTAGGTTTGTTTTCGGGGTGCAAAGATACGCCTTTTTATTGAAACGGGACAAAATTCTTTTCTTCGGCGGCACAATAAAAGCGGTGTGGCGCCGTTATTAGCAAAAATTAAGTTACCTGCCTTATGAAAATCCTGGTTCTCAACTGCGGCAGTTCGTCGCTTAAGTATCAGTTAATTGACGTTGATACGCGCACTGTAATGACCAAAGGCTTGCTGGAGCGCATCGGCCTGCCGAGCGGCATCTTCAGCTACACCGCCCACGGCGAGAAACACACCAGGGAGTGCCCCATAGCGAACCACACGGAAGGGCTGCGCATGGTGATGGACGCCCTTGTGGATCCGCAGACGGGTGTCATAGCAAGCATCAAGGAGGTGGGCGCCGTGGGGCACAGGTTCGCCCACGGCGGCGAGTATTTCACGCAGAGTGTGCAGATTACGCGCGATGTCATCAACAAAGAAGAGTCGCTCATCGACCTCGCGCCGCTGCACATACCGGGCAACATCATGGGTGCCGAGGCCATCAACAACGTGATGCCCGACGTGCCGCAGGTGGCGGTGTTCGACACATCGTTCAACCTCAGCATCGAACCGAAGAACTACCTCTACGGCATCCCTTATGAATATTACGAGCAGTACGGCATCAGGCGCTACGGCTTCCATGGCACGAGCCACCGTTTCGTGGCCAAGAAGGGCGCCAAGATGATCGGCAAGTACTGGAAAGACCTGAAGATTATCACCTGCCACCTGGGCAGCGGGGCCTCGATCTGCGCCATTGACCACGGCAAGAGTGTGAACAACTCGATGGGAATGACCTCGCTCGAAGGCCTGACCATGGGGTCGCGCTGCGGCGACATCGATGTGGGCGCGGTGCTCTACCTGATGGATAAAGCTCACATCAGTCCACAGGAAATCAACGATATACTCTACAAGAAAAGCGGTCTGACAGGCCTGACAGGAGGCTCGCCCGACATGCGCGATATCTGGGCCGGCGTGCAGCGAGGCGACAAGCGCAACACCCTGGCCTTCGAGGTGTTTGCCCAGCGCTGCAAGAAATATATAGGCGCTTTCATGGCGCAGATGAACGGCTGCGACCTGCTGATTTTCACCGGCGGCATAGGCGAAAACGCATGGTTCATGCGCCACGCCATACTGCAGGACATGGACTGGCTCGGCGTGGAGGTGGATATGGAGCTCAACGACCGCACGGCGGGTGTTGATGCCGTCATCAGCAAGCCCGGCGCGAGGGTGACGACGGCGGTGGTGCTCACCGACGAGGAGTTGGCTATAGCCGTGGATACCTATAAGATTGTCAGCGGACAGTAATACAATATCATGCGCATTCTCGGACTGATGTCGGGCACGTCGCTCGACGGCGTCGACTTGGCGCTGTGCGACATTGACGAGAGCGGCTACCATGTGGTGGCGGCGGATACGGTGCCCTACACTTCGCAGTGGCGGCAACGGCTGTCGACGCTCGAAAAAGCATCGGCCTTCGACTATGCCTTGGCCAATGTCGAGTTGGGCCATTACCTTGGGAAAGCGGTAAATGACTTCCTTAAAACCCGAGGCCTCGCCGCCGAGGCTGTGGCCTCGCACGGACACACCGTCTTCCATCAGCCGCACCTGGGTCTTACCACACAGATTGGCGACGGTGACGCCATTGCCGCCGAGACGGGGTTGCCTGTAGTCTCGAACTTCCGCACCCTCGATGTAGCACTTGGCGGGCAGGGAGCGCCGCTGGTGCCAATAGGCGACCAACTGCTTTTCGGCCAGTATGATGCGTGCCTGAACCTCGGCGGCATAGCCAACATATCCTACCGCGAAAAAGGTAGGAGGGTGGCCTTCGATATATGTCCGTGCAACATGGCCCTCAACGATTTGGCTTCGCGCCTCGGGCTGGATTACGACCCCGACGGCAGCAATGCCCGCAGCGGGCACCTGTGCGATGCGCTGCTGTTCAGCCTCGGCGCCCTGCCATACTACAGCCAGCAACCTCCCAAATCGCTTGGCAAGGAGTGGTATGTCGGTGAGTTCAAGCCACTTGTTGATGCTTCGTGCATGGAGGTTGCCGATTTGCTGTGCACCGTCACGCACCACATTGCCGGTCAGGTGGCGCGGGTCCTGCAGCGAAACGGCATCGCTTCGCTGCTCGTCACTGGTGGCGGAGCCCAGAACGCCTACCTTGTGGAGTGTATCGCCGCCATGGCGCCGCAGACGGTGGTCACCGTGCCCGACGCACTGACGGTGAACTACAAAGAGGCCATAATCTTCGCCCTGCTGGGCTATCTGCGCCTCAAGGGGAGGGTGAACACGCTGGCCTCGGTGACTGGGGCAAAATGCGACTCTGTTGGGGGTGTTTTGTCTGGCCTGATGCCGTCGGAGCAGCGTTGAACCATCGATGTTTCGGTTTGATATCTACGACGTTGCAAAAATATTTGCAAAAAGATTTTGCCATGTCGGAAATTGTTAGTACTTTTGCACCCGCTTTTGAGGCCGCGAGAGGCCCAAATGATGGCGGGATAGCTCAGCTGGTTAGAGCGCTGGATTCATAACCCGGAGGTCATCAGTTCAAGTCTGATTCCCGCTACAAGAGGCACCACACCTGTGGTGCTTTTTTTATGCCCTTTTGCAATATTGGAGGCGTCGCTGCGTTATCTTATATATGGACGACAAGCATCTTTACAGCAACTTTGAATATGACTCGGCGCTGAGCGTGCAGGAAGGTGTCAAACAGCCGGAGCAGGTCAACAACAGCTATGTGGAGCGCATGCGCGCGCGCCGCAGGCAGGCACCTACGACCGAGGAACTCATCAGCGGCATCCTGCATGGCGACCGCACATTGCTGAGCCGCGCCATCACTTTGGTGGAGAGCTCGCTCTACGCCCACCAGCAGCAGGCCCAGGAGGTGATAGAGCGCTGCCTGCCATACAGCGGCAAGAGTGTACGCCTCGGCATCACCGGCGTGCCGGGGGCGGGCAAGAGCACCACCATAGAGGCCCTCGGCAAGATGCTCACCGCCCATGGACACAAGGTGGCCGTGCTGGCCATAGACCCCAGCAGCGAGCGCAGCAAGGGCTCCATCCTCGGAGACAAGACGCGCATGGAGGAGCTCAGCGTTGATCCCAACGCCTTCATACGCCCCAGTCCCTCGGCCGGAAGCCTGGGAGGCGTGGCCCGCAAGACACGCGAGATAATAACCCTCTGCGAGGCGGCGGGTTTCGACGTGGTGATAGTGGAGACCGTCGGCGTGGGCCAGAGCGAGGTGGCGGCGCACTCGATGGTGGACTTCTTCCTGCTGCTGCAGCTGGCCAACACCGGCGACGAGCTGCAGGGCATAAAGCGCGGCATCATGGAGATGGCCGACATGATAAGCATCAACAAGTGCGAGCTTGACAAGCAGCGTTCCGAACTTGCCGCCACGCAGTTCCGCAACGCGCTGCACCTCTTTCCCATGCCGGAGAGCGGCTGGACGGTGAAGGTCACGCTCTGCTCCGCATACACCAAGGAGGGCATTGACGAGCTGTGGAACTCGGTGATGGAGTACGTCACCTTCACCAAGCAGAACGGCTACTTCTACCACAAACGGCAGCAGCAGAACCTGCGCATCATGACCGAAGCGCTGGAGAACGGGCTGCGCGAGCGCTTCTACAACACCCCCGGCATGGAGGAGCGCATCGAGGCCCTCAAGAAGGACATCCTCGACAACAAGATAAGCCCCTACGCCGCGGCCGACCAGTTGCTGGCATGATATACGTCCACGTTCCTTTCTGCCACCGCAAGTGCACCTATTGTGCCTTCTATTCCCTGCCGTCGCTGCGCAAGGCGGAGGGCTATGTGGACGCGCTGCTGGCGGAGATGGCGCTGCGCCACGGCGAGCAGGCGCACCCGATACAGACGGTTTATTTTGGCGGCGGAACGCCGTCGCTGCTGCCCCTCGGCCTTTTGGCCAGGGTGGTGGAGGGCCTGCGGCGGTGGTTCGACCTCTCGCATGTGTGTGAGGCGACCATCGAGGCCAACCCCGAGGATCTGACGCCGGACTACCTCGGCGCCCTGGCGGAGCTGCGCTTCTTCAACCGCTTGAGCATCGGTGTTCAGAGCCTCGACGAGGCATCGCTGCGGCTGCTCAACAGGAGCCACACCGCGCGCCAGGCGCTGGAGGCGATAGAGAACGCGCGCGCGGCAGGCTTCGGCAACATCAGCATCGACTTCATTTATGGCCTGCCCGGCCGTGCGCACCCCCCCGTGGTGCCTGCGGGGGTGACCCATGTCTCGGCCTACGCGCTCACCGTTGAGCCCGGCACGGCCTTGGCCATGCAGGTGGGGCAGGGGAGGGTGGCGCTGCCGGGCGACGACGAGGTGGCGGAGCAATATCACGCCATGCGTTCGGCCCTTGAGGCCCAAGGCTTCGCGCAGTACGAGGTGAGCAACTTCGCCCTCCCCGGTTTCCGCTCGCGCCATAACAGCCGCTACTGGGACCGCACCCCCTATCTGGGGCTCGGCCCCTCGGCCCACAGTTTCGACGGGCGCTGCAGGCGCTGGAACAGTCCTATGGATGCCGACGGGGCGTGGACCGTGGGCGGCGAGGAGGCGCTGAGCGAAGCCGATGCCTGCAACGAGCTGCTGATGACCGCCCTGCGCACCACCGACGGCCTCGCCGCCGCCGCTGTGCCCGAGGGGTACAGAGAAGGGCTGCACCGTGCTATGCAGCCCTATATAGAGTGTGGATGGATTGAGCGTCCCGCAGACCCGCAGCCTGTCTACCGCCCCACGGCGGAGGGTCTGCTCCATGCCGACGGCATGGCCGCGGCGCTCTTCGTTTAGGTTTTATTCCTCGTCGCCCGACATCTCGTCGTCGGGTGCGTACTCGGTCTGCTCCGGCGGCTCCGGGACGATGTTGTCCTTGGTGATATAGCCCTTGTAGAACTCCTTGATTTTTTGCAGGAACGCATAGGCTTCCAGACGTGTGCGGAAGTCGCCCACCTTCACCTTGAAGTTGGGCTCGTCGAAGACTATGTAGGCCTGCACCTCCGGATAGTCGGCAATGAACCTGTCGCGCAGGTCGAAGGCGTTGGCCTTGGAGCTTGTGCCCGAGAAGGATGCAATCTGCACGCGGTAGCCCGGAATGGTCTTCACCTTGTTGTTCAGCTCGATGTGCTTCTCCACCATGCGCTCCACGCCGGTGTCACCCTGAAGGCGCACCTGTGCCTGAAGTGCCGCGCCGAGGGCCAGCGCTGTGAGCAGTGCGAGGGTCTTCTTCATGTCAGTTGTTGCTGCTGTTGGCCAGCACGTCCTTGGGGCGCACCGTGACCACAGGGATGGTGGACTGGTTGATCATCTGCTGGGCGTAGGAACCGAGTATGAGGCTTGAGAGGCTCTTTTCCTGCTCGGTCATGATGGCAATCATGTCGGCCTGCACGGAGGCGGCGTAGTCCAGCGTGTCGGCGGTGACGTTCTTGCTGACTTCCATGTATTTGGTGACGTACTTGACCTCGTTCTTGTCCAGGAAGCGCTCGACCATGCGGACGTAGTTGTTCACGATGCCGCGCACGTCGGCCGCCGAGGCGGTGTAGAGTCCCAGGAGGTGTATGGTGGAACCGAAGGTCTTGGCGAAGGTGGCGGCGATGTTCACCTTCTGGCGCGTGTCGTCGCTGTTGTCCAGCGGCACCACTATGGTCTCCAGCGACTTGTTGAAGTTGAAGCCCTCGCGCACTATAAGCACGGGCACCGGCGACAGCTCGATGGTGCGGTAGCTATTGCGGCCCAGCATGTTGGTCTTCATGCCGCTCATGCCGTGGGTGCCCACGATGAGGAGCGCGGCGTTGTCCTCGCGGGCCTGCGCCGTCAGCTCGTCGGCGGGGTTTCCCTTGCGCAGCACGTACTCCAGCTTGATGCCCTGCAGCAGGTGCGCCACGCCGGCGTTGCGGCGTTCAATCTCCTCGCGGATGGGTTCCTCGGCCTCGTTCTTCTCTTTCACGTAGACGAGCCTGATGTCGCTCTTCCAGCGGTTTGCAATGTCAATGGCCAGGTCCACGGCGTAGGCCGAGCCTGACGAAAAGTCGAATCCGACAACTACTTTGTTCATATCTTTGTTTTTATGATTTCCGAGTGCAAAAATACACATTTTTTCCGACATGGCAAAAAAAAACTTTCCTCAACGCTGCCAGGGCGCCCCTTTTGTGTGTCGCGTTGCCCATGGCGCCTCGCTGTCCGCGACGTGTCGTCGCACTGCCGCAGCGCAGCCATTCCCCCGGAGTCCCTACGGCCGTTCTTCAGTAGTTCTTCAGTAGTTCTTCAGTAGTATTTCAGTGTTTGACTGAAGAACTACTGAAGAAGTGCCGTTGCGGAGGCGACGGAACTACGCCCCTCGGCCGTAGGGACTCCGGGGCGGAGGCGTGGAAATTCACAGAATGTGGAAAAAAAAATTTTGCCATATTATGATATTTACTTATCTTTGCAAAGTTTAAAACGACTGTGCATGACTGTCGGCGATTGGACGGAATGCGGTGAGGTTCAGTGTGATGGTGGTGTGTGGACGACGGTTTCGGCTCAGTGGTGTGGGTGTGTAGGCGGACTTTTTGCGGCCGCGGGAAGAAAAAAAAACGATAATCCTAAAACAAAAACAACAATATGACTCAACAAATCCTGATTGCGGTGTTGGTGCTCGGTGCGCTGGGCATCATCTTTGCCGAGGTGCTCTACATTGTGGCCCAGAAGTTCAAGGTGGTCGAGGACCCGCTGATCGACGAGGTTGCCGAGGTGTTGCCCGGCGCCAACTGCGGCGGCTGCGGCAAGGCCGGTTGCCGAGCCTTTGCCGAGGCCTGCGTGGCGCAGCACAGCCTCGACGGTCTGCGCTGCGCCCCCGGCGGCGACGCTGTGGCCGCCAAGATTGCCGAGCTGCTGGGCTGTGCCGTCGAGCAGGGCGAGCCGATGGTGGCTGTGGTGCGCTGCAACCCTGCCAACTGCGGCGACAAACGCCGCTCGAACTACGACGGCCTGCGCTCCTGCGCTTTCCAGAACACGGTCTATACCGGCGAGAGCGGCTGCCCCTTCGGCTGCCTGGGCTGTGGCGACTGCGTGGCGGCCTGCCAGTTTGACGCCATCCACATGGGGCCCGACGGGGTGCCTGTGGTTGACGCCGACAAGTGCACGGCCTGCGGAGCCTGCGCCAAGGCCTGCCCGCGCCGCATCATAGAGCTGCGCAACAAAGGCAAGAAAGAGCGCCGCGTGTACGTGAGCTGCGTGAACAAGGAGAAGGGCGCTGTGGCCATGAAGACCTGCGCCAACGCCTGCATAGGCTGCGGCAAGTGCGCCAAGGTGTGCCCCATGGAGGCCATCACCGTTGAGGGCAACCTGTCGTATATCGACTACAAGAAGTGCATAGCCTGTCGCAAGTGCGTCACCGAGTGCCCGACGGGTGCTATCAAGGATGTGGGCTTCCCCGCGCCCGCCGTGAAGCCGGCCCCCAAGGCCGCCGAGGCGCCGTCGGCACCTGCCGCCGAGAAGGTGGAGATTCCCGTTGCCGAGAAGGTGGAGGTTAAACAATAGGTGAGGGCTGTTAGCTGTAAGCTGTAAGTTTTAAGTGGGCTGCCGCCGACGGCGCAAGCCACTTAAAGTTTGAAACTTAAAACTTAAAACTGTATGAAGACTTTTAGAATGGGTGGTGTACACCCCGAAGAAAACAAGATATCGAACGATGCCGCCATCGAGGTGATGCCTGTGGGCAAGCAGATGGTGGTGCTGATGAACCAGCACCTCGGAGCGCCGGCCACGCCGGTGGTGCAGAAGGGCGACAAGGTGAAGGTGGGGCAGCTGATAGGCGAAGCCCAGGCTTTCATGTGCGCCAATGTGCACTCGCCTGTGAGCGGCACGGTGCTGAAGGTGGACACCTGCAAGGATGCTTTCGGCATGGCCAAGCCGGCCGTGTACATCAACGTGGAGGGCGACGAGTGGATGGAGACCATAGACCGCACCCCGGACATCAAGCGCGAGTGCACCCTTGAGCCGCAGCAGATTGTGGCCAAGCTCAAGGAGATGGGCATCGTTGGTCTGGGCGGCGCCACGTTCCCCACGCACATAAAGTACAGCATTCCCGAGGGCAAGAAGGCCGAATACCTGATTGTCAACGCTGCGGAGTGCGAGCCGTACTTGACGAGCGACTACCGCGTGATGATGGAGCATGCCGAGGAGGTGTGCATCGGCGTGAGCATACTGCGCAAGGCCCTTGGCGTGCCCAACGCCTACATAGGCATCGAGAGCAACAAGCCCCAGGCCATAGCCAAGATGCAGGAGATGGCCAAGCAGTTCGAGGGCATAGTCATTGAGCCGCTGAAGGTGAAGTACCCGCAGGGCGCCGAGAAGCAGCTCATCAATGCCGTCACGGGACGCAAGGTGCCCAGCGGCAAGCTGCCCATCGACGTGGGCTGCGTGGTGAGCAACCTGGGCTCGTGCTTCGCTGTCTACGAGGCTGTGCAGAAGAACAAACCTTTGATAGAGAACATACTGACCGTCACGGGCAAGGAGCTGCCCAGCCAGCACAACTACATTGTGCGCATAGGTACCACCTACAACGAGATTATCAAGCACTCCATAGGCGCCCTGCCCGAGACCACAGGCAAGGTCATCAGCGGCGGCACCATGATGGGCAAGGCCGTGGTGAACCTCGACGCGCCGACGGTGAAGGGCAACAGCAGCGTGCTGGTGATGGGCGAGAAAGAAGCCCGCCGCGAGCCGGAGACCAACTGCATACGCTGCGGCAAGTGCATGGAGGCCTGCCCCATGGGGTTGGAGCCCTACCTCTTCTCGGCCCTGGTGAAGAACGGCCGCACCGAGGAGGCACGTGAGCACAACATCCTGGACTGCATAGAGTGCGGATGCTGCTTCTTCAGCTGCCCGGCACACAAGCCTTTGACCGACGAGATACGCCTCGGCAAGAACCGCGTGCGCGCCATGATGGCTGCCAAGAAATGAGTTGGTAAGAAGACTGTAGGTAAGTAGACCGTGGATAAGTAGTTGAATGAATAAATAATAAACTATGAATATATTAAATGTATCAGGCTCGCCCCATGTGCACAGCGACGAGTCGACAAAGAAAATCATGTGGCGCGTCAATATGGCGCTGGTGCCGGCGCTGCTCTGCGCCATAGCCTATTTCGGACTTCCGGCCCTGCTGGTGAGCCTCGTCTCTGTGGCGAGTTGCGTGCTCTTCCAGTGGCTGATAGAGAAGTTCATCATGAAGGTGCCGACCTCCATCGGCGACGGCTCGGCCGTGGTGACGGGTTTGCTGCTGGCCTTCAACGTGCCTGCCACGGCGCAGATGCTGTGGATAGTGGTGATAGGCGCCCTGGTGGCCATAGGCATCGGCAAGATGAGTTTCGGCGGCCTGGGCAAGAACCCCTTCAATCCCGCGCTGGTGGGCCGCGTGTTCCTGCTCATCAGCTTCCCCGTGCAGATGACCACGTGGCCTGTGGCCGAAGGTCTGTTCCCCATGGGCTTTGACGTGCCCACGGGAGCCACGCCCCTCGGGGCCTTCAAGGAGGGCGCCCTCGGCGAGGGTGTCACCTTCATGGATGCCTTCCTGGGCCATATAGGCGGTTCCATGGGCGAGGTGAGCGCCATAGCCATACTGCTTGGCGCCTGCTACCTGCTGTGGAAGAAAGTCATCAGCTGGCATATCCCCGTGGCCTTTATCGGCACGGCGTTCCTGTTCAGCGGCATCCTGTGGCTCATTGACCCCACGGCGTATATGGACCCCGTGATGACCATCCTCACCGGCGGCATCATGCTGGGCGCCTGCTTCATGGCTACCGACATGGTGACCAGCCCCATGGCCAAGAGCGGCCAGCTGATATTCGGTTTCGGATGCGGCCTGCTGACCATCATCATCCGCAACTGGGGTTCTTACCCCGAGGGCGTGAGCTTCGCCATCCTCATCATGAACAGCGTCACGCCGCTGCTCAACCGCTGGTTCAAGCCCACCCGCTTCGCGGTATGAGGTTTAAGGTTTAAAATTTAAGGTATAAAGTTTAAGATTATGGCAAAGAAAGCACAATCGACATTACCCAATATGCTCATATCGCTGACGGCTATAGCCCTTGTGGCTGCCGCAGCGCTGGCCGCCCTCAACGGGGTGACCAAAGACCCCATAGCCAAGGCCCAGCAGGCCAAGGTGGAGAACGCCATAGGCGCTGTGCTGCCGCCGTTCGCCAAGCTTGAGGACAAGACCGTGGACGGCCACCTGTGCCATGTGGGTCTCGACGAGGCCGGCACCATGGTCGGCGCCGCCATCGAGGCTGGCAACGACAAAGGTTTCGGCGGCCACCTGCAGCTCATGGTGGGCTTCGATGCCCAGGGCGCCGTCAGCGGCTACCAGATACTTGAAACACATGAGACCCCGGGTCTTGGCGCCAAGGCCGACCAGTGGTTCCAGAAGGACGGCAAGGGGTGCGTAGTGGGTACCAAACCCGCCGACGCGCCGCTGACCGTCAAGAAGGACGGTGGCAGTGTGGACGCCATCAGCGGCTCCACCATCACCTCGCGCGCATTCCTCGCCATCGTCAACGAGGCGGCCGACGTATTCGCTCACATTAACCAGTAAAAAGCAGGATTTATGAAGACTAAAGATATTATCAAAAACGGCCTTATCAAGGAGAACCCCACATGGGTGCTCGTGCTGGGCATGTGCCCCACGCTGGCCACTACAACATCAGCCATCAACGGCCTCTCTATGGGCCTGGCCACCACCTTCGTGCTGATGATGTCCAACATGGTCATCTCGCTGCTTAAGAACGTCATACCCGACAAGGTGCGCATCCCGGCGTTCATCGTCATCATTGCCACCTTCGTCACCATGGTCGAGATGGTCATGAAGGCTTATCTGCCCGCCCTCTACGACAGTCTGGGCCTCTTCATAGCCCTCATCGTGGTGAACTGCATCGTGCTGGGCCGCGCCGAGGCTTTCGCCTCAAAGAACAACGTGGGCCAGTCGTTCCTCGACGGCCTCTTCATGGGCTTGGGCTTCACGTGGGCCCTGACCCTGCTGGGCATGGTGCGTGAGCTGCTTGGCACCGGCTGCATCTTCGGCCACAGCCTCATTGGCGGTGCCGACGGCATGCTGATGATGATTCTGCCCCCGGGCGGTTTCCTCGCACTTGGACTGCTGATGGCCCTGATAAACCACCTTCGCAGCAAGAAAAAAGTTAAATAGAGTTAAAAAATGTTATAAATCGGCTACCTCCTCGTCATATATATAGAAGCCCAAAAAATGCAGTTATGAAAAAGATCGTTTTTATCGCCGCCCTTATGTTGGGTGCCCTGGGGGCCAAGGCCCAGGACTGTGAGACCATTATGTTGCCTTACTTCGGAGGCAATGCCGATGCCATGTACTCCTATCCTCAGGAGAAGCTTGAATGGCGCTGTGCTTTTGCACGTGCGGCATTCTATGTGTCGGACACTGTGCCTGCCGGTGCCAAGATGCATTCCATCACGGAGGTGGTGGCGAAGGCAGACGGCAAGAACCTGACGGCAGACTTCCGCGTGGATCTGACGACGTTGAGCTACTATGCCTACGGTTTCAAGGACATCCAGGTCCGCTATCCAAAGGGAAACGTGACGATTTGCTTCCCGACCCCGTCGTCGGAGCATCCGTATCTGGTGCTGCGGTCGATAGACGACATGTATGCCATTGCGGATAATCAAAACAAGGAAGGTAGGTAGTCATGAAAAGGTATTGTCTTATAATGTTGACCCTGTTGATGGGTTTGCATATGGGCCATGCCCAGGATATTGAGCAGTATTCGCTTGATGCCTTAAGCCATGGTTCAGTGATCAATAAATCAATAGCAGGCACACGTATATATTGTGACGGCATTGACAGCGCTCATAGTGTCGGACGTGGATACGATTACTGGATTACCGTAGTAGGTGATTGTTCGCTTCCAAATGTATTGACTTTTAAGATAGAGACGCTTGATCTTCGTTTCAGTACGTCAGGCAATCCGTGTGCGGACACATTGTTCATCTATGATGGTGTGGACACTTCGGCACCGCTCCTTTGGTATGCGACAGGAAATGCCATGTCACCGGCGACGAGGGATATCTATGTGGGGCCGAATAATACAATGCAGGCCTTGACTGTGCGCTATAAGGTATGCGATGACTGCGGCCCGTGGAATTATGAGACTGGCCGTGGCTTCCGCATGGTGGCAGAATGCCAGAAACCTTGCGAGAGATTTACGCCAGTACTTGACAGCATATACTATAAGACACGCAACGGTGTGGTGTATGAGTTTGGTACAATCAAGCACTTGTTTGACACAATGACGAGGAATATGTGGGATCCGGTCCTCAGGGACTCTGTACCGTATCTGGACTCTGTACCATTTGACGGCGTGAACCTCTGCATGGGCGACGGCGTCATTTTCACAGCACACTGTGATTATTCCAACTCGACAGGATGGTATGAACCGTCGGACAGGACGTCGGTCTTCCTGTGGGATATGGGTACGAAAGACACTTTGGTTGGGACCGGCTTGACCAGCATATACTACGAGGGCTATTATAAAGTTGCATGCAACGATATGGTGCTCACTGTCACCGATGCAGAAGGATGCGAGGCTGCTATACATCCTGAAGTGCGTGTCCGTGTGGCACAGAACCCTCTGAAGACGGTGTTCACGTTGAGAGACATCTGCAACCGCGACAGTCTGCTGGTGAATATGGGCTACGATGGTGACGATGCCACCTTGGTATTGGATTCTATAAAATATGAAGACGGTACGTCGAAAACCAACGAAATAAGAACGTTTATTCCAGACGGCCCGCAATGTCCCAATCTGCCAAACTGCTTTGAGGCGTCTGTTGTGTTCTCAGAATTCCCCAATGGCAGAGTGGTGAAGTCTGCTGAGGATATATGTTCGGTGTGTGTCAACTACGAGCACTCTTACATGGGCGACTATGATTTGTCTATTGTCTGTCCCAATGGTAACGAAGCCATGTTGAAATATAAAAATGCCCCGTCTAGCGGTTCTGGAATACAAATCCCCGGCGGAACATCTGGAGGCGGGGGACGATATACCGGCATTCCGTACGATGGTGGTAACTGGGACGATGGATGTGACTCGCTGGACAACCCGTTTGGCATTGGTTTCAACTATTGTTTCTCGCGTAACGAGAACTACACGCTTGTGAATGGCATGCCTGCGAATACTTCCAACCCGGCAAATGCCGGTATGTCTAACGGGCCAGCCTCCAATTATTCGAATGTTGTTATGCCCACGATACCGCCAGGATTTTATGGTGCAGGTACGACGCCTACAATCAGCGTGAACAATGTGTTGGATTCTTCTAACCATGCGGAGAAAACCAACTATTATGTTCCGGCCAGCGACTTCTCAAGCCTTGTTGGTTGTCCTCTCAATGGCGAATGGAGTATTAAGATATGTGATTACCTGGGTATTGATAATGGATGGGTGTTCAGCTTCAGCGTGGATATATGCAATCTCAACACCGACGGGTGCCAGTACCAGGTGGGCATAGATAGCCTTATATGGTCGCCGGACACTGCGGCGCAGTACCACGACTATGAGCTTGGGCACTATCGCGGCCTCGAGGTGCACCGCCACAACGACTTAGAGTCGTATGTTCTCTCGCCCGACACCGCAGGCACCTTCCCCATCAATGTGACCATCTACGACGAGTTCGGCTGCGTGTGGGACACCACCACGAAGATTACCACCTATTGGACGCCTACTCCTACTCTCGGTGCCGACACCACCCTCTGCGGCGTCACCACCACGGTGCTTGACGCCACAGACCGCCATGCCGCCACACAGAACTACACGTATATGTGGGAACCCTTCGGTCAGGACTCCAGCCAGATTGTGACCCGCTACGAGCCTGGCAGCGACATACGCTACATTGTGCAGGTGAACAACACCCAGCGCTCCACGGTATGTGTCACGCGCGACACCATAGACGTCAAGCTCCGCAGCCAGCCTTATCCGAGTTTTGTACCGATCCCGTTTGCCCTTGAAGGGTGCAGCCCTTATACGCTTACCTTTGACAACCAGACTACCAACGTTGACAAACATTTCTGGGTGTTTGGTGACGGTGTCACATCGGAGCAGCAAAGCCCCACCCATACATACACCGAGGGCGTCTACGACCTCAAGTACTATGCCACTTCGGTTGACGGCTGCAAGGATTCACTCATCTTCGACAGCGTGATAGCGGTCTATGCCTCGCCTAAGGCCTCATTCGCGTGGGAGCCTCTCTATCCTTCGGTGCTGCATCCTGTGGCTCAGCTCACCAACACGACGGCCAACCGCACAGCAGACACAAGGTTCTTCTGGGAGATGCAGTATGACCGCAACAACCTGCTCTCGGTTCAGACGATTACGGACGAAAACCCGCTCTTTGACTTCTCTCAGTTTGCTCCTCAGGGTGAAGTGGCTGGCACATATACCGCCCGCCTCATATCGCGCACGGACAATATGGCCCCGTCGGGCAACGTTATATACTGCAGCGACACAACAGAAAACACTATTCTGCTGGTCAACGACTTCCTGCAGTTCCCCAATGTTGTGACCCCCAACGGCGACGGCATCAACGACAAGTTTGTCATCGGCAACCTTATCGGCGGCATGGCCTATCCGGTGAACACCCTCGACATCTACAATAAGTGGGGTACGCGTATATTCCACCGCGAGAATATAACCTCCGAGGAAGATTTCTGGGATCCTGTCGACGTCCCGGCAGGCACCTACTTCTATCGCTTCTCTGCCCGCGGATACAACGGCAACATTGAGCATAATGGAGCCATTGAGGTGGTGAAATAATCGCTGAGCAGACACAATGATGCCTCCATGCTTTGCGTGGGGGCATTTTTTTATGCGCTATATATAATAAATAAAAAAAAGTGACGTTAAGTATAACATGATTGCAGAAAACATAGAACGCGTCAGGGCCTCATTGCCTGCTGGTGTGAGGCTTGTCGCTGTGTCCAAGATAAAGCCTGTTGAGGATATAATGGAGGCTTACAACGCTGGTCAGCGTCTCTTCGGCGAGAACTACGCCACCGAGCTGCGCGACAAGGCCGCCGTTTTGCCCAAGGACATCCAGTGGCACTTCATAGGCCACCTGCAGGCCAAGCAGATAAAATACTACATCGACTTCGTCAGTATGATACACGGTGTGGACTCCGTGGAGCATCTTGAAGACATAGACCGCGCCGCTGCCAAAGCAGGTCGTGTGGTTGATGTACTGCTTCAGTTTCACATAGCCCGCGAAGAGACGAAGTTCGGTTTCAGCATAGACGAGGTCGGAGCCCTCGACGGCTCCCGTCTGGCTGCTTTGCAACATGTGCGCGTATGCGGTGTTATGGGCATGGCCACCAACACGTCAGACACGGAGCAGGTGCGCTCCGAGTTCCGCGAGTTGAAGCATATCTTTGACACCCTGCGCTCCGGCCTTTTTGCAGGGCGGCCAGAGTTCTGTGAATTATCCATGGGCATGAGCCATGACTATCACCTCGCCGTGGCCGAGGGCTCCACTCTTGTGCGCCTCGGCACCACCATCTTCGGCGCCCGCGACTACAGTAAACGCAAATAAACAAAAAAATATGCAGATATTTCAGAAAAGCAAGCAGATTGTCATCTCCTACGTTGTCATTACGCTTGGACTAATGCTCTACACCTTCGGCTGGTCGGCCTTCATGCTGCCCATGAAGATTGTAGGCGGCGGCGTCAGCGGTATGTCGGCCATCCTCTATTATGCCGTCGGCATCCACATCCCCATTGGTGTGCTCAACTTTATCTTCAATGCCATCCTTGTCGCCATAGGCTTCAAGCTCCTTGGCTCCAAATTCGGTGCCAATACCATCTACGGCATCATCATGTCATCGCTTTGTTTTATCCTATGGCAACAGGTGCTGCATGTGGACACGTGGTTTGACGTGGAGCATTTCGGCGTCTTTATGTGCGCTGTGCTCGGTGGCGTCTGCTGCGGTGCGGGCATTGGCTTGAGCTTCATTATGGGCGGCAACAGTGGTGGCACGGACATCATTGCCCTTATTGTGTGCAAGTACCACAATATCTCCCCGGGCCGTGTTATCATGCTTATCGATGTCGTCATCATCGGCTGCTCCTTCTTTGTCAGCCATAAACTTGATAATGTCATCTGCGGCTATGTCGTCATGGTAGTCATGACTTACGTCCTTGACATGGTGCTTGACGGTAATAAGCAGTCCTATCAGGTGATGGTCTTCTCCGCCCGGAACGAAGAAATTGGCGAAGCTGTCACCAAGGAAGTGGGACGTGGCGCCACCCTTCTTGATGGCGAGGGGTGCTATACCCGCCAAGGCCAGAAGGTGCTCCTGATGATGGTGCACCGCACCGACAAGCCCCATGTGATGCAGATAATACACCGCATCGATGAAAACGCTTTCATCAGCGTCAGCAAAGCTGAAGGCGTCTATGGCAAGAACTTCGACAAGCTCAAATTCTGACGCGCCGTTACATTCACCATCCAACCCCAACCACAGCAATGAAATTAGTATCCCCGTCACTCCTCAGCGCTGATTTCGGCAACCTACAGCGCGACATAGAGATGCTCAACGCCAGCGAATGCGATTGGCTTCATGTCGATGTTATGGACGGCATCTTCGTGCCCAACATCTCCTTCGGTCAGCCTATCGTCAAGCACATCAAGAAGCATGCGCAGAAACCCCTCGACGTGCACCTGATGATTATGGACCCTGGCCGCTATGTGCAGGACTTCCGCGATGCTGGTGCCGATATCCTCACCATCCACTACGAGGCTTGTCACCACCACGACCGTGTACTCCATGCCATCCACGATGCGGGAATGAAGGGTGGGGTGGTGCTCAACCCCTCGTCGCCCGTCTGCCTGCTCGAAGACATCGTACAGCTCTGCGACGTGGTGCTCCTGATGAGCGTCAACCCCGGCTTTGGCGGACAGAAGTTCATCGAGAATACATACAACAAAGTGCGCCAGCTGCGCGAGCTCTGCAACCGCAAGAACCCGCAGTGCCTCATCGAGGTCGACGGAGGCGTGAACCTCCTGAACGCCCCCTTGCTCTTTGAGGCCGGTGCCGACGTCCTCGTGGCTGGCAATGCCGTCTTCAAAAGCGATGACCCCGGCCAAACCATCCACATGATGAAACAATGAAACGTCCGCAGCTCATCATAGCCCCCGGCAAGGAGAAAGCTATCCAGCGCCGCCACCCCTGGATATTCAGCGGTGCCGTGAAGCGCGTGGACGGCGCTCCGCAGGAGGGCGACCTCGTCGATGTGGTAGACTTCCAAGGCCGATGGCTTGCCGTGGGCCACTATCAACCCGAAAGCATTATCTGCAAGGTGCTCTCCTTTGACACCAAGCAGGTCGATGAGGGGTTCTTCCACAACCGTTTCCTGTCGGCTGTAGACTATCGTCAGCGCTTCGGACTCTTCACCAACGTCGCCACTAATGTCTTCCGCCTTGTCCACGCTGAAGGTGACGGTCTCCCTGGGCTTGTTGCCGACTGGTACAATGGCGTTCTCGTACTACAGGCACATTCCGTCGGCATGCACCGCCTCTTCCCCATGTTCGTTGATATCTTGCGCCAGCTGCTGACCCCTTATGGCCTCAGGGCAGTCTTCGACAAGAGTTCTGCCACTGTCCCTGGTGGCAGCCAAGATGGTTTCTTGTGGGGGGCGGATTTGCCGGAATGGGAAATTACTGAGCACGGCAATCGTATGCTCATCAACTTCTATGAAGGCCAGAAGACGGGCTTTTTCATCGACCAGCGCGAAAACCGAGCCCTTGTGCAGAGTCTCGCCGCAGGCCACCGTGTGCTCAACTGTTTCGGCTACACCGGTGGATTCTCGTTGGCAGCTCTTCGCGGTGGGGCCGAATATGTGGAAACTGTAGACATAAGTAAGAAGGCCATTGAACTGTGCAACCGTAACGTAGAACTCAACTTTGGCTCCGATGCACCCCATAAAGGCACTGTAGCTGATGTGCTGGACTTACTGGGCAAAAACACATTGGCTGCGTCAGACAGTCTTTCCGCTTCCGGCACTCCCTTTTATGACTTCATCATCCTTGACCCACCGGCCTTTGCCAAGAATCATCGTTCGCTCCAGCAGGGGCTGCGCGGCTACCGCACCATCAACCAGCGGGCCATGGAGTCCATCCCTTCTGGCGGTCTGTTGATGACCTTCAGCTGCAGCCAGGCCGTCAGTAAAGATGACTTTCGCACCATGGTGTTCACGGCAGCCGCCAACGCTCGACGCGCTGTGCGTGTGGCTCGCGAGCTGCCACATGCCATAGACCATCCCGTCAGTATCTACCACCCGGAGGGCGAGTATCTCAAAGGCCTACTGCTTCAGGTTGAATAACGTGCAAATAAGTAATCAATAACAAGTAAATCATAATTCTGATATCATGAAAAAAATAACCCTCTTGCTCACCGCCATAGTGACCCTCGCTGTCCTCTGCGTCTCCTGCGCCAAAGAGAGCCACTACATGATCGACGAGGTGGTCAACATGTCCAACGACAGCGAGAGCGTCAACATCATGAAGCAGCACATCGCTGTGCCAGGCACTGGCCAGACTGTAGACCTCGTCGTAATTCTCAAGGGCAGTTTTGTTATGGGTGCCGAGCCACAGGCTCATACCTCGGCTGGCCTCGATCTGCCGCAGCACAATGTGACCATTTCCAAGGACTATGCCATGGCCGTCGTCCCGGTGACGCAGGCCCTCTATGAGGCAGTCATGGACACCAACCCCGCTCGCACCTGGGCCAAAGCCAATCCTGCCTTGGCGGCTTTTCTTGGCGACGACAAGCCTGCCGTATGGATAAGCTACGACGACGCCGAGCTTTTCTGCCAGCGCCTTAGCGCCATGACCGGCAAGAATTTCTCGCTGCCCACAGAGGCGCAGTGGGAGTATGCAGCCCGTGGCGGTCACGTGGCGCGCCGCGTACAGTCCATTTTCTCCGGCTCCGACCTGCTGGACACCGTCGGCTGGTACACTCGCAACACTCCGCTTGACACGGTGCTCATCTTCGACACCGTCTACGACCCCGACCTCGACTCCACCCTCATCGACACCACCGTCTTCACCCTCAAGCATGTGATGCCTGTTGGCAAGAAGATGCCCAATATTCTCGACATATACGACATGAGCGGCAACGCGTGGGAATGGTGCCGTGGCTATTACTATGACTACAGCCAGTACCAGGAGAACGGTGCCGTCGATCCTACGCCTCTCGAACCCGTGCCGTCCTATGTGGCTCACGTGCGTCGCGGCGGCTCGTGGCAGACCAATCCGGAGCGTTGCTTCGTATCCTACCGTTTCCTGCAAGAAGTGAGAGATACCACCTTCGTCACCGACAGCACTATCGGTTTCCGTGTTGTAATGGAATTGGAATGAGCATGAAGCCCGTCGCTAATTGCGTCCGTCCGTTGCTGACGCTACATTTGCTCGCTGCCCCTACAGCCCCTCTGCGGTCTACCTATGCCCTTGCTGTGGCCCTGCTCGCCGAAGAAGGGATTGATGGAGCAAGAGCCGTACAGAAACCACAGGCGTGCCATATTGCATGCGCAAAACCAACACTTTGATGCAATAACAACATCGCATAACATACTAAAAGACAACAATGGCAGAATTAGGATATCAGAAGATAGATAAGTACGACGAACAGTGCGTCAACGAGATGGCTGCACACTACAAGGCCATCCTCCGTCTCCTTGGCGAAAACCCTGATCGCGAAGGTCTCCTCAAAAGCCCGGAGCGCATTGCCAAGGCCATGCTCTTCTTTACCAATGGCTACGACCTCGACCCCAAGGAGATATTGCGCTCGGCCATGTTCCACGAGGACTACAGGCAGATGGTCGTCGTCAAGGACATAGAGCTCTATTCGCTCTGCGAGCACCACATGGTGCCCTTCGTCGGCAAGGCCCACGTGGCTTACATTCCCAACGGTACCATCGTGGGCTTGAGCAAGATACCGCGTGTGGTGGATGCCTACGCCCGCCGTCTGCAGGTGCAGGAACGCCTCACAAAGCAGATCAAAGACTGCATTCAGGAGACCCTCAACCCCCTCGGTGTGGCCGTGGTCATCGAGGCGCAGCACATGTGCATGTCGATGCGTGGCGTGCAGAAGCAAAACTCCGTCACCACCACCTCCGATTTCACTGGCGCCTTCATGAAAGACCCCAAGACACGTGAGGAGTTCATGAATATTATCGGCATGAAACTGCACTGATCATGAGAAAGACTGTATTGATATTGTTGGCTGTTGCCGCCTTTGTCCTCTTGCCTTTCGCCCCTCAAGCTCAGATTACCCACGCCTCTCAGGGACGCCTCGACGAGAACGCCACCGAAGTGCTCAAGAAAGCTGCCGCCCGCTTCGACAAGAATGTGAGCTTCACGGTGACCATGACCGTCCTCGACGGCAAGAAGCAGCAGAAAGCACGACAGAGCGCCGAGGTGCGCTACAGCAAGGGCAAGTACCGTCTCGTGCTGCCCGACCAGGAGCTCATCAGCGACGGCACCACTGTGTGGCACTGGAACAAGCAAGCCAACGAGGTGACCGTCAGTGCCATGAGCGATGACGACATTGACCTGCTCAACCCAGGCCGTCTGTTGGCAAACTACAGCAAGAGCTTCAAGGCAAAGTATATCCGTACTGACGACGACGGTACTGCCATCGTCGACCTGCAGCCGCGCTCTACACGCAGCTACCACAAGATACGCCTCTTCCTCAATGAAGACGACGGCCTGCTGCGTCGCATGGAGGTGCATAAATATGACTCCGGCCGCGAAAACTATGACATCACCGACTTCAAGCGTGCCTCCAACGCTGCCTCGCAGTTCACCTTCGACGCCGCCAAGCACCCTGAAGTGGAAGTAATAGACATGCGATGAAAGTACTCCTGATAGAAACAGCCACGCGGGTATGCTCGGTGGCTATGGCCATCGACGGCAAGGTCGTCGCACAGCGCGAGAGCTCCGTGCCCGATGCCCACTCCACACAGTTGCCTCTTTTCCTCAAAGAAATCACCGACTCACAGCGGCCCGACGCCGTCTGTGTCTCGGCAGGCCCAGGCAGCTACACGGGTCTGCGCATAGGCGTCAGCAGCGCCAAAGGGCTCTGCTATGGCTACGGCATTCCTCTGCTCTCGGTGCCTACGCTCCTCTCCATGGCCGCCCTTTATTATGCACAGCACCCTGAATACAATGGACTTCTGTGCCCAATGATTGACGCACGCCGCATGGAGTGCTACACTATGATGGTGGACCGCGGGCTCAACATCCTGCGCGACACGCATGCCGATGTAGTCTCCGAGGGCTTCTATGACGAATGGCTTGGCCGTGCCGAGGTTACCTTCATTGGCGACGGCGCCGCCAAGACGCGTCCGCTGCTGGGCAGTCACCCCAACGCTCGCTATGACGAGTCCTTCGCGGTCTCCGCCGCTGGCATGGCAACCCTCGCCGAACAGCGCATCGCCGAGGGTAGGGTGGAGGATGTGGCCTACTTTGAGCCTTTCTATCTCAAGGACTTCGTGGCCAAGAAGAGTGTGGTGCACGGCCTGCGATAACACATTGTTATGGGACGCTATATCTTAAAACGCCTTCTGTACGGCTTCCTTGTGCTCCTGGGGGTGGTCACTTTGGTCTTCTTCCTCTTCAACATCCTGCCCGGCGACCCGGCCCGCATGATGCTCGGCCAGCGCGCCGACCAGGAAAGCATCGACATCATCAACCGCGACCTCGGGCGCGACAAGCCCGTGGGCTTGCAATATCTCAACTACCTCAACGACCTTGTGCCCATATCGGTGCACAACAACAGCGACAGTACCAGCTATTTCTACCTCTCTGCCGAGAAGTATGCCCCCTATGCCACCCTGCTGCACCTTGGTTCCGCCTCGGTGGTGCTCAAAGCACCCTACCTCAGGCGGAGCTACCAGAGCCAGCGCCGCGTGAGCGAGATTATAGGCACCGCTTTCCCGCAGACGGCACTCCTCGCCGTGGTGGCCATGCTCTTCGCCCTCGTCGTCGGTGTCTCGCTCGGCGTAGTATCAGCCCTCCACAAGGACACTTGGGTGGACCGTCTCACCCTCGTCCTCTCCACCCTCGGCATGTCGCTGCCGTCCTTCTTCGCCGCCATACTCATTGCCTGGCTTTTTGCCTACGTCTTGGCTGGGTGGACGCACCTCAACATGTTCGGCAACCTGTACTCTGTCGACGACTACGGCTGCGGCGAATACATTGACCTTAAGAACCTCATCCTTCCTGCGCTGACGCTCGGCATACGCCCCCTGGCCACGCTCACGCAGCTCACCAAGAACTCCATGCTTGAAGCCCTCTCGCAGGACTACATACGCACAGCTCGTGCCAAGGGCTTGAGCCGCCGCCGCGTCGTGGTGCGCCATGCGCTGCGCAACGCCCTCAATCCCGTGGTGACGTCGGCCAGCGGTTGGTTTGCCGGGCTCCTGGCGGGCGCTGTCTTCGTGGAGTATGTCTTCGACTGGAAGGGCATGGGCGTCGTCATCGTCGACGGCCTGGAGAAGTACGACTTCCCCGTGGTCATGGGCACCATCCTCTTCATCTGCATCCTTTTGGTGCTCATCAACATCCTCACCGACATCCTTTACGCGGTGCTCGACCCGCGGGTACGCCTCAACTGAAATAGAAGAGCCGGCCAGATGGCCGGCTCTTCCTTTATTGGCGTAAGTAAGAATGCTTATTTCTTCTCGGGCATCGCCTCCAGTGCTGCCAGCAGGTAGTCGTAGAACTTCTGTGCGCTCGGTATGTAGCAGCGCTCGTCGGGGCTGTGGGGGCTCTGCAGCGTCGGGCCGAAGCTGATCATCTCCATGTCCGGATACTTGCCGCCCAGCAGGCCGCACTCCAGACCGGCGTGGATGGCCACGACGGCGGGCTCTTTCTTGTAGAGCTTCTTGTAGGTGGCCTTCATGGTCTTCAGTAGCTGGCTCTCCATGTTGGGCTTCCAGCCGGGATAGGCACCGCTGAGCTGGCACTTGCCGCCGGCCAGTTCGGCCAGGCACACCAGACGCTCGGCAAGGGCTTCCTTGGCGGTGTCGACAGAGGAGCGCAGCAACGCGTAGACGACGAACTTCTTGCTGGCCGTGGTCTTGGCTATGGCCAGGTTCAGCGAAGTCTCCACCAGACCTTCCATGTCCTTGCTCATGCGGATGACGCCGTTCGGGGCCACCATCATGAGGCTGATGATCTTCTGCGTGTCGGCCTCGGTGATGACGGTTGGGTTCATGCGCACCTTCTCGTATTTCATGAAGAAGTCGGGCTCCACGGCGGCGAGTTCTTTCTTCACCCAGCCTGCCACCTTGTCCCACTCCTTGAGGATGCAGTCCACATGCTCCTTGGGCATGGCTATGACGGCCTCGGCGTCGCGCGGTATGGCGTTGCGCATGTTGCCGCCTTCAAGGCTGATGATGCGTATGCCGCACTCGGCCACCCAGCGCAGGTGGCGGAAGAGGAGCTTGTTGGCGTTGGCGCGGCCGGTGTTGATCTCCATGCCGCTGTGGCCGCCCTTGAGGCCGCCGATGGTGAGCTTGTAGGCTTCCATGCCCTTGGGGGCTTTCTCGGTGCTGTAGGGCAGGCTGATGGCAGCGTCGATGCCGCCGGCGCAGCCCACATAGAGTTCGCCCTCGGTCTCGCTGTCGAGGTTCAGCAGGTAGTCGCCGTGCAACTCGCCTTTCTTCAGGCCGAAGGCTCCCGTCATGCCCGTCTCCTCGTCGGTGGTGATGAGGGCCTCCAGGGGGCCGTGCTTGGCGGTCTTGCTGGCGAAGACGGCCATGATGGCGGCCACGCCCATGCCGTCGTCGGCACCCAAAGTGGTGTCGCAGGCATACACCCAGTCGCCCACAATCTTGGTCTCTATCGGGTCTTTCTCAAAGTCGTGCTTCTTGCCTGCGCGTGCCTGCGGCACCATGTCCATGTGGGCCTGCAGCACCACGGGGCGCACCTTCTCCATGCCCTTGGTGGCGGGCTTGCTCATGATGATATTGCCCACGCCGTCCACTCGGCAGGCAATATTGTTCTTCTTGGCCCAGTCCACAAGGAACTGGCGCACTTTCTCCTCGTGTTTCGAGGGGCGCGGCTGGCGCGTCAGGGCGTAGAAGTTACTCCACAACTCTTTGGGTTCAAGGTCTTTGATTGTCATAATGTATTTGTTTTTAGTTATTGTTGTTCTTGCTGAAAGCCGACTGCAAATATACACATAATTTCGCACCTGGCAAAATAATATGTCATTTTTCTGCCCCTCACACAAGGTCGAGGCGCTCGGTGTCGATGTGCGTCATGATGGCCGTGGAGTGCTGATTGAGGGCTGTGTGTATTTGTATGCTGCGCCGTGAGGCTTTCGGCGGCAGGGAGTTCTCCGGGTCGTAGCGGTCCACAAGCGGGAAGTCGGCCAGCAGGTCGTCGCGCAGTGCCGCGTGCTCCGTGGCCAGCAGGTCGCCCTCGTCGGCGGGCAGCGGGTCGGTGAGGTCTTCGTAGAGGCGCTCCGCCTCGTCGGCAGCGCATTCCCCTTTGATGACAAGCATCTTGTTGTGCTCGCCCCAGGCATCGCGCAACTGCTCCGTGGCGGGTTTCTCCACGAGGTAGTAGCGCAGGTGGCTCACGCTGTCGGCGTAGGTGTAGAAAGGCCATTGCGCACCGTCGAGCGGCATGTCGTCGATGCGCCGCAGGGCGTAGCCGTAGAGCCGGTTGAGGGTGTCGGCGAAGAGGTAGCCCGGCTGCGGGGTGCGGAACAGCAGCTGCGCCACGTCGTCCAGCGGCTCCTCGTCGTCGAGGTCGAGGGTGATTATGTTCTTTTTCTTCATCTATTCAAAGGGGTTGTCCTTGCGGTCAAAGTCCGGGCGGTAGTTGTCGCGAGCCTCCAGCTCCTGCACCCATCCTTCGGTGAAGCCCAGCGCGGCGGCGCGGTCGGTCACCGTGGCGTATTCCTCCGCCGTCAGCGTGCGGTCCAGCGGAGCCGGAAGGCCCTGGCGCGGCGGGAAGTACTGCGCCATGAGCGAGAGGTGCAGCGTGAAGGGGTTGAAGTGGTCCGCCAGCCATTCGAGGCACTTCAGCGAGTTGTCCGTGGCCCCCGGCAGCACCAGGTGGCGCACTATCATGCCGCGGTAGGCGCGTCCCCCGTCGTCCGCCATCAGGCCCCCGCCCACCTGCCTCTTCATTTCCTTCAGCGCCGCCGCCGCCACCTCGGGGTAGTCCGCCGCGTGGCTGTAGCGGGCCGCAAGGGCGCCGTCCATGTACTTGAGGTCGGGCAGGTAGACGTCCACCAGCCCTTCGAGGCTCCGCAGGGTCTCCACGCTCTCGTAGCCGCCGCTGTTGTACACCACCGTGGGCGTGCAGCCGCGCCGGTGCAGCTCCTCCACAAGCGCCGCCATGCGGTCGGCATAGTGGGCGGCAGTGACGAGCCCCAGCATGGGTGTGGTGCCTGGCGAGTCGAGCGAGGAGAACAACCGGCAGATGCGCTCCGCCAGCGACTCTATGCTTTCCACTTTCCACTTTCCACTCTCCACTTTCCGCTCTCCACTCTCCACCGCTGATCTGCCAGTTCTGGCAGTAGATGCACTGCAGGTTGCAGTGGGCGAAGAAGACGTTGACGATGGGGTTCAGCGGAGGCTCCTCGCCGCGGTGCACGCACACCGTGGCCACCTCCAAGGCCTCCGTGGCGCCGCAGAAGCCCTGTGCCGCATCCCTTCGCACTCCGCACCGCCGCGGACACAGCGTGCAGCGTCCAGTGTCCTCATAACTCATAACTCAAAACTCAAAACTTAAAACTCCCATCAGTCCCAGCTGCACACCGAGTAGTAGCTTGCCGACGGGTCGTAGGTGCCGTCGTTGTACATGTATTTCATCGACTGGCAGGTGCCGTTGTGGGCCCTCACCTCCTCGGCCGTGAAGGTGTGGCTCGTGCCGTTGTTCTTGATGCAGGTGCACGTCTTGCGGCAGCCGCAGAAGGCCGGCGACAGCAGAGCCATGACGAGCAGCAGTATTGTGGAACGTCTTTTCATTGTCTGCGTTGTTTCAGTTTTCCTATTGCCTGCGCCACGAGCCTGCGTTCGCCGTAGAGCACGGCGGCCACATAGACCAGCAGCAGCAGTGTGTTCCATGCCAGGCGCAGCCACAGTGCCTCGGGGTGCACCACCACCGTCAGGGCGTAGAGTACATGCGCCAGCAATATGTAGCCGAGGATGGTCCACACGGGGTAGGGCACAGGGTTCTTCCGCTGCCCTATGAAGTAGCTCATCAGCACGCACACGCCGTAGCCCGCCAGGCCGCCCCAGGCGCAGGCCATATAGCCCACCCGCGGCACAAAGACCACGTTCACCGCCACCAGCACTGCGCACCCCACGGCGCTCATCACGGCGCCCCACCATGTCTGCCCGCTGAGCTTGTACCAGAAGCTCAGGTTGAAATAGATACCCATCAGTATCTCCGCCATCATCACCACCGGCACCGCCGGCAGCGCCTCCCAGTAGTCGGGGCTCACCAGGTAGCGGAACACATCCATATAGCACATCACCGCCAGGAACGCCAGCAGCGTGAACATGACGAAATACTTGGTGGCCTGCGCCTGCGTCTCCTTGCTCTGCTTGTCGCGCTGGCCGCTGAAGACGAAGGGCTCGTAGGCGTAGCGGAACGCCTGGGTGATGATGGCCATGATCATCGCTATCTTCACGCAGGCACCGTAGAGGCCCAGCTGCACGCGCCCCTCGCCCCCGGGCAGCAGCACCGGCAGCAGTATCTTGTCAGCCACCTGGTTGAAGATGCCCACCACCCCGAAGAGCAGCAGCGGCCACGCGTATTTCAGCATCTGCCTCATCAGGCCCCCGTCGAAGAGCGCCGGCCTGTAGTCGCGCAGCTCGCCCGCGAAGCCCAGGGTGACCAGCGCCGTGCACAGCAGGTTGATATAGAAGATGTAGCCCACATTGTCCGCCTCGCTGTACCAGCCCATCCACGCCCGGTCGGCCCACTGCGGCGCCACGACGAAGACAAACAGGTTCAGTGCCAGGCTGGCCACTATGAAGCCCAGCTTCAGCCCCGCGAAGTGCCACGCCTTCCCCTTCTGGCGCAGCCGCGCGAAGAGGATGGCCTGGAAAGCGTCCAGCGCCACCACGCAGGCCATCACCCTCAGGTACTCCGGGTGGTCGGCGTAGCCCATCGCCGCGCTCACGGGCCCAATGAACAGCATCACCAGCGCCACGAACACCGCGGCCACACTGCCCACGGCCGTCAGCGCCGTGCTGTACACGCGACGCTCGTCGCCGCCGGCCTTGTTGGCAAAATAGAAATAGGTCGTCTCCATGCCGAAGGTCAGTATCACCAGCAGCAGCGCCGTGTAGGCATAGACATTGGTCACCACACCGTAGCCGCCCGAGGACGCCGCGATGTGGTAGGTGTACACCGGCACCAGCAGGTAGTTCAGGAAACGCCCCACTATGCTGCTCAGGCCGTAGACAACCGAGTCTGACAAAAGTTTTTTCAGCGAAGCCATAACATCATCCATAACGTTCCGACGCCCCGAAAATTGCATCGCGATGCATTTAAAATGCAAAGTGCTGTCAATCAGTCGTAAGTCTGTTTGTCGCCACCCCACTCCGCAACGGCCTCTCCACCCATGCCCCTACGGAGTCCCTACGGCATTTCTTCAGTAGTTCTTCAGTAGTTCTTCAGTAGTTCTTCAGTGTTTGACTGAAGAACTACTGAAGAACTACTGAAGAAATGCCGTAGGGGAGCCGTATCGTCGGCGTATACGCGTCGGCGGCACAATAAAAGCGCTTCGTTGGCGTTATACCTTTTACTATGAGAACTAATGTCATCGTCGGATGCCTGCTGCTCGCGCTCCTGGCCGCGGGCTGCGGGCGCAGCGCCACGGTCAAGGAAATCAGCGTGGTGCCGGAACCTGTCTTCATGGTGCAGAAGGAAGGCTCTTACACCCTGTACTCAAGTCTGAAAATGAGCGTCACCGGCATCGGTCAGAATTCCCCGATGCTCAAATACGTGCTCAAGACCCTGCGCAGCGCCCACTTCAGGCCTTCCATGGTCTCGGCGGCGCTGGACAGCGACCTTGAGCTGGCCCTCAACGACACGCTGAACACCGAACTCGGCGACGAAGGCTACCTGCTCGAAGTGCGCGGCAGCGGCATCCGCCTGTCGGCCAACACTGAACGAGGCCTCCTCTACGGCTGCCAGACGTTCATGCAGATGCTCCCTGCCGACGTGACGCGCTCGGCCTACTTGGCTGTGACGCTGCCAGAGTGCACCATCCTCGACCACCCGCACTTCCCGTGGCGCGGCATAGCCGTCGTCGACACCCTCGCCTCTATCGGCAAGAAGCATCTCCGTCGGCTCCTCGACGTGATGTCGCTCTACAAGCTCAACCGCCTGTACTACGACGGCGGCGAGGCCGACGCCTCCGGCGAGGAGTGGGCCGACCTGCGCGACTACGCCGCCTCGCGTGGCGTCACTCTCGTCGTGGTTGACTCCGCCTCGCGCGGCTTCGAGACGGACACCGTCTTCTGCCGCCGCGGCTTCTACGAAGGCCTCGAACGCGCCCGTGAAGGCTGCATGGTCGTCATGTGTCCGCCGGACTACTGCGACTGGTGCCGCTACCAGGCCGAAGCCCGCTACCAGCCCAAAGCCAGCGCCGGCATCATCACCTTGGCGCGCGTCTACGCCTTCGACCCCGTGCCCGAAGGCACCGCGGCAGCATCGGCGGCAGCCATCATCGGCGCCTGCGGCCGCTACGCCGTGCCAGCAGGCTCCGACGCCCGCCGCGCCGAGTACATGCTCCTGCCGCGCGCGCTGGCACTCTCCGAAGTGCTGTGGTCGCCATCCGATGTCCGCAACTGGGGCCGCTTCCGCCGCAAGGTGGAAGTGCAGAAAGAACGCCTTGCCGCACGCGGCATCACCTACTGCGAGGGCTCCTTCACCCCCATCTTCTCAGCCCGCCGCGTCGACGAGACAACGATGAATATCGAGGTCAGCACCGAGGTGCCGAACACCTACATCTTCTACACCACCGACGGCTCCACGCCCACGCGTCAGAGCGCCGTATACATCGGTCCCGTCAACCTCCAGCGCGGCACCCACATCAAACTGCTGCCCGTCTACAAAGACATCGAGCGCGACTCGGTATACGAGTTTGTGATAAAGTGATTGAGGATGGGTGATTGGTGACTTGTGATTAATAGCTTGTCGCCGACAACTAACACACTAACGCATTAACGCATTAACACATTCCCGCATCATGGATATTGACCACCTGCTGACGACGAGCGACCCCGTAGCTGTTGACGCCCTCAAGGCTGAAGCCTGCCGGCTGCGCGACGCCGTCTACGGACGCCGCGTCTTCATGCGCGGCCTGATAGAGATCAGCAACCATTGCCGCAACAACTGCCTCTACTGCGGCATACGCCGCGACGCAGACCGCGACCCGCAGGGAGCGAACTGCCCCCCAGGCAGACGTCTGCGCCGTTACCGCCTCACGCCGCAGCAGATCCTCGACTGCTGCCGCACGGGCTACGCCCTCGGCTTCCGCACCTTCGTGCTGCAGGGCGGCGAGGACGCCTGGTTCACCGACGAGGTGGTGTGCGGCATCGTGGAGGCCATCAAACGCCAGTACCCCGACTGCGCCGTGACCCTCTCGCTCGGCGAGCGCGGCCGCGAGAGTTTCCGACGCCTCCGCGACGCCGGCGCCGACCGCTACCTCCTGCGCCACGAGACCGCCGACGCCGCACACTATGCCTTCCTCCACCCGGCGGAGATGAGCTTCGACCACCGCATGCAGTGCCTCCGCGACCTCCGCGACCTCGGCTTCCAGGTCGGCGCAGGCTTTATGGTCGGCAGCCCCGGTCAGTCGCTGGCAACGCTGAAAAAAGACCTCCGCTTCATCGAGGACTTCAAGCCGGAGATGGTGGGCATAGGCCCCTTCATCCCCGCCGCCGGCACACCCTTCGAAAACGAACGCGCCGGCAGCGTCGAGCTGACGCTCAGGCTCCTCGCCATCATCAGGGTCTTGCACCCCTCCGTGCTCCTCCCCGCCACCTCGGCACTCGGCACCATGCATCCCCGGGGGCGCGAACAGGCCATTGCCGCAGGCGCCAACGTCGTGATGCCCAACCTCAGCCCGCAGGACACTCGCGCGCTCTACAGCATCTACAACAACAAGCTCTCGACAGGCAGCGAGGCCGCCGAGAGCGCCGCCGACATACGCCTTCGCATGAAGGCCATCGGCATGGACGTGCCGACGGACAGGGGCGACTACCGTAAGTGATTAATGTTTAGCGATTAGTGAATAGCGTTTTGCCGTATCGGGAAAAAATAGTATCTTTGCACCCTCAATGATTGACCAGGAGACCATACAGCGCATTATGGACGCCGCCCGCATCGAGGAGGTGATAGGCGATTTTGTGTCGCTCAAGAAGCGTGGCGCCAACCATATAGGCTGCTGCCCGTTCCACAACGAGAAGACGCCGTCGTTCTATGTGTCGCCGTCGAAGGGCATCTTCAAGTGTTTCGGCTGCGGTGAGGCGGGCGATGTGGTGAAGTTCCTCATGAAGCATGAGCACTACACCTACCCCGAGGCGCTGCGCTGGCTGGCCGACAAGTACCACATAGAGATTAAGGAGGAGGAGCAGACCGAGGAGGAGAAGCAGCGGCAGACGGAAAGGGACGGCCTGTTCCACGTGAGCGAGTTTGCGCAGAAGTATTTCGCCGACCTGCTCTACAACGACGAGATGGGACGTGCCGTGGGCCTGAGCTACTTCCACGGGCGCGGCCTCAGCGACGAGGTGATAAAGCGCTTCGGGCTGGGCTACTGCCTCGACGAGTGGAGCAACTTCACCGACCACGCGCTGAAGAACGGCTACAGCCTGCAGGTGCTGGAGAAGACGGGCCTCACCATCGTCAAGGAGGACACCGGCAAGCAGTACGACCGTTTCCGCGGCCGCGTGATGTTCCCCATCTACAGCATCAGCGGCCGTGTGCTGGGCTTCAGCGGCCGCGTGCTCACCAGCGAGAAGCAGGCCGCCA
Source organism: Bacteroidales bacterium (assembly GCA_017522105.1). Lineage (GTDB taxonomy): Bacteria > Bacteroidota > Bacteroidia > Bacteroidales > P3 > Colimorpha. The sequence continues at coordinate 36,351 of JAFXAA010000035.1, read as the reverse complement.
AATACGTCAACTCGCCCGACTCGGACATATACAACAAGAGCCGCATCCTCTACGGCCTCTACCAGGCCCGCTCCGCCATCGCCAAGGCCGACAAGTGCTACCTGGTGGAGGGCAACGTGGACGTCATATCGATGCACCAGAGCGGCGTGGAGAACACCGTGGCCAGCTGCGGCACAAGCCTGACGGTGGAGCAGATAAGGCTCATCAAACGCTACACGCAGAACGTCACCGTGCTCTACGACGGCGACAAGGCGGGCGTCAAGGCGGCGCTCCGCGCCATAGACCTCCTCTTCGCCGAGGGCATGCACGTCAGGCTGGTGCTTTTCCCCGACGACGAAGACCCTGACAGCTACGCCCAGAAGTACGGCTCCACACAGCTGCAGGAGTTCCTCGCCTCGCACGAGGACAACTTCATCATGTACAAGACGCGCGTGCTGCTGGACGGCGTGAAGGACGACCCCATACGCAAGGCCGAGCTCGTCAGCGAGACGGCGCGCAGCATAGCGCTGGTGGCCGACCTGCTGGAACGCAGCGAGTATATAAGGCAGTGCTCCCAGATGTTGAGGGTGAGCGAGGAGGCTTTGGGAACGGCTGTGGCGAGGGCTATAGGCTCGGCCCGCCAGAAGGTTGCTGAAGATAGTGGAGAGCGGAAAGTGGAGAGTGGAGAGCGGAAAGTGGAGAGCGGAGAGCAAGGAGCGGATGGCGCAGGGCAGAAACTGACCACGGACCACTCACCACGGACCACCGACACGGCACCGCCTGAGGTGGAACGCCATCTGGTGAGACTTCTGCTGAACTATGGCAACGAGGCTTTGAGCCAGGACTTCACGGACGAGAACGGCACGCAGCAGACGTCCACATATACGGTCGCGCAGATTATTGTCGGTGAGTTGGAGGGCGAGAAACTCTCCTTCTCGCATCCGCTGTGCCAACGTGTGCTGGAACAGTGCTCGCTGATGGTGGAGATGGCCGGAAGGGTGGAGGTGTCGCGTTTCGTGGATTCTGCCGACGATGCGCTCCGTACCTTCTGTGCCACGGTGATGATGGACACCTATAGCATCTGTGAGGAGTCGTGGAAGAAAAAGAATATTTATCCGCCTAAAGAGGAAGACAACCTGCTGCAGGATGTGAGAGACAGCCTCAACACGTTCAAGAGCTTGAGGCTGGCGCAGATGATCGCCGAAAGGCGCGAGCGTTTGATGGGGGCGTCGGACGAGGAGCAGATGCAGCTGCTGGCGGAGATAAAACAATACACCGACCTGTCGCGGCAGATAGGTTCCGCTTTGGGGATGGTGATAGCAAGGAGACTGGATTAGACTATGGACATACAGACACTGAAACAACGATACGACATAATAGGCAACGACCCGCGTCTGCTGCTGGCTTTGAACAAGGCCATACAGGTGGCGCCAACGGATTTGAGCATCCTCATCACCGGCGAGAGCGGTGTGGGCAAGGATGTCTTCTCACGCATAATCCACGAGAACAGCCTGCGTAAGCATGTGCGGCAGGGCAGGGGACTGATTTCCGTCAACTGCGGCGCTATACCGGAAGGAACCATAGAGAGCGAACTGTTCGGGCACGTGAAAGGGGCTTTCACGGGCGCCGACCGCTCCCGCAAGGGCTATTTCGAGGAGGCTGACGGCGGCACGATCTTCCTCGACGAAATCGGTGAGCTGCCTCTGGCCATGCAGGTGAAGTTGCTGCGTGTGCTTGAAAATGGCGAGATTATTCCCGTGGGTAGCAGCACGGCACAGAAGATAAACGTGCGTGTGGTGGCTGCCACCAATATCGACATTGTGGAGGCTGTGCGCAACGGACGTTTCCGCGAGGACCTGTACTACCGCCTGAACCAGATAAGCATATTCTTGCCGCCGCTGCGCGAGCGCAAGGACGACGTGCCGTTGCTGTTCCGCAAGTTCTCTTCGGATGTGGCGGAGAAGTACCACATGCCGCCAATCGTGCTGACCGAGGACGCCAAGCGCATGATGATGGACTATCCGTGGTACGGCAATGTGCGCGAACTGAAGAATATCACCGAACAGATCGCTGTCGTGGAGACCGAACGCACCATCACGCCGGCCATATTGCAGAACTACCTTTCTTATATACCCACAGAGCGCATGCCAGCTGTCGTTGACAAATCGGCACCGGCAGGCAACGCTATCACAGACCGTGAACTGCTGCTTAAAGCTCTCTCTATGGGTCAGATGATTAGCGAGATGAGGCAGGAGATCAATGACCTGCGCCAGATGGTGGGACGCCTCGCTCAAGGAACACAGGTGCAAGTGGAGCAGGCACAAGTCTCTGCCCCCTCATATCTGCCGGCAACCCAGATGTCGGGCATGCAGGGCCAGATGGCTAACCAGGAGGAGGAGTTCCTTACGCCGGAGATTATCGAGGATGAGAGCGTTGCTCTCGAAGACCGTGAACGCAATGCCATAATCCGCGCCCTGGAACAGCGTCACGGCAGCCGCAAGCTCGCCGCAGCCGACCTGCACATATCGGAGCGCAGCCTGTACCGCAAGTTGAAGGAGTATAACATCAAGTGATTAGTGAATAGCGATTGGGATTATGAACACTAACGACATACGTATCAATCTTCCTGCTTCTAAAAGCCTCAGCAACCGATGGATGATGATCAACCATCTTATCGGGAACAGATTCCGTATAGCAAAACCATCCTCTTCCGGCGACACGCGTCTCCTGCGGCAGCTGCTGACACAGTTTGACGAGGGTTCGTCGGATGTGTTCTACTGCAACAACGCCGGTTCTGTGGCGCGTTTCCTCATGCCTCTGCTCGCCATAACACCGGGACACCGTATACTCACTGGCGATGCCAGGCTATGCCAGCGTCCTATGGCTCCGATAATAGACTCGTTGCGTCAGATGGGCCTCCGCGTGGAGTGTACTGAGAACGAGGGGTTCCTGCCGGTGAGCATTCAGGGCGGTATCCCCATAAAACGCACCGTGCAGGTGGATCCGCTCCTCAGTAGCCAGTTTGTCAGCGCACTGATGCTCATAGCTCCGGTGCTGCCTGAAGGCATATCGCTAACCATGACTTCTCGCCCAACGTCGCGCCCTTACATTGAAATGACAGCCGAGGTGTTGCGTCAGGCAGGCGTCGATGTGAGGCGCTCGTCAAACGGGCGAACATACTATGTACAGCCTCTGGCCAATAAGGCCAAGCCCACGGCAATAACAATAGAACGTGACTGGTCGTCGGCCTCCTACTTCTATACCATGGCCCTGCTGCGCCCTGAATTGCGCATTCGCCTCCTCGGACTTCAGCTCGACTCCTGCCAAGGCGACAGCGCCGCCGACGCCTTCTTCCGTATGCTCGGCGTGCATAGCACCGAGGTGCGCTCGCCATACCGTGCCACAGGTCGCAGCATAACTCTGCAAGGCGGCTTCGAACATGGAAAAACGGTGCAGTTCAACTGTATAGACTGCCCTGACCTTGTGCCTACATTCGCTGTGGCCGCAGCGGCAGCGGGCGTCCGCACTACCCTCAAGGGGGTGAGCAATATAGCCCTCAAGGAAAGTGACCGCATGGTAGCCATAACCAATGAACTCAGACGCATGGGGGGCAAAGTGAACACTACGGCAGAGGAGATGGTTATCATTCCTTCCACGCTGAAGCCTGTAGAGCCTGTCCAGACCTATGGCGACCATCGCATTGCCATGGCTTTCGCACCGCTGCGCCTGGTGTTCCCTGATTTGCAGATTGAGGCGCCGGAGGTGGTGGACAAGTCGTTCCCGGAGTTCTGGGAGGAGTTCGACAAAGTGCTCTCGGCAACGTGAAAAAACTTGTCATCGTTGCCGGCCCGACGGCTGTGGGCAAGACGGCCTATGCCGTCAGGCTCGCCCAAGAAGCAGGCACAGAGGTCGTTTCCTGCGACTCGCGTCAGTTCTACCGCGAGCTACGCATAGGCGTGGCCCGCCCAACAGACGAGGAACTCGCCGCCGTCCCACACCATTTCATCGCCTGTCGGTCGGTCACCGAGCCGTACAACATCTATGACTATGAGCACGACGCCATGGCTGTGGTCACACGTCTGATGGAGACACATAACACCGTTATTGCCGTCGGCGGCAGCGGGCTGTATATCGACGCTTTGCGTGCCACGCCCGCCGTGTTGCCGTCGCCCACTGCCGAGCTGCGGTCCATGCTGCAGCAAATGCCACTGGAGGAGAAACGGGCACAGCTGCGGTTGCTCGACCCCGACTATTACGCCCGCGTCGACCTCCGCAACCCCGTACGCTTGCAGCGAGCTCTTGAAGTGTGTCTCACGGCAGGCCGTCCCTACAGCGCAGTGATTGCCGACCAGCAGGTGGCACCGCGCCCCTTCGCCATAGAGATGCAGGTGTTGTCAATGGAGCCTGCTGCCTTGCGTGAACGTATTGACCGCCGTGTGGACCAGATGATGGCCGACGGCCTCCTCGACGAGGTGCGCTCGCTGCTCCCTTACCGCCACCTCAATACCCTCAACACCGTCGGCTACCGCGAGCTCTTCCCCGTGCTCGACGGCCATGCAGCGCTCGATGAGGCTGTGGCGCAGATAAAGCTCAACACATGGCACTACGCCCGCAAGCAGCTCACCTGGCTCAAGCGTTACCAGTAGACAAAGAGAAGGTCCAGCTAAGTGGCTGGACCTTCTCTTTTGGCTGAATGGTAAGGCATCAATATTTGTAGAAGCCTTCGCCGGTCTTGCGGCCGAGGAGGCCGGCACGGACCATCTTGCGCAGCAGGGGGTGGGGACGATACTTGGGATCGCCGAACTCTTTGTAGAGCACCTCCATGATGGCCAGGTTCACATCGTTGCCGATGAGGTCGGCCAGGGCCAAGGGACCCATGGGGTGGTTGGCACCGAGCATCATGCACTTGTCGATGTCTTCGGCGCTGGCGATACCGTCGGCCAGGATGCCGACAGCCTCGTTGATCATCGGGATGAGGATGCGGTTGACCACAAAGCCGGGGGCTTCCTTCACCTCTACAGGCTGCTTGCCGATCTCGGTGGCGAGGTCGATGACGCACTTCACAACGGCGTCGCTGGTGAGCTGGCCGCGGATAACCTCGACGAGGGCCATGCGGTCGGCGGGGTTGAAGAAGTGCATGCCGATGAACTGGGCCGGACGCTTGGTGCAGGCGGCAATCTCGGTGATGCTCAGCGACGAGCTGTTGGTGGCGAAGATGGTCTCGGGCTTGCAGATGCCGTCCAACTCGGTGAAGACATCCTTCTTGAGCTGCATCTCCTCCACGGCGGCCTCGATGACGAGGTCGGCGTCGGCGAAGGTGGCGTAGTCGGTGGTGGTGGTGATGTTCTTGAGCAGGGCGTCGACAGCCTCCTGGGTCATCTTGCCTTTCTCAACGAGTTTGCCGTAGCCTTTGGCTATCGAGGCCATAGCCTTGTCGAGGCTGGCCTGCGTACGGCTCTTCATGACGACGGGCATCTTGGCGGCGAAGGCTTTCACAATGCCTTTGGCCATCGTGCCGGTTCCAATAACACAGATTTTCATGATTGATGATTATTTGATTGTTAAACGTTTATTTATATTAGCAGTCTACTTGCCTACTTACCTACTGTCTACTCCCTACTTTCCCAGAAACTCATACTTGCTCTTGTCGAGGAAGGCGCGCATGCCACCCTTCTGGTCGGCTGTGGCGAAACATTCGCCGAAGGCGCGGTTCTCGCAGGCTATGGCCTCGTCGGCGTCCATGTCCCACTCGGCGTTGATGCACTCCTTGGCGGCGCGCACTGCCAGCGGTGCCTGCTTGGCAATCAGGTCGGCCATCTCCATGACCTTGTCCATCAATTCTGCTTGCGGCACCACGGCATTGACCAGCCCTATGCGCAGCGCTTCATCGGCGCGGATGGCCTTGCCTGTGTATATCAGCTGCTTGGCCATGCCCATGCCCACCAGTCGCGCCAAGCGTACCGTGCCGCTGAAGCCGGGGATGATGCCGAGGCCTACCTCGGGCTGGCCGAATTTGGCGTTGTCGGAGCAGATGCGTATGTCGCAGGCCATTGCCAGCTCGCAGCCGCCGCCGAGGGCGAAACCGTTGACGGCCGCTATGACGGGCACCGGCAGGGTCTCCAGTCTGCGGAACACCTTGGCACCGCGTTTGCCGAAAGCCTCGCCATCGGCGGCGTTGAGGCCGGCCATCTCGCTGATGTCGGCTCCCGCCACAAAACTCTTCTCGCCGTCGCCGGTCACCACCAGACAGCGGTACTTATCGCAGTCGAAACCGTCGAGGTATTGGTCAATCTCGCTCAGTATTTTGCTGTTCAGTGCGTTGAGGCTCTTCGGTGCGCTGATGGTCATGATGGCTATGGCCCCGCGCTCTTCTATCTTTAGGTGTTCGTACATGTTGTTTATGTTTTTTTGAGGCTGCAAAATTACTAAATAATACTGATATGACAAAATGTTTTTCTATTCATGAACCTTCAATCCCAACCCGGCGCCGAGGCGGAGCATCATCTGCCAGGCGGCCTCGCGCTCGTTGGGTATCTGGCCGTCGAGTATAGCATCCTTTATGGCGTCCTTGATGGTGCCTATCTCGCGGCAGGGGCCTATGCCGAAGGCGGTCATGATGTCCTCGCCGCTCACCGGCGGCTGGAAGTTGCGTATGCGGTCGCGCTCTTCAAGCTCCACGAGCTTGCGTTTGACGAGCTCGAAGTTCTCGCGGTGGCGGCGCTGCTTGTCGAGGTTGCGCGTGGTGATGTCGGCGTGGCAGAGGAGCATGAGGTCGTCGATGTCGTCGCCAGCCTCGAAGAGGAGGCGGCGCACAGCGCTGTCGGTGACCACCTCTTCGGCCAGCACTATGGGGCGCATGTGCAGCATGACCAGCTTCTCCACGTAGCGCATCTCTTCGCCCAGGGGCAGGCGCAGGCGCTTGAAGATGCGCTTCACCATGTGCGCCCCGCGGGCCTCGTGGCCGTGGAACGTCCAGCCCTGGCGTGCATCGTAGCGTTTGACTCCGGGTTTGCCCACATCGTGCAGCAAGGCGGCCCAGCGGAGATATAGTGGATAGTGGGTAGTGGATAGTGGAGAGTTGTCTCCAGTGGTCTGCGTGGCATCGCTTTCCGCTTTCCGCTTTTCACTTTCCATTTGACATACATTGTCCAGCACCTGCATGGTGTGGAAGAAAATGTCCTTATGGCCGTGTCCGTCCACTGTCTCCACGCCTTGCAGGGCTGCTATCTCGGGCAGGATGAGCTTCATGAGGCCACTCTTCTGCATCAGCTTGAGACCCAGCGTGGGGTTGGCGGAGAGCATTATCTTGTTGAGTTCAGTGGTGATGCGTTCTGTGCTGACAATGGCTATGCGCTCCGCGTTGCGGCCTATGGCCTCGAAGGTGTCGTCGGCTATGCGGAAGCCCAGCTGGCTGGCGAAGCGCACGGCGCGCATCATGCGTAGGGGGTCGTCGCTGAAGGTGATGTCGGGGTCCAGCGGCGTGCGCAGGATGCCGTCATCCATGTCCTTGATGCCGCCGAAGGGGTCCATCAGCTCGCCGTAGCGGTCTGCGTTGAGGCATACGGCGAGGGCGTTGACGGTGAAGTCGCGCCGTCGCTGGTCGTCCTCCAGGGTGCCGTTCTCCACCACGGGTTTGCGGCTGTCGTGGCTGTAGCTCTCGCGGCGGGCGCCGACGAACTCCAGCTCGTACTCGCGTCCGTCTTCGGTGTAGCGGAAACTGGCGGTGCCGAAGGTCTTGAAGACAGAGACATGGCCTCCGCCGAGGGCGCGCGAGGAGGCGTGCGCCAGCTCTATGCCTATGTGCACCTCGCCGCCTTCGCTGTGGCCTATGCAGACGATGTCTATGTCGGTGCAGGGGCGCTGGAGGAAATGGTCGCGCACCACGCCTCCCACGGCGTAGGCGTCGATGCCCATGCGGTCGGCCTCCCGGCCTATGGTGCGGTAGAGGTTCAGACCAAGGTCTATCATCCCTCTGCGGAGTAGTCTTGACGGCCCACGAGCTGGCCCTGCTCGTCGTATATCTCCCACACTCCCACGCGCTCGCCGTCGTGGTATTGGCCTAAGTAGTATGGGGCTCCGTTTTCGCGGAAGACGCGGTATGGGCCTTCTTCGCGGCCTCCTATGTAGGTGGCCTCGGCCTGTATCTTGCCGTCGGGGTGGTAGAACACCCAGTGTCCTTCGCGCTTGCCGCCCACTATGTCGCCTTCGCTGCGCAGCTGCATGGTGCTGTAGTACTGGCGCCAATGTTCCACGTTGCCGCTGTGGTATACTATGGTCATCGGGTGCCCGTCGGGGCTCACTTCGACTACGCGCATAGAGTCGTAGTCGGGCACCACCTCGCGCCCGTCGGGGCCGGTGATGTGCCATTCGCCGGTGCGCTCGTTGAGGGTGGCGCTGACGCTGCCGTCGGCTGCTGTGTAGGTCTGGGTTTTGCTGCCACAAGCTGCGGTCAGGGCCGCCAGCAGGGGGATGATGAGGAGTTTCTTCATTGTCTTGTTGTATGGGTCTTTTTTAGATGTGCAAAGATAGCAAAAACTTGCTTAATGGCTGCAAAAAATATGCAACGGGCTGTGGGTCAGTCTGCGCTTCAGCCCGCTACACAGTATAAGCGCCCTGGCAGCACATGCACTGCCTGCGACATTTCAAGGTTGAACATCAGCGATGCCGCCTTGGGCATCGTCAGCCCGCTGGCGGCCACTATCTCGTCGAGCGACATCTGTCCGTGCATGCGCAGCAGGTCGAGCATCCGCTGTTCGGCGGGGGGTAGGGTGGGGAAGAGCTCTTGCTGCGCGGCAGGGGCGTGTTTGTCCGGCAGGGGCCACCCCATGTGGTAGGCCACGTCGGAGGCGTCCCTGGCTAGGATGGCTTTGTTGGTGGCTATCAAGTTGTTGGTGCCGCGGCTGTAGGTGTCGGTGAGGCGCCCCGGCACGGCGAATACCTCGCGCTGGTAGCCTGCCGCCATGGTGGCTGTGATCAGGGCTCCGCCGTGCTCCGAGGCCTCCACCACGATGGTGGCATCGCTCATGGCCGCAATGATGCGATTGCGGGCGGGGAAGTAGCGTGGGTTGATGTCAGTGCCCATGGGGTATTCCGTCAGCAGCGCGCCGCCGTTGGCCACAATCTGCTGTGCCAGGCTGCGGTTCTCGGGCGGGTATATGCGGTCGAGCCCGTGGCCCAGCACCGCCACCGTGGGCATGCCGTGCGCCAGAGCCGATTTGTGGGCTGCGGTGTCTATGCCGTAGGCCAGCCCGCTGGCAATCAGCACTTCCTTGCCGCCGTTGGTGTCGCCTATGGCGCCCACGATGCGCTCCGTCATGTCGTGGCCGTAGGGGGTGGCCTTGCGTGTGCCCACCACGGCCAGCGTGCGCCCGGCGTTGAGGTCGGCGTCGCCGAGGGCGTAGAGCAGCGCGGGGCTGTCGCCGCATTCGTCGCGGTTGAGGCGCTGCGGGAAGGCCTCGTCGGTGAAGAAGAGCACCTTGATGTGCTTGGCTTCGGCGGTGCGCAGCTCTTCCTCGGCACGCGGGAACGCCGTCTTGGCCAGCAGGTTGTCCACCAGCGCACGGTGGCTGCCGAAGGCTGCGCGCAGCTCGGCGGCGGGCAGGGCGAAGATGTCCTCGCCGGGATAGGCGTCGACAAGCCGTCTGATGGCCGTGGGTCCGAGGCCTGCGGTCATCGTCAGGGCCACCTGTGAGAGCTTGTCCATCATAGTGTGCTGTTTTTCATGGTCTCCGAGAGGGTGCGCAGGGTGCCGTAGCTGCCCTCCAAGCGGCGGTGCCACTCGTCGCGCGTCACCCACTCCACGCCGGTGATGCCCTCCTCTTCCTGCGGCTTGGCGGCCTGGCTGCCGGCGGTGGTCATGGGGAACCACGACGTCTGCTTCAGGTGCCATCCGCCGTAGAGGTTGAAGATGTGGTAGGTTTTAGTGGGTAGTGGGTAGTTGGTAGTTGGTAGTGTATGCCCCTGTGCGCAGTCCGCTTTAATGCCGGTCTCTTCCTCCACTTCGCGGAAGGCGCCCTGCAGGAGGGTCTCGCCCGGCTCCACCTTGCCCTTGGGCAGGTCCCAGCGACCGTTGCGCTTTATGAGCAGCATCATGCCGTCGTCGCGCGTCACCATGCCGCCGGCGGCGCGCACCCACCGCATGCGGTGCTTCAGCAGCCGCAGCAGCCACAGCGGCACGTCCCATGTGTGGTATTTATAGCTCAGCTTCATTGCAATTCGTACTTTAGTATCTCTTTTCCACGCTGGTAGAGGGTCATAGTGTAGGCGTCGACGCACATGGCGTCGGCCTTGGGCAGCAGGGCCATGTAGCGGGCCTCGGCGTTCATGTCGGCCTCGGGGCAGCGTGTGTCGCCGCTGCCTATGCCGCTGAAGGCAAGGGCGTAGCGGTAGCCCTCGGCCGTTGAGGCTTCAAGGCGCAGGCGGTAGCTGCCGTAGTAGGTGTTGCAGGCCGTCTTGCCGCTGATGGTGCCTGCTTCGGGGTTGAATGTCAGGGTGGTGAGGCCTGCGGTGCGGCTCACCGCCTTGCCCCTGACGGCCACCAGCTGCCATATCTGCCCCTTCTCCGGCGCCAGGGCCTCGGCTTTGGCCGCCAAGGTGGCTGTGTCGGCGCCGCTACGGGCTTTGTTGCTGCCGCCGCAGGCGGTAAGTAGCAGGCACGCAACCAGCGCGATACGTGTTATGACAGATGCCCTCATATCCATAAACATATGGATTATACAACGCTGTTTTGTTAATTATATTGTATATGGAGAAAATAATGTTTTTTTTGTCCACATGTGAATTTTTTTCGTATCTTTGCACCCCAAATATCAACAACATGAAACACACATTCAGGACAATCGTTGTGGCTGCAATGGCTGTGGTGGTTGTTACCCTCGCTGGTTGTGGAAAGGAAGATGGCAACAATGATAGTGAAAACGTTGCCAACAATGGTGGCAGCAATGGCGGTGGCGGCAACACTACAGTCGAATGGGTTGACCTTGGTTTGCCCTCAGGCCTATTATGGGCCTCTTGCAACGTTGGTGCTACGGCTCCAGAAGAATATGGCGATTATATTGCGTGGGGAGAGACAATGCCCAAGGATACATATAATTGGAACACCTACCGTTACTGCACGTTGGATGACGAAGGAAGAGTATCCATACTGACCAAGTACAACACCATTAACTACTATGGTACAATAGATAACCTTACAACCCTGCAGCCAGTCGATGACGCTGCGACAATCCGCATCGGCGACGGAGCCCGTACCCCAACCAAAGAGGAGTGGCAGGAGCTCATCGATAATACTAGCATCGGAACGACAACCATCAATGGTGTCAGCGGCAGATTATTCACCGCATCTAATGGCAACAGTATCTTCATGCCATCTGCTGGTAGCTGCCTCGGTTCTTCGCCTTACGCCGCAGGCAACCTTGGTTCTTACTGGTCCGCCTCGATTAGTACGGAAACCCCTGCTAGCGCGTGGCTATACGAATTCCGACCGTCTGGCCGTTCGATGGAACACAGAGACCGCGTTTATGGCAACTCTGTACGTGCTGTGCATGACAAACTCGACCCCAATCCACAACCAAATCCCCAACCTGTGCCTGAAGGATGGGTTGATCTTGCTCTTCCTTCTGGTCTTTTATGGGCTGAATGCAACGTGGGAGCAATGGCTCCGGAACAGGACGGCTACTACTACTCATGGGGCGAGATTATGCCCAAGGACTACTACGACTGGTATCACTATGCTTATGGTGACGAACACCAGCTTACCAAGTACTGTGACAACCCTGCTTATGGACTTCACGGCTTCTTCGACACCTTGACCATCCTTGAGCCCGACGACGATGCCGCCACCGCTAACATGGGCAATGGAGCCCGCACCCCGACCTACGGCGAGTGGAGCGAGCTTATCAGCAACACTACTTCCGAATGGACGACCCATAACGGCAAATACGGTCGTCGTTTCACCGGATCTAACGGCAGTACCCTATTTCTGCCTGCTGCAGGCGTTTACTTCTTCACGGATCTCGAAGATTCTGGCAGCAGCGGCTACTATTGGTCATCCTCGCTCTATGTGGGCCACAACTTCCCTGAGAATGCATATGCTTTTGGTTTCTCTTATTACAGTCAGGGAATGGATCCCGAAAATCGCGACCTTGGCCTACCCGTCCGCGCCGTGCGTGCAAGATAGAACTAACCTTTAGGGATTTCCTTTTCGTCGGGCGGGGCCTCTATGGGGCTTGACGGCGAGACGTTATTGAGGCCTTGGTGCTGGGAGGACTGATGTCCGGTGGCAGCAAGGCTTTCTTCGTTGGTTGGCTCTGATGTAATGGGCTCTTCCACTGTGTTTTCTATGGGGCCGCAGCCGATGTAGATTGTCTCCGACCAGCGGCCGGCGGCGTCCTGCACCATGCCCCACAGCTGCACCTCGCGGCCGGCGAAGACCTCGGGCAGCACCACCGACAGGCGTTGCTCGCGGCGGTAGACGGGAGCGGTGAGGAAACCAAGCTCAATGTCAGGGCAATAGAGGTAGACATAGACGCGGTCGTAGTTGTCGGCACGCATGTGCAGCGGGTTGCGCTCGAAGGCGATGCTGAGGGTCGTCCCCTCGGTAATCGAGGGCGCCCAGAAGGCCACCGGCGCCACAGGTCCCTCGCTGAGCACCAGCGCACTCCAGTCGACAGCCAGCTGTCCGTCGTCCACACCGAACGCCGCCTGGTTGCGCTTGATGAAGTAGTTGCATGCCGTCATACCCTGCTCGGCAGCGACGGCGTCCATCGTCTCGCGCAGCACCCAGTTCATGCGGCCCGCCAGCTGCACCTCCTGCTTGAAGAGCATGCGGTGACTCTGCTGAAGCTCGGTGCGTGGGTTCTTCGGCTTCTGTGCGAAGGTGCGCGCCACCCACTTCCCGCGCCACCTGTAACTCACCAGCGACCCAATGCGGCCATTCAATCCAAGAAACTCTCCATTAACCGTAGTTGCCATATCTATAAGCTTTTATATTACTATTCAAACATAATTGACATTATATATAACGTACATTACACCTTATTATTGCTTACAAAATTAAATTTAATTAATGACATATTAAAGATAAACTAAAGACTAATGTAAGAGATGATGCGGTAAGAAGCTGATATAAAACGCCTTTTTTTGATGGTTTTTTGCCCGTCGGGAGGATTTATGTGCACAAAAATGGCGGTTGATAACTTTTTTGCGGGGGGATAATACGATATTTTGTTCGGGCGCGTTATTATGTAACTTAAATAATAATAACGGCCGAAGGGTGAACAGCAACAATAGCACGCGGATTGTGATGGCGGTGAGCAACGATTTGCTTACCGACCAGCGTGTTATGCGCCACGTCGAAGCTTTGCGCGAGGCGGGGTATGAGGTGACGACGGTGTGCCGGACGGACCTGCCGGTGCGCTGGCAGCGCGGCTGGCGCTTCTATGCGGCGTTCAACTGGCGGCTGTGGAGGCGTCTGCGTGGGATGGAGTGCGATGTGATATGGGCGAACGATACGGACACGCTGTTGGGGTGCTGGCTTGCGGCGCGCGGGCGTTGCCGCCTGGTGATGGACGCCCATGAACTGTTCCACGAAGTGCCTGAGATACAGGACAAGCCGGTGGTGAAGTGGGTGTGGAGGACGATAGAGCGGTGGCTGATGCCGAAGTGCGACGCGCTGCTGACGGTGAGCCAGGGGATAGCCGACTACTACAAGGACAGGTACGGGGTTGAGATGACCGTGGTGAGGAACCTTAGTAGTGGTCAGTGGTCAGTGGTCAGTGGCCAGAGGGGCGGAAGCCATTGTCGCGTCAGCATACTGTCCACTGACCACTGTCCACTGGCCACTCTTCTCTATGCCGGCAAAGTGAATGTCGGCAGGGGCGTGGACTGGGCCATCGACGCGCTGGAGTGGCTGCCGGGGTGCCGCCTGGTGGTGGCCGGCGACGGCGACTTGCTGGAGGCGATGAAGGCTTACGCCGCCGAGAAGTCTTGGGCCGACCGCGTGGTGTTCACGGGTCGGCTGATGCCGGAGGAGATGACGGCGCTGGAGGCTTCTTGTGGGTTTCGCTCGACGGGCTCGCGTTCCCCACAAGCAGTGGGGTTGGTGATGCTTGAGGACAAGGGCCTTAGCTACCACTACGCGCTGCCCAACAGGGTGGGTGCTTTTGTGCAAGCGGGGGTGCCGATGGTGGTGAGCGATTTGCCGGAGATGGCGCACGTGGTGCGTCGTTACGGTGTGGGCGAGGTGATGGCGGAGCCGGGAGCACGTGCGTTGGCGGAGGCTGTGGAGAGGGTGCTGGCGAGGGAGTGGCAGGACGAGGATTTCGCCGCCGCGCGCGAGGATATGGATTGGAACAAAGAGAAGGAAAAACTGATTGAATGCGTTAGTGCGTTAGTGCGTCAATGCGTTAGAGAGGACGCGCCAACCACTGACGCGATAACGCAATAACACATTAACGCAATATGATTTACGACGTTTTGCTGATTTTGTACTTCGTTGGGACCATAGCGGGGCTGTGGTTCGTGTTCAAGAAGGCTGGCGAGAGGCCATGGAAGGCCTTGGTGCCGGTGTACAACATTGTGGTGTGGATCAAGGTGTGCGGCAAGTCGTGGAAGTGGTATATCTACTTCCTCGTGCCGGCGCTGAATATCTTCACGTTTCTGCTGCTGGTGCAGGAGACTGCCAAGGTGTTCCACCGAACGAGTTTCTGGGAGCAGTTTTTCGCGGTGCTGTTTCCGTTCATCTATCTGCCGATACTCGGCTTGTCGAAGTCGGCGGTGTACCATGACCCGAAGACGGACCCGCCGGTGAAGGTGAGCGAGGGGCGCGACTGGATGGAGGCGATAGTCTTCGCGGTGGTGGCAGCTGTGATGATAAGGACGTTCACCGTGGAGTTGTACAACATACCGTCTAGTTCGATGGAGGGAAGCCTGATGACGGGCGACTACCTGGTGGTGAGCAAGCTGAGCTATGGGCCGAGGGTGATGATGACGCCGCTGAGCATACCGCTGGTGCACAACACCATTCCGGGTACGGGCGAGAGGGTGGAGAGCTACCTGCGGTGGCCGCAGCTGCCGTACCACCGCTATCCTGGTTTGGGGAAGGTGGCGCGGTTTGACGCCGTGGTGTTCAACTTCCCGGAGGGCGACACGACGCTGAAGGCGAGCCCGGGGAACCAGTACACGTACTACGACGCTGTGCGCCGCGGGGACAAGGATTTGCTGAGGGATGGATGGTTTGTGAGGCCGTTGGACAAGAAGACGCTGTATATCAAGCGCTGCATAGGCCTGCCCGGCGAGACGCTGGAGATTGTGAACCACGAGGTGCTGATAGACGGCAAGGCGATAGCGACGCCGAGGGAGGCGCAGACGACGTACTCGTTTGTGACCAACTCGCGCGGCATACCGCCGCAGTATGTGATGCAGGAACTCGACCGGCTGGGGTTGAGCTATCAGGACATAGAGAATGCGGGGCCCTACATGGCGGACAGCACGGGGGTGCTGCTGGCCTACAATGTGCCGCTGACGAAGAGGCAGCTGTCGCGTCTGTCAAGTTCTACGTTGGGCATGCAGCTTAACATTGTGTGCGACACGGCGGAGGCGACGGAGAACACGGACCTCTTCCCGCACCGCGAGGGTCAGAAGCAGAGTGTGGACAACTTCGGGCCGGTGCACATACCTGCCAAGGGTGAAGTGATAGAGCTGAACGACAGCACGCTGACCATATACCGCAGGTTGATTGAGGTGTATGAGCACAACGAGCTGGAGGTGAAGGACGGCAAATACTACGTCAACGGCGAGCTTGCTGAGACCTACACGGTGAAGCAGGACTACTATTGGATGATGGGCGACAACCGCCACCACAGCCAGGACAGCCGCTATTGGGGCTTTGTGCCGGAGGATCACATCGTGGGCAAGGCCAAGTGGATTGTGTTCAGCCGCGACAAGGACCGCGGGAAGTTCCGCAATGGGCGCTGGTTCAGGAGTGTGGAGTGAGGGGATAAGGTTTAAGTAAAGAGATTACAAAATGAACGAAGACAATATGGAAGAAAAGGAAATCCCGCAGGAGGGCGAGGTGCAGAGCGGAGGTGGCACGGTGTCGCTCGACGGGATGTTCAAGGACTACTGGATAGACTATGCGTCGGACGTGATACTGGACCGTTCGGTGCCCGACATAGACGACGGCCTGAAGCCTGTGCAGCGTCGCATACTGCACGCCATGAAGGAGACGGACGACGGACGCTACACGAAGGTGGCCAACATAGTGGGCAACACCATGCAGTACCACCCCCACGGCGACGCGAGCATCAAGGATGCCCTGGTGAACCTGGGGCAGAAGGACTTGCTGATAGACTGCCAGGGAAACTGGGGCAACATACTGACTGGCGACGATGCTGCAGCGGGCCGCTACATAGAGGCGCGGCTGTCGAAGTTTGCCAAGGAGGTGGTGTTCAACCCGAAGACCACGCAGTGGAAGCCGAGCTACGACGGGCGCAAGCAGGAGCCTGTGAGCCTGCCGATAAAGTTCCCGCTGCTGCTGGCGCAGGGCACGAAGGGTATCGCCGTCACGCTGACGAGCGTCATCATGCCCTACAACTTCTGCGAACTGCTGGAGGCCAGCATCAAGATACTGCAAAATGTGCCGTTCGAGATATACCCCGACTTCCCGACGGGGGGGCTCATCGACGTGAGCAAGTACAACGACGGTGCGCAGGGCGGCAGGCTTAGGATAAGGGCGAAGATGCACTACGACGAGAAGCGCAAGGCGATAGTCATCAGCGAGCTGCCATACACGGTGACCACCGACGTGCTGATAGACAGCATAGTGAAGGCCAACGAGAAGGGCAAGATAAAGATTAAGAAGGTGGACGACAACACCGCCGCGGAGGTAGAGATAGTGGTCTACCTGCCCGGTGGCGTGAGCCCCGACCAGACCATCGACGCACTCTACGCTTTCACGAGCTGCCAGATAAGTTTCTCGCCGCAGACCTGTGTCATCGTGGACGAGAAGCCGGTCTTCATGACCGCCAGCGACATACTGCGCCACAACACCATGCGCACCAAGGACCTGCTGCGTCAGGAGCTGGAGATACAGCTTGGCGAGCTGGAGGACCGCTGGCACTGGGTGAGTCTGGAAAAGATATTCTTCGAGAAAGGCATCTACAAGAAGATGGAGAAGAAGGACAGCAGCACGTGGGACGAGCAGGTGGACGAGATGCTGCATGCCTTCGGCCCCTACCGCAAGCGCTTCAAGCGCGAGATTACGCGCGAGGACGTGCTCAAACTCACCGAGAAGCCTGTGCGCAAGATTAGCAAGTTCGACATCAAGAAGGCCGAGGAGGAGATAGAAAGCATAGAAATGACAATGGACGAGGTGAGGAATCACCTGGAACACCTGACGGACTATGCTATACGTTACTTCCAGGACATCCTGAAGAAGTACGGCAAAGGACGCGAGCGCAAGACGGAGATACGCTCCTTTGAAGACATTGAGTCCACACAGGTGGCTCTGGCCAACGAGAAACTCTACGTCAACTACACCACCGGCTTCGTCGGCTGGGGCCTCAAACGCGAAGAAGGCGTCGAGGTGGCCTGCGAGTGTTCGCGGCTGGACGACATCATAGTCTTCCGCAAGGACGGCACCATGATGGTCACCAAGGTGCAGGAGAAAGGGTTCGTTGGCTCGCAGGACTGCAAGGAGATACTCTTTGTCAGTGTCTTCCGCAAGCGCGATGAGCGCACGGTGTACAACATGATATACCGTGACGGGCCCAGCGGCTACGCAATGGTCAAGCGCTTCAGCGTTACCGCCATCACGCGCGACCGAGACTACCTCCTCACCAAGGGCACCAAGGGTAGCAAAGTCCTCTACTTCACCGCCAACCCCAACGGAGAAGCCGAGGTCGTCACTGTGCACCACGTCAGCAACCCCAAGCTGAAGAAAGTATCCTTTGACTTTGACTTCAAGACCCTCGCCATCAAAGGGCGTCAGAGCATGGGCAACATACTCACCCGCAATGCCGTCCGTTCCATCAACCTCAAGGACGAAGGCGTCAGCACCCTCAGTGCGCGCAAGATATGGTTCGACGAGAGTGTCAAACGCCTCAATGTGAACGAGGCAGGGCGCTACCTTGGAGAGTTCCGCGGCACCGACAAGATACTGGCTATCATGCAGGGTGGCACCTATCGTACCACGACATTCGACTTGGCCAACCACTATGACGACGACCTCGTGGAACTCCGCAAATACCGCCCCGACCAGATAGTCACCGCTCTCTATCGCTCCGCCGACGGCTACCCCTACCTCAAACGTTTCACCCCCGAAGCCACAGACCGCAAGACCCCATTCCTCGACGATGACGGCTCCTCCCTCATCGACCTCAGCATGGATTTCTTCCCACGCCTCGAAGTGGTGTACACTGAAGACAGCGGAAAGAAGATAGGAAGCGAGATAATTGAGGTGGAGGACTTCATCGGAGTCAAGAGCAACAAGGCCAAAGGCAAACGCATCACCACCTTTGCAGTGGAGAAATTCGTCTGGCTTGCACCCCTCAAAGCCGACCCCGACCCCGACCCGGACCCGGACACCGACCCGACAGAAACTGAGCTCGCGGCAGAACCCGACGAGCGTCAGGGCTTCGCCGAAGGAACACAGACACAACTGTTTTAAGTAAATAGTGATTGGTGGATAGTGATTAATGAATAGCGAAATCACCAATGACCAATAACTGAAATGATAGAGCAATGAAAATACTCGTAGTCCTGCCACGCTTCCCATACCCCCTTGAGAAAGGGGACAAGCTGCGCGCATACCACCAGATAGTCGAACTCGCCAAACGGCACGACATATACCTCTTCTGCGTCAGCCACAAAAAGGTGGCCACGGAGGATGTCGATGTCCTGCGGCCCCATTGCAAGGAGATACGCATAGTGCCCATCAACAAGCTCGTCGCTGCCAAGAACATTGTGGCCAACTGGCTCGCCTCAAAATCACTCCAGCTTGGCTATTGGAACACCGCCGCTGCCAAACGGGCCTACCGTAAGTTTGAGAGCCAGGTGCAGCCCGACATCGTCTACAACCAGATGGTGCGCACCATGCCCCTTGTGGCCCGCAGCCAATACCCCAAAGTCATGGATTTCCAGGACGCCCTCTCTCTCAACGCCGAGCGCCGCATGGAACGCACAAGAGGCCTCATGCGCTACATCCTGCACTATGAGTTCAAAATGCTGCGCTCTTCCGAGTACAACGCCTTCAGCATCTTCGACGACCTCACCATCATCAGTGAAGTGGACAGCGAGGCCATACCGCACAAAAAGAACGGCGAGATAAAAATCGTGCCCAATGGAGTCGACTTCGACTACTTCAGCCCTCAGGCCCTCTCCATGCCCATAACGCACGACATAGTCTTCGCCGGCAACATGTCGTATGCTCCCAATGTCAACGCGGCGCACTACCTTGTGGAGGAGATTATGCCCCTCGTATGGGTCAAACGGCCAGAAACCACAGTCCTCCTTGCCGGAGCCGCACCCAAGCACAGCGTAAGCCGTCTTGCCGAGGACGGCCGCGTTACCGTCAGCGGATGGCTTGACGACATCCGCACAGCCTACGCCTCATCGCGTCTCTTCATAGCCCCTATGCGTATAGGCTCCGGCCTCCAGAACAAACTCCTTGAAGCCATGGCTATGCATCTCCCATGTGTCACCACAGCCATTTGCAACAGCTCCCTCGGCGCCGAAGAAGGCCGTCAGGTGCTCGTCGGCAACACCCCCGCTCAACTCGCCGATAACATACTCTCCCTGCTGCATGACACCCAGAGGGCAGACACCCTCGCCGAAGAGGGATCCCGCTTCGTGCACCAACACTATGGATGGCCCGCAGCGGTGGCAAAGCTCGAGTCTGTGTTGAACCAAGTCATGCAAAAGAGATGAGCAGAACCACCTGGAAGAACGACAAGGGCAAATTCCGCGACGGCATAGGCACTTGGGAGGGCGAGAACAAACGCCCCTCGCCCCAGCAACGCAACACTTTCAGCACCGACGTTCAGCCGGAGAAGGCCATCCTTGTGGCCGTATGCCAAAGTGGGCAGACTATGGAACGCACTGGTGAATACCTCGCCGAACTGGCCTTCCTTTTGGAGACTGCAGGCGGCATCGCCGTCAAGCAGGTCATCCAGCGTCTTGAACGGGCCGACACGAGGACTTATGTCGGCAGCGGCAAGCTGGAGGAAATAAAAGAGTACCGGCAGGCGCTTGATGCTGACTTTATCGTCGTCGACGACGAACTCTCTCCAGCCCAGCTCCGCAACCTTGAGAAAGAGTTGCAGTGCCGTATTCTTGACCGCACCACGCTTATTCTCGACATATTTGCCAAGCGAGCGCGCACGTCGATAGCGAAGACTCAGGTGGAACTTGCGCAGCTCCAGTACATGCTTCCGCGACTCACGCGTATGTGGACACACCTTGAACGCCAGCGCGGCGGCATAGGCATGCGTGGGCCCGGCGAGACACAGATAGAGACCGATCGCCGGCTCATCAAAGAAAAGATAGCTCTTTTGCGCGAACAACTGGCGAGCATCGACAAGCAGAAAACCCTGCAGCGCAAGAACCGTGAGAGCCTTGTGCGTGTCGCACTCGTGGGCTACACCAACGTCGGCAAATCCACGCTGATGAACCTCCTCTCCAAGAGTGATGTCTTTGCGGAGAACAAGCTTTTTGCCACCCTCGACACCACCGTGCGCAAAGTCGTCATCGGCAACCTGCCGTTCCTCCTCACCGACACTGTAGGCTTCATCCGCAAGCTCCCCACGCAGCTCGTGGAGAGCTTCAAGAGCACCCTCGACGAGGTGGTGGAGGCCGACTTGCTGCTACATGTTGTGGACATATCGCATCCTGACTATGAGGAACAGATTGCCGCTGTCAACCGCACGCTGGAAGAAATCGGCGCCAATGACAAGCCCGTCATTATGGTTTTTAACAAGATTGACGCCTATACCTATGTGGAAAAAGAGGAAGACGACCTCAGTCCAATGACCAAAGCCAATTGGAGCCTCGAGATGTTGCAGGAGAGCTGGCTGTCAAAACAGGGCAAGACTGTCTTCATCTCCGCTGTTGCCAAAAATAATATCGACGCATTGCGCGAGATGCTCTACGACGAGGTGAAGCGTATCCACGCGGTGCGCTATCCTTACAACAATTTCCTGTACTGAATTATAGTGGCGAATTATTATTCGCCATTATGTAGGTGGTTGTACACCAGTTCCGCTTTTGCAGGGCCTATGGCGGCTGTGAGGTCGTCGAGGTTCTGCAGCTGTATTTGTTTCACGCTGCCGAAGCGCAGGAGGAGGTCATGGGCGGTCTTCTCGCCGATGCCAGGTATGTCGGTGAGGGCGGTGCGGAAGGTGCCCTTGCTGCGTTTGTCCTTGTGGAAGGTTACGGCGAAGCGGTGCACCTCGTTCTGTATCTGCTCCATGAGGTGGAAGAGCGGGTCGGTGGGTTTGAGCTGTACGACGGCGATGTCGCCACGGCTGTCGAAGCGCAGTAGTTCGTTGGTGCGGTGGCGGTCGTCTTTGGCCAGTCCTGCTATGGGGATGTGGAGGTCGAGCTTTTCCTCAATCACCTGGCGTGCTATATGCATCTGCCCTTCGCCGCCGTCGACAATAAGTAGGTCGGGCAGGGGTTGCCCCTCGTCGTGCAGACGGCTGTATCGACGGGTGATGACCTCTGCCATGGAGGCGTAATCGTCATTGGTGGTGGCGAGGTTGAATTTGCGGTATTCCTTGCGGTTGGGCTTGCCGGCGGTGAAGCGCACCATGCCTGCCACAGGGTAGGCTCCCGAGATGTGCGAGTTGTCGAAGCATTCGATGTCCATGGGGAGTTGCGGCAGCTGCAGCGCACGCTGGAGGCGTTCAAGGAGTTTGACGGCCTGGGGGGCTGCGTCGCCCTGGGTCAGGGCGCGCTGGTGGCGGCACTGCTTCTGGTAGCTCTCCACGTTGCGCAGCGACAGCTCCAGCAGCTTGCGCCGGTCGCCGCGCGGGTCGGCGGTCTGCTTGAGGTAGTCCGACGGCAGGTCGGCCACTTCCATGGGAAGCACCACCTCGGTGGCGGTGCTCTGGGTCTGTTCGTGGAGCGCTGGAATGACGGTGGCGAGAATTTCCTCGTCGCTTTCGTCGAGCTGTTTCTTTATTTCGTTGCTGATGCTGTAGATGATGGCGCCGTGTTTGACGCGCATGAAGTTGACGTAGGCGTAGCGTTCGTCGCCGAGGATGGATACCACATCAACGTCGCGCACATTAGTGTCCACCACCGTGGAACGGCTCTGGTATTCTTCAAGCAGGCGTATCTTGCGCTTGACGCTTTCGGCTTCCTCGAAGCGCAGCTGTTCGGCGAGGGCGTACATCTGCCTCTTGAGGTCGTCCAGTATGTCGCCGAAGTCGCCTTTGAGGATGCGCCGTATGTTGTCGAACACGGCCTGGTATTCTTCCTTGCTCTGCCTGCCGGCGCATGGGGCGCCGCAGAGCCCTATCTGGTGTTTCATGCACGGGCGGCTGCCCATGATGTTGCATGTGCGGTATTGGAAAAGCTGGCGTATGATGTCCTGCAGTTCGCGCAGTATGCGGCCGTTGGGGTAGGGGCCGAAGTACTGGCCCTTGATGGTGTGGCGGCGGGTGTAGAGCAGGCGGGGGTATTCTTCGTCGGTAATGCAGAGGTAGGGGTAGGTCTTGTCGTCCTTGAGCATGGAGTTGTAGCGCGGCTGGTAGCGCTTGATGAGGCTGTTCTCCAGCAGCAGTGCGTCCACTTCGGTGGCGACGACGGTGACCCTTATGTCGCACACGGAGCGCACAAGCATCTTTATCTTGGGGCTCTTGTCGTCGTAGTGAGAGAAGTAGCTGCTGACCCTGCGCTGCAGGTTGCGTGCTTTGCCTACATAGATAACCTTGCCGTCGGCGTCAAGGTGCTGGTAGACCCCGGGGTTCTCCGGTATGGTCTTCAGCCGCATGGCTATGCGGTCTATGTTGGGGTTTATGGAAGCGTCTATCAAAGGTCGCTGTAGTCTATCTTGGTGTTCTCGACGGTCAGCCGCAGGGCGGCAATGCCTTCGAGGTCATACTGGCTGGTGGCTTGCCCTATCTCCATGCGGTGCGTGCCTTTGCTGTTGAAGCTGAAGAATGTGCGTATGCGGGTGGTCACCTCGCGTTTCCCTTCTTTGGCTTCGCCCTTCCAGCGTCCGTTTTCCTTCAGCAGTATCGCGGTGAGGAACGTGCGTCGCTCGCCGCCGGGCGAGTAGATGTTCACCGTCAGCGGCAGCGTGTTGTAGCGGAAGAGGGCTGTGTCCACCGTGGCCGTCATGTCTATGTTGTAGTAATCCTCAATGTTTGTCACATCCACCTCAAACACTTCGGGCGTCACTCTGTTCCACACTTCGCCGGCAAAGGTTCGCTCTTCGTCCACGATGTTCTTTGGGCTGCATGCCGCGAAAAACAGCATGGCAACACCCAGTATGATAAGGTTCAATAGCTTATTCTTCATTTTTCAATCTTCATTCTTCATTCCCGCCAGCCTCTCCATAATCTGTACGGCGTTGGTGGCGGCACCTTTGCGTATATTGTCGGCCACTATCCACAGGTTCAGCGCCCTGGGCTGCGAGAAGTCGCGCCTGAGGCGGCCCACCCATACCTCGTCGCGGTGGTGCGCCAGTATGGGCATGGGGTACTCGTTCTTCGCCGGATTGTCATAGAGTATCACTCCCGGCGTGTCCTCTATCAGTCGCCTGACGTCGTCCAGTTCATAGTCCCTGCGCAGCTCCACGTTGACGGCCTCGCTGTGGCCGCCCACCACGGGCACGCGCACCACGGTGGCGGTAATCTGTATCTGCGGGTCGCCGAATATCTTGCGTGTCTCGTCCACCAGTTTCTGCTCCTCGGTGGTGTAGCCGTCGGCCTGGAAGTCGCCACCGTGGGGGAAGAGGTTGCGGTGTATTTGGTAGGGGTAGGCCGTCTCTGACGGCTTCTCGCCGCACTCCTCGGCCTCCAGCTGCCGCACGGCCTTGATGCCGGTGCCGGTGATGCTCTGGTAGGTGGCTATCACGAGGCGGTGTATGCCGTATTCGCGCTCCAGGGCCGAGAGGGCGAGCACCATCTGTATGGTGCTGCAGTTGGGGTTGGCTATTATCCTGTCGGAGGGCCTGACGGCTCCGATGTTCACCTCGGGCACCACCAGGGGTACCTGTGGGTCTTTGCGCCAAGCCGAACTGTTGTCTATCACCGTGGTGCCCACGGTGGCGAACAGCGGCGCATACTGGCGCGATGCCGCGGCGCCGGCCGAGAAGAGGGCATACTGCGGGTGCGCCGCTATGGCGTCGTCCACGCTCTGCACCGTCAGCCGCCTGTCGGCGAAGTCAATCTCTTTGCCCACGCTCTTGGCGGAGGCTGCCGCTATTATCTCTTCCTTTGCGAAGCCCCGTTCGGCCAGCACCGCGAGCATTTCGCGGCCCACCAGCCCCGTGGCTCCCACTACTGCAATCTTCATTTGGCGATTAGTGAACAGTGATTAGTGAACAGTGAATAGTGCGGGGCGGACGCGTCAGCCTATTCTTCATTCTTCATTCTTCATTAAACCTCAACACCTCACCTCACCAGCGTCACCGAGCCGTGCTTGCTCTGCATCTGGCGCGGGTTGTACTTGGTGGTGTAGTTGACGAGGTACACATAGCCTCCCTGCGGGCAGGGGTTGCCGTTCAGGTCGCGTCCGTCCCATCCGCAGCCCACGCCCTGGCAGTGCGCCACCAGGCGTCCGGCGCGGTCGTATATCCACATCTCCTGCGTCTCGGCGTTGGTGCTGTAGGCACGGAAGATGTTGTTGTTGCCTTGATCGTCGGGCATGAATATCGTGGGCACCCAGACGGTCTCCTTGCGGAAGGGCAGATAGATGGATGCCGTGTCCATGCATCCGTAGGGGCTTGCCGCTATGAGGTATATGTGCGCGCCGTCCAGCGTGTCGGGTATCGTGTAGTACACCACGGGGTCGGTGGTCTGCACCGTCGTCGAGTCGCCGTTGGCGTCCACCGTGGGCAGCAGCCACAGGCGCCCCGTGCTGCCGGTGGAGATGTCCGTCAGCATGGCCTCCATCTTGTCGTAGGTGAACTCCTCCACGTCGCACTCTATCCGTGCCGCCGTCGGGTAGACCGTCAGCACCAGGTGCACTATGGAGTCGCAGTTGTACTGGTTCACCAGCTTCACGGTGTCCGTCTCGCGCGTGTTGGTGTTGGTCGCGTTGTAGGTGCGCCCGTTGCGCCAGCGGTAGGAGTTGCACACATCCACCGTGTCGTACTTGTGCTGCACGTCGTACACCGTCAGGTGCAGGTGCACCACCGAGTCGCAGCCGGGCACCGACCGCAGTCTGGCCACCGGCTCGTCGGTGCTCACTGTGTAGCTCTGCCCGTTGGCGTCCCACACATAGGTCTCGCCCTGGCAGATGCCGTCGTAGTGCACCGTGTCGAAGTTCGGGTACACGCGTACCGTGAATGTGTCGTAGTTGGTGCAGTGGCTCACGAAGTCCACCGATGCCATCACGCGTATGGAGTCTATGTGGTTCTCCGGCAGCGTGTCGAACTGCGGGTCGGGGTGTATGGTGACGGTAGTGTTGCCGTTCTCAAGGGTGTACATGCTCTCCGGCAGTTCGCTGCGTTCGCCTTTCATCATGCGCTCCACGCGCCAGCGTATGGTGTCCACAGTCTGCGTCGACGGCCAGCTGAGCTGCATGGCCGACGTGGTGCCGTTGCAGAGGTCTATCTGCCGCGCCGTGTCGGGCAGCGGCGTGATGGATTTCAGCGACAGGTCGTTGCTGAAGTCAACACCGATGCTGATGGTGTCGTTGATGACGTACTCGTTACCTTCAGCGTCGAGGAAGCGCAGGCTTATCACGTATCGCGACGGCACCGTGGGCTTCACGATGGCCTTGGTCAGCGTCGGGTGCACGGAGTCGTAGTCGGGCTTTGTCGGGTCGTCGTGCATCGGGATGAAGTAGCCGTTGGTGTCGTTCACATTTTCTGTGAGCATTATGGAGTCGCGCCCGTCGTCGAAGATGCGGTACCACTCCACGGTCTTATCCGTGCGCCCCTGCGGTGTGAAGCGGAACGCCACGGAGTCGAGGTCGGAGGTGAAATAGTTGTAGCCGTTGGGCCAGAAAGCAGCCGGCGAACCGTCTTCAACATACATGTTGCTCTCGCCCCTCGCTCCTTTCGTCTGAGCCACCCCCGTGGCGTTCTGTATGCCTATTATACCGCGTCCGCCGTTCCAACTGGAGCATACCTTGCGGTGTTTTACGTGCACCTCGATGATGTTTGAGCCTTCGTAGCATACAATCTGGTATGAGCAGTGCTTTTCATTGCAGCTGAACTGCGACATGTCGTTCCACGAGCAGATGATCTTGCGGCATGGGTACTCGTCCTGTATGCCGTAGTATATGCCCCAATTGCTTTCATTGTGTCCTGTAGTAATCTTGGGGTCGGTGTCCTCATAGACACCATAGATGGCATCCCTCATCTTCGCGCCGCTGGGTGCACCGGACGTACCGTCGGGCCATGGGATTGGTGCGGAGTAGCTCCAGGGGCATCCGGTGCCACCGGCCGATGTGACGAAGGTTACCAAGCCGTTGGCACCAAGCACAAACCCGGTCTTCCTTATTCCAAAGAAATAGAACGGATAAGGAATCGTTGTGGCACTCGGGGCGAAATCATCGTCGGTGCTGATGCTCATGCGTGTGCCAAGGGCAAATGTCGGGTCTGGCGGGTTGTAGGGCACCGTTTCCACCTTGTACATCCCGGTGAAGTACTGCACCGGAATGTATGGCTCGGCGTTGAGTTCAATCACACCCTGGTTGGCGCAGTTCACCACGGTGTCCCACCCGCGGCTCTGGTATGTGGCGTATGGCGTATGGTCCACGCGCTCCTCGATGGTCACCGACGGGCAGGGTTTGAAAGCCGTGTCCTGTTGCGCTGTGGCGGTGCCCGAAAGCGCCGGCACAAGGGCGGCTATTAAAGAAATGCCTTTGAATATCAGTTTGTTCTTCATTTTTTTCCTTTTTACAGAATTGCAAAGATACCCTTTTTTTTGCATATATGACGCGCGCATGTTCATTTTGTTGTCAACACACCCCGCTTTTAACTATATTTAACGCCCGGTTCGCCGTCACTGCACGTACCCCAAAAGCATGTTTTGGGTACGGAGTCCCTACGGAGCCCCTACGGCCCCCCTACGGCCGTTCTTCAGTGGAAGGCCGTACCGACCCCGTCGGGGAGGCGGGGCGGATCCGTGGGAAGTCAGAGGCGGCTGATGGCCGCATGGTAGCGGGCGGCGTTGCGGTTGTGCTCGGCCAGGGTGGCGGCAAAGCGGTGGGTGCCGTCAAGCTTGTCGGAGGCACAGAAATAGAGGTAGTTGGTCTCTTTGGCGTTGATGACGGCGTCAATGCTGGCTTTCGAGGGTAGGCAGATGGGGGCGGGTGGCAGGCCGGCGTGGAGGTAGGTGTTGAAGGGGGATTCGACGGCGAGGTGTTTGTTGAGAATGCGCTTGAGGGTGAAGTCGCCCACGGCATACTTCACCGTGGGGTCGGCCTGGAGGGGCATGCCGCGCTCCAAACGGTTGATGTACACACTGGCTATCAGTGGCTTCTCGGCGTTGTTGTTGGTTTCTTCATCAACTATCGAAGCCAAAATCATTGTCTCCAGTCGCGCATTGCCGTTGTCGGAGAGCTCGAGAAGGTCGCACCGTAGTTCGCCCTGAGGGCCGACTTCCGTGGTCCAAAACCGATTGTACTCGTCTTCCATCCGCTGCATGAATTGCTCGGGGCTGACGGTCCAGTAGAACTCGTAGGTGTCCTGAAGGACCAGGTGGAAGCTGTCGAGGGTGACGTCGAAGTCATCGTGCATCAGTTTCTTGTTGAGGTATTTGTTGAGCTGCTGCGGCGTGCGGAACTTGCCGATGGTCAGCCGTATGGGGTCTTGCTGGCCGTTGCGCAGTTTGCGCACGAGGGCGAGCTGTCGCATGTGAGGCTCGACGACGTAGCTGCCGGGGCGCACGTTCTGGTTCAGGCGCATGGCGCGGGCCATGAGGCTGAAGGTGCCTCCCGTCGCTATACCGTTGGACGAAAGGCTGTCGCACAGTGCTTTGTAGTCGGTACCTTCGGGCAGGTTGAGGCGCAGCGGTGTGCTGTTGGCGGTGGGGCGGCGCAGTCCGAGGGCGCCAACGATGCAGCCCGCCAGCACGGCGGCGAGGACGAGGATTATGGCCAGGGTTTGTTTTTTCATAGTATCAGTTGCATGCGTATAGTGTCTACGAAGTGGCTGTCGTATTCGAGCCACTCCTTGAAGTGTCCGCACTCGCTGTAGCCCGCCTTGCGGAAGAGGGCTGTCGAGGCGGTGTTGGTGGCGGCGATGTCGGCATAGAGGCAGTGCAGCCGGTAGGTGTCGGCTGCCATGTGGCGCAGGGTCTCAAGCATGGCCAGGGCGTAGCCCTTGCGGCGGTGCTCCGTGGCCACCATGATGCCCACCGCCGCGCGGCGGTTCAGCGGGTCGTAGGCGTAGAGGTCGACGCAGCCGTAGGGCAGCGCGTAGAGGCGCAGCGACCCCGACGACAGCGAAGCCCCCTCTTCGGCCACCAGCTCGACAGGATGGCGGGTTGATAAGTTGATAGGTTGATAGGTTGATGGGTTGACAGGCTGGTGGGTTGAGGAGTTTTTGTGGGAACTTCTCAACTTGTCAACATTAACCTTATCGCCAAACTCATAACTCATAACTCTTAACTCTTAACTAATCTTGCTCCACAGTGTCTTGTTTTTCGAGTGCTCTATGTAGCGCAGCAGGAGGGGGTGCGCGGCGAGGGTGGGGTCGGCATCGAGGATGTCGCGCACCTCGTTGCGCGCGGCGGCCACGAGGGGCTCGTCGTCGACGATGGAGGCTATCTTGAGGTCCAGCACGCCGCTCTGCTGCAGCCCCTGCATGTCGCCGGGGCCGCGCAGCCGCAGGTCGGCTTCGGCTATCTGGAAGCCGTCGGTGGTGCTGCACATGGTGCGTATGCGCTCCTGGCTGGAGTAGCCGAGGCTGTCTTTGGTCATGAGGATGCAATAGCTCTGCTCGGCGCCGCGTCCCACGCGGCCGCGGAGCTGGTGCAGCTGCGAGAGGCCGAAGTGTTCGGCGTTCTCTATGACCATCACCGTGGCGTTGGGCACGTCGACGCCCACCTCTATCACCGTGGTGGCCACCATGATGTGCGTCTTGCCCTCCTTGAAACGCTGCATCTCGAAGGCTTTCTCCTCGGCGGTGAGGCCGCCGTGGAGCATGGAGACGTGGTACTGCGGGCGCGGGAAGTAGCTCTGCACCATCTCCAGGCCGTCGATGAGGTCTTTGAGGTCGAGCTTCTCGCTCTCGTGGATGAGGGGGTAGACGACGTAGACCTGTCGCCCGGCGTCTATCTGCTTCTTCAGGAAGCTGAACACCAAGGGGCGGTGCGGCTCGGTGCGGTGGTAGGTGCGCACGGGGTGGCGCCCGGGGGGCAGCTCGTCGATGACGGAGCAGTCCAGGTCGCCGTAGACGGTCATGGCCAGGGTGCGCGGTATGGGGGTGGCGGTCATCACCAGCACGTGGGGCGGCGGCGTGGCCTTGGCCCAGAGCTTGCTGCGCTGTTCCACGCCGAAGCGGTGCTGCTCGTCGATGACCACGAGGCCGAGGTCGCGGAAGGTGACGTCGTCCTCGATGAGGGCGTGGGTGCCTATGACGATGTGTGTCTCGCCGGCGGCGATGCGGGCTTTTATCTTCTTCTTGTCGGCCGGCCGCACGCTGCCTATCAGCAGCTCCACGCCGAGGCCGAGGCCGTCGAGCATGCGGAGGAAGGTGTTGTAGTGCTGTGTGGCCAGTATCTCGGTGGGGGCCATGAGGCATGTCTGGCTGCCGTTGTCTATGGCCAGGAGCATGCACATCAGGGCCACGAGGGTCTTGCCGCTGCCCACGTCGCCCTGCAGCAGACGGTTCATCTGGTGGCCGGAGCGCATGTCCTCGCGTATTTCGCGTATGACGCGCTTCTGCGCCCCGGTGAGAGGAAAGGGTATCTTCTCGCTGTAGAAGCGGTTGAAGTGGTCGCCCACGGTGGCGAAGACGCGCCCGGCGGAGTGCTGCTGGCGCTCGCTGTGGGCCCACTGGTAGTCGAGCTGCATGAAGAAGAGTTCCTCGAACTTCAGGCGCGTGCGGGCGGCGTCGAGCTGCTGCTGGCTGTCGGGGTAGTGTATGGCCTTGAGGGCCTCGCGGCGGCCAAGGAGGCGGTAGCGCTCTATGACGTCGGTAGGCAGGGTCTCGTCGATGCCGCCGAGGGAGCCGACGAGGGTCTCGGTGAGGCGCGCTATGGCGCGGGTGCCGAGGCCGCTGTGCTTCATCTTCTCTGTGGTGGGGTAGATGGGCAGGAAAGGCTGGTGGCTGTCGGAGGAAGCACCGGCGGCCTCCAGCTCGGGGTGAGTCATCTGCCACTGGCCGTTGAACACCGTGGGCTTGCCCATGACGGTGTACTTCACGCCGGGCTTGAGTTTCTCGCGCACCCATTTTGTGCCCTGGAACCAGACGAGCTGCAGGGAGCCTGTGCCGTCGCTGAAGTCCACGGTCAGCCGCTCGCGGCGCGGCCCGGTGCTGGCGGTCTGCATGTTGCTCACCGTGCCTTGCAGCACCACGTACTGGTTCTCGTCGTGCAGCGACGCTATGGTGCTCTGCTGCGAACGGTCTATGTGGCGGAAGGGGTAGTAGAGCAGCAGGTCGCCGCAGGTGTGTATGCCCGCCTCGGCGGCGAGGACTTTGGCCCGCGAGGGGCCTACGCCTTTGAGGTATACTATGTCGTCACCCGGCAGCACTTCTTTGGTTATGAGTTATGGGTGATTTTTTCTCGCTCAAGGGTGGAGGAGATGTTGATGTGCTCGGCGTCGGCCATCACCAGGAGGGTCTCTATCGTGGGGTCCTGTGCACGGTTGACGGAGGCTATCAGCTGCTCGTACTCAAAGTCTGCGGCGGTGCGTATGCCGCGGATGATGGCTTTGGCGCCCAGGCTGTGGCACAGGTCTATGGTCATGCCGCTGTAGGAGGTCACCTCCACTGTGGGGCAGTCCTTCATGGCCTCGCGTATGCGCTCCATGCGCTCCTCCGGGCTGAACATGCAGTGCTTCTCGCTATTGACGCCCACGGCCACCACCACCTTGTCGAAGAGTGGCAGCACGCGGCGCAACACTGCCTCATGCCCCTTGGTGAAGGGGTCGAAGGAACCGGGGAAGAGTGCTAAAACTGCCATATCAGTCTGACGGTGATGCTGTGGTTGTAGGCGTTGTTGACATATTCGTCGAGCTTGGTGCCGTTGCTTTTGTATTCATAGAAGCGCCAGTCGCGCTTGATGGGCAGCACCGAGTACTGCCAGCGTAAGCCAAGCTGCAGGCCGCTCCAGATGGTGAAGCGTGCGTCGGCCACCACAGACAGGTCGTTGCCAAGGAAGGTGAAGTCGCTCGTGTCGGGGAAGAAGTAGTTGGGGTTGTACTTCATCACGCTGTGCGGCTGCTGCACCAGGCGGCCGTAGTTCACGCCGAGGCCGAAGAGCATGCCGCCGTATGGGTCTTGCCAGTGCACCAGCACAGGGATTTCTATGTAGTGCAGCGTGAGCTTTATGCTGTATGGGTCGCCGCTGTTGTTGTAGGAGCCGCGCTGTGTATACAGGGCTTCAACGCTCACCCCCCACTGGTTGTTCTTGCTCACCGAGGCCAGGGCACCAACGCCGCCGGTATAGCCGAAGTGCTTGAACCCTTTGAGCTCGTCGCCCTCAATCTGGCTCACCGTCAGACCCGACGACACAAAGGCGTGTATCCTCTGCGCCTGTGGGGCGAGGGGCATCAGGGCCAGCAGTGCTATGGCAAACAGTCGTCTCATATATTCTTGATGTTGCGCATTAGTATGGAGAAGTCCGTTGCGGTGCTGTAGTGGCGCATATAGCGCAGTGTAAGTCTCTCGCGCAGCTGCTCGGTAGGCTTGCCGTCCATGATGTCGGCGGGCGAGAAGACGCCCCGGTGGCCCGTGTAGCCCACCCACGTGAGACTGCCCACCATCACCGCGAGGCAGTCGCCGAAGTATCTGTTCTTGCGCTTCTGGAACCAGAAGAGCACCGGCGAGAGCAGCAGCAGAGCCGCCGCTGTGCCGATGTCGAACATGCGCTTGGTGCGCCGTGCCGTGTCGGTGCTGATAGTGTCGAGATTGGCAATGTACAGGTCGTCGGGCGTGAGCACCGTCTCGCTGCCGATGACGTAGTCGCTCTCGCGCGGTGCAATCTTGTACTCCACGCCCGTTGTGCGCAGGTGCGCCATGAGGCCTATGACGTGGCGTATGTCGCAGCCGCAGAAGACCACCTCCTCGGCATGCTCTATGCGTATGAGGTCCTGCAGGTGGTGGGCGTCGGTGTCGTCGGTCTCCGTGAGTTTCTCTGTCGATATGCCCATCGAGGAGTACAGCTCTCTGATGCGTGCCGTCTCGGCGGTGGTGCCCACTGCGAGTGTGGCTCCGCGTGCGTGCGTGCGCAGCGTGTATCCTTTCACCCCTTTGAGGCTCAGCGCCACGCGCACCAGCAGTGTGGCCGTCAGCGTCCATGCCGACCCCATGAGCAGCAGCAGGCGCGAATAGCGCTGGCTCTCGTCGAGCAGCGAGTAGAAGGCCAGCAGCATAAGCAGTCCTGTGCCCATGCCGCTCACTATGCGCCCTATGCGCACCGGCTTGTCATAGCCTCCGCCCAGCCAGCTGCTGCACATCAGGATGAGGATGTACAGCGGTATGACCAGCAGCGTGTACTGCGGCGGGTAGTATTCCGCGCCGCCCCACTTGACGCTTTCCCACACCTGCTTGATGAGCACAAAGCCCCCGTAGGCCAGCAGGAAGTCCAGCAACGGCACGGCTATGTGCTTGGCTATCCGTATCAGCCATGCCAGCGTGGCACGCATCCAGATGGCAGTCTGCAGCAGCATGTTGAACAGCCGCGCGTCCTTGCCGTTGAAGTACTTGCGCACGAAGATGGACATGGCGTTGTAGAACGTGTAGACGTAGTTCATCGAGCCCTTGCGCGTGCTCTCGCCCTTGTAGTGGATGATGCGCGTGGTGGGCAGGTAGTAGTTCTTCCACCCCGCCAGTTTTATGCACCACGAGAAGTCTATGTCCTCGCCGTACATGAAATAGCTCTCGTCCAAGCCTCCCGTGGCTTCATACACCTCGCGCCGGAACATCAGGAAGGCCCCGGGCAGTATCTCTATCTCGTTCACCTCGTCCTCCGGCAGGTGGCCCATGTAGTATGCCGCCAGTCGCC
Source organism: Bacteroidales bacterium (assembly GCA_017522105.1). Taxonomy (GTDB): domain Bacteria; phylum Bacteroidota; class Bacteroidia; order Bacteroidales; family P3; genus Colimorpha. Next base: position 3,019 of record JAFXAA010000035.1, on the reverse strand, counting down.
GCGAGTGCGGGAAGAGCCGTGTCAGGCCCGTCACCTTGTAGAACGACGCTGCCGGCGACGGGAAGCCTCGTTTGCTCTCGCGCAGGTAGTTGCCCTTGCCGTCCACCATCTTCACCGTCAGGCCGCCGCAGTCGGCATGCTCCGCCATGAAGTCGGCGCAGCGCACCAGTGTGTCGCGCTCCACCACCGTGTCTGGGTTGAGCAGCAGCAGCAAATCGCCCGTGGCCTGTTTCAGCGCCATGTTGTTGGCCTTGGCGAAGCCCACGTTCTCCTTGTTGGCTATCAAGTGCGCCTGCGGGAAATCCTTGCGCACCATCTCCACGCTGCCGTCCACAGAGTCGTTGTCCACCACCCACACATCAAGCTCCAGCTCGCTGCCGTCGGCGAGCCGCCTCTCAGAGCCGTAGACCGACGCCAGGCACTGCTTGAGGAAGTACTTGACGTTGTAGTTTACTATAACTACCGATAGCTTCACCTCTGACGCCTACTTCTTCCTGCTTTTCTTTTTCGAGGCTCCTTCGATGATTTCCATGGCCTGCGCCAGTGTCAGCGTCAGCGGGTCCACGCCCTTGGCCAGGCGGAAGTTCTCGCCGCGGAAGGTCAGGTACGGCCCGAAGCGCCCTATGTTGCTCACCACGGCGTCGCCGTCTTTCACGCCTATCTCGTGCGGGTAGATCTTCTTCAGCTCCTCCTTCTCCTCCTCGGCGGCACGCTTGACCTTGATGATTTCTATGGCGCGTTCGAGCGACACCTCGTACGGGTCGTCGTTCTTGCCCAGCGAGTAGAACTTGTTGTTGTGGCGCACGTAGGGGCCGAACTTGCCTATGCTCACCGTGACGTCCTTGTCCTCGAACTGCCCAAGGTTGCGCGGCAGCGAGAAGAGCCCCAGGGCCTCCTCAAGGGTGATGGTCTCTATGCTCTGGCTCTTCTTCATGCTGGCGAAGCGGGGTTTCTCGTCGCTGTTGGTCTCGCCGATCTGCACCAGGGTGCCGTAGCGGCCTATCTTGGCGTACACGTTCTTGCCGCTGGCGGGGTCCACGCCCAGCAGGCGGCTGCCCGTGGTGCGCTGGCTCGTCTGCTGCGTCTGCCTGATGTTCTTGTGGAACGGCACGTAGAACTTGTCTATCACCTTGCGCCACTCCTTCTTGCCGTCGGCAATGTCGTCGAAGTCCTTCTCCACCGTGGCGGTGAAGTTATAGTCTATGATGTTGGCGAAATGCTCCGTGAGGAAGCTGTTGACCACGCATCCGATGTCCGTCGGGAAGAGCTTGCCCTTCTCGGCGTAGCCCTTCTCGGTGCGCTCGGTTTTCTTCACGGCGCCGTCCTTGAGGGTGAGCACCGTGCACTGGCGTGCCTCGGCCTCGCGGTCTTCCTTGATGATGTACTCGCGTTTGAGGATGGTGCTTATGGTCGGCGCGTAGGTCGACGGGCGGCCGATGCCGAGGTCTTCGAGCTTCTTCACGAGGCTCGCCTCGGTGTATCGCGGCGGGTGCTGCGTGTAGTGCTCGGCGGCCTCGCAGCTCTCCATGGTCAGGCGCGTGCCCTCGGGCAGCTTGGGCAGCAGCGACTGCGTCTGCCCGTCCTCGTCGTCGTCGGTGCTCTCCATGTACACCTTCAGGAAGCCGTCGAACTTCACCTGCTCTCCGGTGCAGCCGAAGGTGAGCGTCTGGCCGCTGGCGGCAATCTCAATCTCCGTCTTCTCCAGCTCGGCGTCGGCCATCTGGCTGGCCACGGTGCGCTTCCATATCAGCTCGTAGAGGCGGCGCTGCGCGCTCTCGGTGTTGATGCTCTGTGCCTCCATGTTGGTGGGGCGTATGGCCTCGTGGGCCTCCTGGGCGCCCTTGGTCTTGGTCTGGTAGCGGCGCGTCTTGACGTATTCGGGACCGTACTGCTGCTCGATCTCCTTCTTTGCCATGCCCAGGGCCAGCTCGCTGAGGTTCACGCTGTCGGTACGCATGTAGGTGATGTATCCGCTCTCGTACAGCTGCTGCGCCACCTGCATGGTGCGCGCCACGCTGAAGCCCAGCTTGCGGCTGGCCTCCTGCTGCAGGGTGCTCGTGGTGAACGGCGGCGCCGGCGTGCGGCGTGCGGGCTTGGTCTCAATCTTGCTGATCTTGAAGTTGGCGCCTATCAGGCTCTGCAGGAAGGCCTCGGCCTCATCGGCGGTGTCGTAGTGGCGTCCCAGCTCGGCGTGGAGGGTCTTGCCGCTCTCTATGGGGCGGAACTGCGCCGTCACGCGGAAGTAGGGCTTGCTCTTGAAGTGCTTGATCTCCTCCTCGCGCTCCACGATGAGGCGCACCGCCACGCTCTGCACGCGCCCGGCGCTCAGGGCCGGCTTGATCTTGCTCCACAGGATGGGGCTTATCTCGTAGCCCACCAGGCGGTCCAGCACACGGCGTGCCTGCTGCGCATCCACCAGGTTCATGTCTATCTGGCGCGGGTTCTCGATGGCGTGCAGGATGGCCGTCTTGGTGATTTCGTTGAAGACTATGCGCTGCGTCGTCTTCGGGTCCAGCTTCAGGGTCTCCTGGAGGTGCCACGCTATGGCCTCTCCCTCGCGGTCCTCATCGGACGCCAGCCACACCTTGTCGGCTTCCTTCACGGCTTTCTTCAGCTCGTTCACCAGCGCCTTCTTGTCGTCGCTGATTTGGTACTGAGGCTCGTAGTTGTCCTCCACGTCGATGCTCATCTCTTTCTTCGCAAGGTCGCGGATGTGGCCGTAGCTCGACTTCACGGTGTAGTCCTTGCCGAGGAATTTCTCGATGGTTTTCGCCTTGGCAGGCGACTCAACAATTACAAGATTTTTCATATAATGCGTTTTATTTTTGTCTGCTTTGGGTTGTCAACACGGAAGGAAAAACGTATATATATTTAATTTATTGTGTGGGCATGCAATTTTTTTTTCTCCCCGCCGCATCCCCACCGGAGCCCCTACGGCATTTCTTCAGTAGTTCTTCAGTAGTTCTTCAGTGTTTGACTGAAGAACTACTGAAGAACTACTGAAGAAATGCCGTAGGGG
>JAFXAA010000034.1 GCA_017522105.1 Bacteroidales bacterium | reverse complement strand
TCTTCATTCTTCACTCTTTTAACGGACTACTACCACGCGACGCGCCGGTGCGTCGCCGATGCTGACGAGGTAGGCGCCGCTTACGGGTACGTCGATGACCGCGACGGTGGCGCCGGCTGCGACCTTGCGCTCCAGCAGGCGACCCACGGCGTCGTAGAGCTTCACCTCCGGCAGGGGTTCGCCGCTGCCGCTCTCGACGACAAGGCTGCCGCCGCGCTGGTAGAGCCTGGCCTCGACGGGCAGCGCCTCGACGGTGCCCTGCAGGTCGACGTAGACGGTGTCGTGGATGTAGACGGTGTCGTGCACATAGATGTTGACATACTCGGTGATGGTGTCGGTGCGGAAGACCGTGTCCGGCAGGTAGGCGTCGATGTAACCCACGAGGCTGTCGAGGATATACCGGTTGATGTAGGCGGTGTCGTGCATGTAGCGATCGAGCATGGCCACAAGGCTGTCGTAGACGTAGTTGCCGAAGGCTCCCGTATCGGGCACATAGCGCACTATGTAGACGGTGTCGGTGTGGTAGTGGTGTATGTCGCGGTTGAGGTAAAGGGTGTCGGTGTGGCTGACCCATGCGGTGTCGTGGATGTAGTGGTTTATGAATGTGGTGTCGTATACGGTGATGTAGTTGTTGATGTAGAGTGTGTCGTGGATGTAGCGGTTGACATAGGAGGTGACGGTGTCGTGCACGTAGCGCGTGATGAAGGCGGTGTCGTGGATGTAGTGGTTGACATACTGCATCACGGTGTCATGGATATAGCGGTCGATGTACTGGGTGAGGTATGCGGTGTCGTGGATGTAGTTGGTGATGAAGGCGGTGTCGTGGATGTAGTGGTTGACATGCAGGAGGACGGTGTCGTGGATGTAGAGGTAGACGTTCTGCGGCAGGTAGACAGTGTCGTGGTGGTAGTGGTTGAGGTGTATGGTGTCGTGCACGTAGGCCGTGAGGCGCACGGTGTCGTGGACGTAGTTGGTGACGAAGGTGGTGTCGCGCAGGGTGCGGACGATGACGGTGGTGTCGTGGATGTAGCGGTTGATGTAGGTGGTGTCGTGGATGTAGTGGTTGATGTAGGAGATGAGGGTGTCGTGCACGTAGTGGTTGATGTAGGTTGTGTCGTGGGTGTAGTGGTTGAACCAGGCGGTGTCGTGGATGTAGTTGTCGACGATGAAGGTGTCGTGCACCACGAGGGTGTCGTAGAAGTAGAGCGTGTCGTCGTAGGTGGCCTTTTCGAAGAAGTGTGCCAGCAGGCTGACGGGCTCGGAGCAGTCCACTGTCAGCGGGTTCTGGGTGCTGCCGTTGCTCCAGTGGTCGAAGCCGTAGCCGCGGTTGGGCACGGCGATGACGACGGCGGCGGGGTTGTCGCAGGTGGGGCGCGTGCTGATGTCGACGCGGCCCATGGTCCAGTTGGCGGGTTCGGCGCTGAAGGAGGCCACCTCGCGCTCCACGAGGGTGTAGCCGCCGTAGCCGCTCTGGTAGGAGGCGAGGCTGCCGCAGGGAATGCTGACGAGCGGGGCTGGCGAAGAACAGAAGATGCAGCTGCCGGGCGAGGGGGCTGTCTCGCCGAGGAAGATGAGGTTGGCCAGACGCGGGCAGTAGGCGAAGGCATAGCCGCCAATGGAGGTGCAGCCGTTGCCGACGACCACGTCGCTGAGGTTGGGGCAATTGTCGAAGGCTCCGTAGCCGATGGTGACGACGCTGTTGGGGATGACGATGGAGGTGAGGTTGGGCACGAAGCGGAAGGCATACTGCGCTATGGCGGTGACGGTGGAGGGAATGACTGTGGCGCCGCAGCCCACCTGGAGGGTGTTGGTGGGGGTGCGGACGATGGCGTTGCAGTTGTTGCGGCTGTCGAAGGCGGGGTTGGCGGGATCGACGGTGAGGCTGGTGAGGGGTGCGCCGGCGAAGGGATAGTTGCCGATGGTCCTGACGGAGGCGGGCAGGTGGATGGAGCGCAGAGCGGTGCAGCCGCTGAAGGCTTCGGTGCCGAGGGTCTGTAGGCCGTTGCCGAGGCTGACGGTCGCCAGTGCAGTGCAGCGCATGAAGGCGTTGTCGCCGATGCTGACGCAGGTGTTGGGGACGGCAATGGCGCGCAGGCGCGTGCACTCGTAGAAGGCATTGATGCCAATGGAGGTTAGCGAGGTGCCGAGGGTGGCGGTGGCGAGGGATGTGCAACGCATGAAAGCTCCTGAGCCTATGGTCTCCACGGTAGGAGGAAGAGCTATGGAGGTCAGCAGGGAGCAGCCGTCGAAGGCGTTGGCGCCGATGCTGACGAGCGACGAGCCGAAGCCGACGGTGAGCAGCGATGAGCAGCCGGTGAAGGCACCGTTGCCGATGGCGGTGACGCCGTCGGGGAGCGACAGAGCCGAGAGGCTGGTGCAACCAGAGAAAGCGGACTCTCCAATGGTGACGAGCGACGAGCCGAGGTGCACTTCGCGCAAGGCTGTGCACTCATAGAAGGCCGAGGTGCCTATCTCCGTCACATTGTTGGGCACCACGGCGGAGGCCAGGCGGCTGCAACGATAGAAGAGGCCTACGGGCACCCTGTCGAGGGTGGCTGGCAGATGCATGGAGGTGATGGCCGAGCAGGAGGCGAAGGCGTCGTCGCCAATGAAGGTGACGCCGTCGGGGATATTGACCTGGCCGGCAATCTGGGAGCAACCCCTGAAGGCGCCATACTCGATGCGCCGCAGCGTGGAAGGCAGCGAGAGTGTCTGCAGGGAAGACAGATAGAAGGCATTGACGCCGATGACCTCCAACCCCTCGTTAAGCGTCGCGGAGAGGATGGGCAGCCTGGCAAAGGCGGCACTGCCGATGCTTTTCACCGTGGAGGGTATGACAACGGAGGTGATGCCTGTGCATACACCATAGCCCGTTTCACCGAAAGCATTGGCTCCGATGGCGGTGACGGTGTAGTCGTTGCCGGCATAATGCACCGTGGAGGGTATCACCAGAGCCCCTGAAGGCTTGGTGTGGCCGTACCAGCCTGTGGAGGTGCCAGGATAGGTGACGGTGGCCGTCCAGGTGCCGGCGTTGATGTTGTAATACAGCGTGTCGCCGTTGGGTGACACAGCGCTGAAATCATGCGCTTTTGCCACAGCGGGTACAAGCAGGGCTGCCGCAAGCAGTGGCAACAAAAGATAACAAGCCTTTCTCATGGTCTTATGATTTAAGGTTAATAATTATCTATCAGTATGTTGTATAGCTGTGTAGCAGTGGTAGTCAGTGCAAATATACAAACATTTGCAATACTATGCAAAAAAAGTGAAAAAAAGTGATCAGAGTATGGTGAATTGAGAAGAGCCGTTGCCTCTCAATTCAGCAATCATCATTCACCTATTCTCTACAGCTGCTCCAGAAAAGCGCGCAGGAGGGTCATGAAAGAGTGGTAGTTGCCGAGGCCGCAGCCGGAGCAGGTGTCCGCGGGGCTGTGGTAGCCTCCGTAAGGGCCGCCGAGGGTGTAGATGAAGATGGCGGGGCACTCGCCGGCGAACCAGTAGTGGTCGCTGTTGGGGGCGTTGTCGCGCCGCGCAATCTTGGCCGCGAAGCCGTGGAGGTCGTTGATGCGCTCCAGAAGGTCTACATAGGGCTGTGTCTCGCGGCTGTTGGCGTTGACGACCATGAGGCCTTCGTCGCCTCCGCAGAAAAGGTCGATGTTGACGAGGAGCTTGACCTTGGAAAGCTCTATCAGCGGGTTGAGGGCAAAATGGTGGCTGCCTACAAGGCCGCTCTCCTCGCCGCCGAAGAGGAGGAAGACGTATGTGTAGTGGCCGCGGTGCTGGTTGGCCATGCGGGCCAGGTCGAGCACGGCGGCGGTGCCGCTGGCGTTGTCGTGGGCGCCGGGGAAGATGGTGTCGCCGCTCATGCCGAGGTGTTCGTAGTGGGCGGTGAAGACAATCATGGTGTCCACCTCGCCGGGGATATAGCCGCAGACATTCTGCGAGCGGTAGCCGGCACGCACTATGGGCGGTCGCGTGCGAGTCTGTTGGAAGCGGAAATACTGGTAGTAGTCGTCGCCGAGGGGCCTGACGCCGTTGGCCATGAGTTCGGAACGCACATAATGGGCGGCTATGGAGTCGCCGCGGTTCTGCATGCCGCGCCCGTACATCTCGGGCGCTGTGAGGTCGCGGATGATGCGGCGCGCATAGGTGCTGTCTTGTGCATGCAGCGCTGTAGTGCCGAGAAGGAGCAATGTCAGAAGCCGGGCAATTCTAACCATAGCGTGGGGAGCATGAGAATGAAGCCTATGGCTATGAGGGCAAGGATGAACTTCCACACCCAGCGGAGCCACGTGCCGTAGGGTATGCGGGCGATGCCGAGGACGCCGATGAGGACGCCGCTTGTGGGCGTGAGCATGTTGGTGAAGCCGTCGCCGAACTGGAAGGCCAGCACGGTGGTCTGGCGGCTGACGCCGATGAGGTCGGCGAACTGCGTCATGATGGGCATGGTGAGGGCCGCCTTGGCGCTGCCGCTCGGCATGACGATGTTGAGCAGGGTCTGGAAGACATACATGACGGCGAGCGAAGCCACCTCGCCGGTATGCGCCAGCGAGCGGCTGAGGCCGTAGAGGAGGGTGTCCATGATGTGCCCGTCGCGCAGGATGAAGATGATGCCGGAAGCAAGCCCCACGACAAGGGCTGCGGAGAGAATGTCTTTGCAGCCGGCAAGGAAGAGCTTGGCGATGTCGTCGGCCGACTGGCGGTCGATGATGCCTGCCAGGATTCCCATGGCCAGGAAGAGGGCCGATATCTCGGCTATATACCACCCCCAGGCAAGGACACCTACGACAAGGGCCACGATGGTGAGCAGCAGCAGAATGAGTATCAGGATATGGCGGACGGTGAGCGTGGACTGCTCCGTCGAGGAGGCGCGCTCGCGCCAGTAGTCGTCGAGCTTATAGACCGGGCTGCGTTCGGGCTTGGCCTTCACACGTGCGGCATACCACAGGACGAAGGCTATACCAACGACAGTGAGCGTCACCCAGCAGAAGAAGCGGTATTCGAGGCCGGAGAAGAGCGGCAGGCCGGCAATGCCTTGCGCGATGCCGATAGTGAAGGGGTTGAGCATGGCTCCCGCGAAGCCTACATGTGCAGCCACATAGCACATGCAGACTCCGACGATGCTGTCGTAGCCCATCTGGATGGCCAACGGGATAAAGACAACGACGAAAGCTATCGTCTCCTCGCTCATGCCGAAAACGGCGCCGAAGAGGCTGAAGAGCAGCATGACGAGTGTGATGATGATATTGTTCACCCCCAGCTTGCTGACAAGCTTGTAACGGCTCAGGCGTTGCACACGGCGCAGGAAAGCCATAACGCCGACGTCGATGGCGTGGCAGTTGTTGAGTATCCAGAAGGCGCCGCCGACCATGAGGATGAAGACGATGATGTCGGCCTTGTCGACGAAGCCGTTGAACAGGGCGCTGAACACCTGCCATGTCTGTGGCGCAGAGTCTACGCGATGGAACGAATCGTTCAGTACCACTTCGCGGCCGTCAACCGTCTGCCGCATGTATTCGCCTGACGGTACTATCCATGTTAGAACCGCCGCAAAGACAATCAGTGCAAATACAATGGTAAATGTGTGTGGTATGCGTTTCATTTGCTATTTCTTTCTGCGCAGGTTGCTGATATCAATGAACGATATGCGGCCTGGCCATATTTCCACGCCTAATGCTTTAGGCCAGTTGCCGTGGTTGCTGGTAGGTTGCCACTGCATCGCATGGTAATCGTATATTTTGCTGTCGAAGTCGAAGGCTTTGTCGCATCGGCTCTTGGTGATAAGCAATGTGTGGGTAGTGTCGGCATCGTGGCCGAAATATCCTTCGATGGTACCCGGTTCTCCTGGCTCGGCAAAAAGGCTGTCTGATGATTCTATGTTCAATGGTTTACTATAGGTCTCCATCAGCACTATGTCGAACTTGCTGTTTTTGCCTTTAATGGAACGCGGACGAAGTATAAAGTGTTGGCCAGCTTCAATTCTGACTGTCTTTTGTTTCAGATTATCTGACTCATCGTCTTTGTCCATGGACCAGAATTTCATGCACTGGCTTACCTCAAAATAGAGTGTGTCTTCGTTGTCGTCCTCATCCACCACGGGGAAAGCGTCGCAGATGAAATGGAGTGCGGTGTCGTATATCAGCATTTGCATTTGAGGTTGTACCCCCAAAATGTTCATTATGGTGTAGGAATGACCTACCGATGTGACGAAGAAAGGGCTTTCTGCTGTGCCGCTGCCTGTCGACGCAGTTGCAATCTGCAATTGGTCAAACTGAATGCGCGACCGCTCCAGCTCTTTGCTTCCTTCGCCAAAGCCATAGTATGCTGCAATAACCTTCCAGTATGCCGCCGTCAGGTCCGACGGTTTCTTCGACAGACCTTTTTCTGCCACCTTATAAGCCCGCTTGAAGTCGGACACGCTTACATTATCATGATTCAAGATTTCATTGACAGTCGCTAACTCTGCACTTCGGGAATATGGATTGAAGTTCTCCTGCACGGGGTATCCATAGTACAGGCAGCGCAACTCCTGCAGGTCGAGCGTTGTGTCGCCACGCATGAACCGTTTGGCCAGTTTTGGATAGTAATAGCGGCTTTTCTTATTCTGCACCATGCTGAAGATGCTGTCGTAGGTGGGAGCAATGGACGGCAACACATTGTGCGCTGAGCTGTCTGCATCCTGAGCTGTGGCCACGCATGGAATCAGCATGACGAAAACCACAATTGCGAGAATGATTTTTTTCATAATGTTATGGTATTGCAATGTTTTTTTCTTTTCAGTTGCCGATATTGTGTGCCAACCAGCTGTTGCGATAGTGCGGGTCGCCGCTCACGTCATTGCCGAACCACGTCGGGGGCGTGAAAGCATCGGTCGCTGCCACAGAGGGGAACTCCACCTCCACAAGGCACAGACCTTCATGGACACCATGGAAGATATCAAGTTCTGCGGTGTACTCCCCTACCGGAATGCGGTAGCGAGTCTTGCAGACCATTATCCCTTCGCACTTTGCCTTCAGTGAATTGTAACTGTCTGGTGCAAGGGCAAATTCTTCTTCACGGTTGACAATGGCCGAGGTCGACGTGTGGCACCGCTCCTTGACGGTGAGAATATAAGAATCGCCCATCCTGCGGATGCGCAGGGTGGGCGATGTGCTTAGATATCCTTGCTCAATCTCTGTGTGCGGATAGCTGTCGAGATTGTCCGGCAGCTCACGCACAAGGTATTTGCGCTCTATCTCCATCAGAGCGTCTTGAGATAATCGGTGACGTTCTTCTCGATGCGGGCTGCCACGTCGGCGCAGTCGTCGGCTTTCTGGAAGCGCTCGCCGGTGATGTGCTCGTAGAGCTCTATGTAGCGGTCGCTGATGCTGTTCACGATCTCGTCGGTCATTTCGGGCACCTTCTGCCCTTCCTTGCCCTGGAAGTCGTTGGCCATCAGCCACTCGCGCACAAACTCCTTGCTGAGCTGGCGCTGGTGCTCACCCTTCTTCAGGCGCTCCTCGTAGCCGTCGGCGTAGAAGTAGCGGCTGCTGTCGGGCGTGTGTATCTCGTCGATGAGGTATATCTTGCCGTCGCGCTTGCCGAACTCATACTTGGTGTCGACAAGGATGAGGCCCTTCTCGGCGGCAATCTTGGTGCCGCGCTCAAAGAGCTGCAGGGCGTATTTCTCAAGCTGGTCGTAGTCTTCCTTGCTGACGAGGCCCGTGCGGATGATTTCCTCGCGGCTGATGTTTTCGTCGTGTCCCTCGTCGGCCTTGGTGGTGGGGGTGACGATGGGCGTGGGGAACTTCTGGTTCTCCACCATGCCCTCGGGCAACTGCACGCCGCAGAGGGTGCGGGCCCCGGCCTTGTACTCGCGCCAGGCACTGCCTGCCAGGTAGCCGCGCACTATCATCTCCACGCGGAATCCCTCGCATTTCAGGCCCACAGTGACCATGGGGTCGGGCGTGGCAAGCTTCCAGTTGGGCAGTATGTCGGCGGTGGCGTCGAGGAACTTGGCGGCGATCTGGTTCAGCACCTGACCCTTGTAGGGTATGCCTTTGGGCAGCACCACGTCGAAGGCCGAGATACGGTCGCTCACGACCATGGCCATATACTTGTCGTCGATGTTGTACACATCGCGCACTTTGCCCACATAGAGGCTCTTCTGTTTCGGGAAGTTGAAGTTGGTCTTAACTACTGCTTTCATGATATGTTATTCTTCTAATTTGTTTGCAAAAAAGGTGAAGTTCACTTTGCCGTAATTACGGTGCTGCCAGAAGTGCGGATGCTCCTCGAAGGAATACTCCCTGGGATGTTCAAGCACAAAGATACCGTCTTCGGTCAGCACCTGGCGCTCGAAGACGAGGTCGGGCAGCGTGACAAGCCCCTCGAGGGCATAGGGAGGGTCGGCAAAGACTATGTCGAACTTGCGGTTGGCGCGCTTGAGCAGGTCGAAGACATCGGCACGCACGACGTGCATGTTGCGCACACCCATACGAGTACACTCTGCCTTGATATAGTCGGTGCATTGCACGTTGACATCTATGCTTGTCACTTCGTGTACACCGCGCGACACGAACTCAAAACTCACTGCACCTGTACCGGCGAAGAGGTCCATCACAGAGCACTCCTCATAGTCCACATAGTTGTTGAGGATATTGAACAGGCTTTCCCTCGCCATGTCTGTCGTGGGACGCACAGGCAGGTTCTGTGGCGGGTTGAGCCGCCGTCCTCTGAGGCTACCGGCGATAATGCGCATACTTACATTAAGATTAGGGCGTACTTGTAGGTGCGCAGCTTCTGGAACTCATCGTTGGCGAAACGCGTCACCTCGCCGCCATACAGCGTGGTCTTGGGGAAATAAGGCCGCATCATTGTGAAGATTTCCCTATCCACATCGCCGCAAAGCATCAGCTCTGTGCTGTCGCCCCCCATCTCGCAAGCCTTGACGACCTCCATCAGGCGGAACACCGCCTCATCGGTGCCATCATATCGCAGCGAATTGCCGAAGATGTAACGTCCGTCCTTGCAGGCCGTAACGTCAACCATGCCTTCGCGCCAGTGTGCGAAGAGCAGCGGATGGCTCTTGCTGCGCTCTTTGAGCTGCACCATTTTGGCATGCTGGTGCATCACTGTGAGTCCGGGCAGGGCAACCTTGAAGCCCATGACCAGCTGGTCGTTGCAGGCAAAGACCGCCGTGGAACCTATGGCGTCGCTGTGGCACGTCATCACAGACAAAGCATCGCCACCCACAAGTTTCAGGTACTGGCGGTTCGACGTGACGGCATACAGCTCGTCGGGCACCCATGTGCTCGCGTCGCTCATCACTATCAGCTCCATGCCCCTGTAACCCAGCGGACGTATACCCGCCTCGGCAAAGAAAGCCTTTACCTCGCGCGTAGCCTCCGTGATGGTTGCGGCGTGCTTCCCCTCGGCCTCGCCGAAAGTAAGCAGCATTCCCGACGCCGTTGTCTCCGAAAAAGAAAATCCATTGGCCCCAAGGCAAATGGATAATCTTTTCTCCTGCGAAACAAAGTCGCCGTCAGTGGCAATCAATGTCTTGCATCTATACATCGGCTACTCGAAATTACCATCAGTAACAGCCTGTGTCATGTCGCCGACCTTCCAACCGGCATAGCGGCCAGACACCTGCTCAATCTCGGCAATCTTGTTCACCACCTGCTGGTGATCCATGTCGCTCAACAGCACCTTCAGGGGCACCTTGCACTCGAACACGGGCACCATGAAGCCGCTCTTGTCAATCATGCCGGCCTGCAGCTCAAACTCGTTCTTCTCTCCTTTGGGATAAGGCACATAGCGCAGGTTCTTGATCTGCTCGTCAGTCATCTGCACGGTGTGGCCCGAAGCGTCGATGGTGTTGAGCTTCTTGTCCTCGCGCAGTTTGGCGATGGGGTTGATGAACATCTCCTTGCGGCTGACGTAACCTTTCTCGACGGCCTCTTTCTCGGGCACCTCGTTGATGTCAACGTCGGCGGGGATAACGTCGTAGTTGGTCACCTTGACGATTGTCTTCATGCTGTCCTCGTTCATGAGGCGGTTGATGAGGGTGTCGAAGCTGCCCATATAGGTGCCGTAGGTGATCTTGTAGGCATCCTCAAGGGCGCGTATGGCTTTCAGTTTCTCGGCGCAGGCGTCGCGGCGCTTCGTGTACTCGTTTTCAAAACGCACAGGTTTCATGATGCTGCTGTACAGCATGTAGGCCAGGGCGACGATTACGACACCCAACACAATCTGGATGATGGTTCTACCTTTCATGTTTCTATAGTTGTTTTTTTGTTTTTTGCACTCTAAAATCGGGTGCAAAGATACGAAGAATTATTCAATCCGCGTACATTATTTTCCAAAAAAAGTTGGCACCTGTACCGATTATGCTGTGCCACACTCTTTTAATCACAGGCTGTCACCTGCCGTCGGCCCCGGGGCCAGGCTCCGCGAGCCCCTCTGCCGCAGCGTCGCCGAGCCTCATCTCGCCGCTTGACGGCGTGAAGACGGCATAGTTGCGGTTCAGCAGCCAGTCGCCGGTGTTCACGTAGGTGCACCCATCCCCTATCATGCGGGTCAGCGGCGTGTGGCGGTGCCCGAAGACACAGTAGTCTATCCGCTCCGCTTTCAGCCTCTCCTTGCAATAGAGGACGATGCCCTCGCGCTCGTCGCCCATATAGTGCAAGCAATCTTCGCGGGCGTGCTTCTCCTTGTTGTTGTCGCTCCAACGGTTGGCGATGGGAAAGGTCCATGACGGCGGCAGCATGGCAAAGAGGCGCTGGTTCAGGCGGCTGCGGAACACCTTGCGAAGCATGTCGAACTGTCGGTCCAGGTGCCCGAGGCCGTCGCCGTGGCCCACCAGGAAGCGCTTGCCGCCAAAGCAGAACACCTCCGGCTCGTCGTGCATGGCCACGCCGCACTCCTTCTCCAGGTAGTCGAACATCCACATGTCGTGGTTGCCGATGAAGAAGTGTACCCTCACCCCCGCGTCGCTCATCTCGGCCAGCTTGCCCAACAGGCGCACATGGCCGCGCGGCACCACATAGCGGTAGGTGAACCAGAAGTCGAACATATCGCCCAGCAGGAACAGCTCGCCGCAGTCGGCCTTGACGGCGTCGAGCCAACGGCACAGTTGCCTCTCGCGCTCACGCGAGTCGGCGCCGCTGCCCAGATGGGCGTCCGATATGAAATAAACATTATCTCCCACCTACACAAACTATTAACTCATAACTCTTAACTCATAACTATCTCAGCCAGTTCCTCGGGTTCTGCGACGCAGTGCCTTTCCACAGCTGGAAGCTGAACTCCGCCACACCGTCGCTGTTGGTGTACACCGTGCCGAGGTTCTGCTTCGTGTTCACTTTGGCGCCCTCGCGCACAGTGACGCTGCCCATGTTGGTATACACCGACATGTACTCGCCGTGGCGCACGATGATGCCCTTAGTGCCGTTGGGACACGTAAACACGCGGCTCACCGTGCCCTCGAACACACACTGCACCGCCGCGCCGCTCTTGCACACCAAGTCTATGCCGTTGTTCATGTTCTGGCCGCCCGACGAGTGCGTGTAGCGCCCGTACTCGCGCGTCACCTTGGTGTAGCTCACCGGCCACGGCAGACGACCTTTGTTGGAGACAAAGTCGCTGCTCAGCGCCATGTCCACGGCTGCCGGCTTGGCGTTGCCGCTGCTTGCTGCGTTGGCCTTGCGGGCCTTGGCAATCTCTTCGTTGATAATCTTCTGTATCTGCTGCTGCAGCTGGCGTTTCTGCTTCTCCTTCCTGTTGATCTGCGCCTGCAGGTCCTTCTCCTGCTGGCGGCTTTTCTTCAGGCTCTGCTGGCGTTCGCGCTGCTCACGTGCCAGCTCGTCTTTGTGCCTCTTTTCCTGGGCCAGCAGCGAGGTGGTCTCGCGCTGCTGGCGCGCCAGGTCCACACCGGCGCTGTGCAGCTCCTCCTCCTTCTGGCGGATGTGGGCTGCCTGGCGGCGGCGGTAGCGGCTGTAGTCGCGGAAATACTTGGCGCGCAGGTAGGCGGTGTTGTAGCTCTTGGTGTCGAGCAGCAGCACAACCTTGTCCAGGCTCCCGCGCTCGCCGTAGAGCACACGCACCACGTGTGCATACTCCCGCTTCATCGAGTCCACCTGGCTCTGCATCAGCGTGATGCTGTCCTGCGTCTGCGTCATCTGCACGTCCAGCAGGTTCAGCTGTCCGTTGATGTTGTTTATCAGCTTGGTGCGTTCGCCTATCTTCTTGTCCAGCAGATTAATCTGCTGCTGGTTGTTTCGGCTGTTCTTCTTGGCCTTGCTCAGGTCGCCCGAGAGCTTCTTCAGCTCCTGCTCCACCTTGGCCTTGTCCTTCTCCAGCTGCTGTTTCGACTGGCCGAAGGCAGAGTGGAAAGTGGAAAGAGGAAAGTGGAAAGCAAGGCCGACACAAATCAGCATCACGACCTTCCAGTTTCCTCTTTCGGTTCTCACTTTCCGTTGTCCACTCTCAACTTTCCACTTTCCGTTTTCCACTTTCAACTCTCTGCTTACCAGTTGAGAATCTTCTTGAAGTCATACTCCTCGGGGTTGGGCAGGTACTTGCGCGCCGCCTCGTAGTCGGCAGGCGTGATGTAGTCCATGATGTCGTTCACATAGCTCTGCACCTTGTTGGAGTTCACGTTGACCAGTCGCGGTGGTATCTTGCCGGTCTCGGGGTCTTGCAGGTCTTTGAGGTACAGCGGCTTCACGCCACCCTGATGGTCCACGTACACCATGCAGCCCGTGCAGCCCTGGTTGAAGAGCGTGTGCACACCCATGCCCATCAGCGAGCAGTAGGTCAGGTCGAAGGCAATGGGCGTGTGGCAGCGTATCTCGTAGCCGATTTCCACGGGGCGGGTCTTCACCTTAAGGCCTATCTCCTTGGCTTTGCGCTCCAGCAGGTCATTGAAGATGTGGGCCTTGCTGACTTTGCCAAGTTCGGGGTGGCCGTGCTCGTCGTAGCTGAAGTGGATGCCGCTGTTCTTGATCTCCTCGTCGCTCAGCGAGTGGAAGACACCCTCAGAAATCATGGCGGCGCCGTAGTTGATGCCCATCAGCTTGCGCTTCACGATGCAGCTGACAACCATGTTGATAATCTTGTCGACGGTGATCTCAGTCTTGTTGAAGAACTCCGGTATGATGACCATCGGGTAGTGGCAGGCGCCGGCGATGCCGAGGGCCAGGTGGCCGGCGGAGCGGCCCATGGCGCTGACGACGAACCAGTTCTCGCTGGTGCGGGCATCCTCCATGACGGCGGTGGCCAGCACACAGCCCTGCGCCTTGGCGCTGTTGTAGCCGAAGGTGGGGCTGCTGTTGGGCAGCGGCAGGTCGTTGTCGATGGTCTTGGGCACATGGATGTTGGCTATCGGGTAGTGCTTGTCGGCCAGGAACTTGGCAATACGGTTGGCCGTGCTGGCCGTGTCGTCGCCGCCGACGGTGACGAGCAGCTTGATCTCGTTCTCCGTGAAAAGCTTGAGGTTGAAGCGCTGCTCGAAGTCCTCGGCTGTGGGTTTGAAGCGGCTCATCTTCAGGATGCTGCCACCCTTGTTGAAAATCTCGTCGGCAGTGAGGAAGTCGAGGTCCTGCATGCGGGGCTTGTCGGTGAAGAGGGCGCTGTAGCCGCCATGCAGACCGATGACACGGTAGCCGTCGCGCAGGAAGGTCTTGGCCACGGAGGCCACCACGGTGTTCATTCCGGGGGCGGGGCCGCCGCCCGTGAGTATTGCTATGCTTTTCATGGTTTTATTATTTGAAGTTTTCCCCATTAACGACAGTCGCACCTTTTTATTGTCAGACGTCGAAAAAAAATCCACCTGCGCCGCATCCCCTACGGAGCCCCTACGGCACTTCTTCAGTAGTTCTTCAGTAGTTCTTCAGTGTTTGACTGAAGAACTACTGAAGAACTACTGAAGAAGTGCCGTCGCGGAGGCGGCGGAACTACGCCCCTCGGCGGAAGAAGTGCCGTCGCGGAGGCGGCGGAACTACGCCCCTCGGCGGAAGAAGTGCCGTCGCGGAGGCGACGGAACTACGCCCCTCGGTGGAAGAAGTGCCGTCACGGAGGCGGCGGAACTACGCCCCTCGGCGGTTGAACGTCCGTAGGGACTCCGAACCGGCAGCACGGCTGACAGGACTGACAGCAATATTTTTTTTATGTCAGGCCATGTGGTTGGCACATTTTTTGCAGACAGGGCGTTGTTTTCGGGACGGCGTAATGTTAAAATAAAATGCTTATAAAATTATAAATGAACAATATATGCCCTGCAAAAAAGTGATACTAACAGCCTTGGCGCTTGCTCTCGGCCTCGGAGCCACGGCGCAGGAGGTGCTCACGCTCGACACCTGCCGTGCGAGGGCGCTGCGTGCCAACAGCGGCCTGAAACGCAGCGAGATGAAGCGCGAGGAGACCGATGCGCTGCAGAAGGTGGCGCTGTGGCAGATGCTGCCCAAGGTGAGCGCCAACGGTGGCTACATGTGGATGCAGAAGAGCGTCAACCTGCTGAGCGAGGACAACAAGGAGCGAATAGGCCGCATGGGCGACGAGGTGGTGGCCGACCTCGGCACGGCGGTGCACCGCGAGTTCGACGACGTGCCCGTGGTGGGCAACACCATAGCCACGCGGCTCGACAACATGCTGGCCTCGTCGAACCTTGGGCCGCACCTCAACGATGTGGGCAACGAGATTGTGCAGGGGCTGGAGACTGACACGCGCAACATGGGCGTGGCGGCGGTGACGCTTACGCAACCCGTGTATATGGGCGGCAAACTGCTGGCGGCCTACCGCACGGCACGGCTGCTGGACGAGCTGAGCGGCATGCAGTATGACAAGGAGCGCGAGGCGCTGCTGGTGAGCGTGGACGAGGCCTACTGGCAGGTGGTGAGCGTGCAGCACAAGAAAGAGCTGGCGGAGCGCTACGCCGCCTTGCTGGACACCCTGGAGAACAATGTGCAGCTGGCCGTGGAGGCCGAGATGGCCACGCGCGGCGACCTGGCCAAGGTGCGCGTGAAGCAGAACGAGGCGCAGATGAACCTCACCAAGGCCACCAACGGGCTGGCGCTGGCCAAGATGCTGCTGGCGCAGCGTTGCGGCATGCCGCTGGACGCCGACTACGACGTCAACTATTCCGACTTCGGCGACGCCATGCACGACGGCGGGCGCGACGGCGCGGTAGACCTCGACAGCGTCTGCGCCCGGCGCGGCGAGATGCGCATGCTGCGCGTCAGCGACAGCATAGCCCGCGAGGGGGTGCGCATGGCCGCCAGCACACTGAAGCCCAATATAGTGCTGACGGGCGGCTACCTGATGAGCAACCCCAACGTGTTCGACGGCTTCAGCAACACGTGGGGCGGCACCTGGATGGCCGGCGTGGCGGTGAACGTGCCGCTGGTGCATGTGGGCGGCATCTACGCCGTCAAGGCCGCCAAGGCCAAACGGCGCGAAATTGAGTACCAGACAGAGGAGGCCCGCGAGCTGATAGAGCTGCAGGTCAACAAGGTGCGCTACGAGCTGGAGCTGGCCTACAAGAAGAAGGCGCAGGCCGAGAGCCTCGTGGCACAGGCCGAGGAGAACCTGCGGCTGGCCGACGAGAGTTTCAAGGCCGGCATGTGCAGCAGCAGCGACCTGATGATGGCGCAGACGGCATGGCTGCAGGCGCAGACCGAGCTGGTGGACGCCGACATAGAGATCGCCATGGGCAAGGTGTACCTCAAGCAGGCGACAGGGGAAGAGTTATGAGTTATGAGTTTTATATACATTTAAGAATATGAAAGAGAACAACAAGAGTCTATGGGCCGGACTGGCGGTTGTGATTGCCACGGTGGTGATAGTGATGCTGGTGGGGTTGGTGGCCATACGCCCGCAAAAGGAGCTGATAGCCGGCGAGGCCGACGCGTCGGAGTACCGCGTGAGCAACATGGTGCCGGGACATGTGGACACCCTCTACGTCAAGGAGGGCGACCATGTGAGGCGCGGCGACACGCTGGCGCACATTGCCAGCCGCCAGGTGGACGCCAAGATGCTGCAGGCCGAGGCTGCCCGCAACGCTGCCAGCGCCCAGAGCCGCAAGGCTCAGGCCGGCGCACGCAGCCAGCAGAAGGAGATGGCCTACCAGGTGTGGCAAAAGGCCAAGGCCGCCGAGGAGGTGTACCGCAAGAGCTACGAGCGCGTGAAGAGCCTGAAGGAGAAGGGGGTAGTGAGCGCGCAGCAGTATGACGAGGTGGAGGCCAAGTACAAGGTGGCGCAGGCCGACTGCGCTGCTGCCGAGCAGCAGTACCTCATGGCCCAGGAGGGTGCCCAGCGCGAGGACATCGACGCCGCGGCGGCCTTGGTGGGCAGAGCCGGTGGCGCTGTGGCCGAGGTGCAGAGCTACCTGGACGACAGCTACCTCATAGCGCCGTGCGACGGCGAAGTGGTGGAGCTCTTCGCCAAGGTGGGCGACCTGATAGGCACGGGAAGCCCCGTGGTGAGCGTGCTCAACATGGACGACGCGTGGTTCTTCTTCGCCGTCAGGGAAGACCGCCTGAAGGACATTGCCACAGGCTCCACGGTGCAGGTGCGCATACCGGCACTGGGCGAGCAGACCTACAGCTGCACTGTGCGCAAGGTGCAGGCCATGGCCAGCTACGCCACCTGGCGCGCCACGAAGACCAACGGCCAGTATGACGTCAAAAGCTTCGACGTGAAGGTGGTGCCACAGGAGCACATCGAGGGCCTGAAACCCGGCATGACGGCGATAATGGACATTTAGGTTATTTGGTTATCGGTTATTGGTTATAGGTTATTGAAAAGAATTGCAACCATCCAACCAATCATCGATAACTAACAACCGATAACCCATAACCCATAACCCATAACCCATAACCAATAACCGATAACCGATAACCACTCCATGATGAGGGTTGTAAATAGAGAGTTGAGGCGCATCTGGCACAGTCCGCGCTACCTGGTCATCCTGACGCTGGGCGTGGTGTTTTCTGTCGTCTTCTTCGCCACCATGACGCAAGAAGGACAGCCGCAGAAGCTGCCCGTAGGGGTGGTGGACCTGGACCACAGCTACCTCTCGCGCCGCTTGTGTCACGAACTGGAGGCCACGCAGGGGGTCACCGTGGCGGCTGTCTACGACAACCACACAGAAGCCCGCAAGGCCATGCAGCGCGGCGAGATATTCGCCTTCTACGAGATACCCGCGGGCACCTACAACGAGCTGCTGCAGTTCCACGCGCCGCGCTTCAGCCTCTACACCAACCAGTCCTACCTGCTGGCGGGCTCGCTGAGCTACCGTCAGCTGGCCACCATGGGCAAGCTGGCCGCCGGGGCTGTGCAGCGCGAGGTGCTGCGCAAGAAAGGCTACAAGGACGACGCCATCATGGGCATCATACAGCCTGTGGCCCTCGACACCCATCCCGTCGGCAACACCAAGGCCAGCTACTGCATCTACCTGATGACCACCCTGATACCGGGCATCATAGCGCTGATGGCCATGCTGCACACGGCCTACGTCATAGGGCGCGAGCGGCAGGAGCGCACGGTGCGCTCGTGGATGCGCAAGGCCGGCGGCAATGCCCTGAAAGCCCTTGTGGGCAAGGCTCTGCCCTACACAGCGTGGTACACCATGCTGGCTGTTGTGGCCAACTTCATCATGTACGGCCCCATGGGGATGCCCATGGAGGGCAGCTGGCTGCTGCTGGTGCTGCACTCGCTGCTGCTGGTGGCGGCGGCGCAGTGTGCGGCAATCTTCCTCATGGGCTGCGTGCCCGACCCGTCGGTGGCCATGAGCCTCACCTCGGCCTACGCCACGCTGAGCTTCACCATGTGCGGGTTCTCCTTCCCGGTGGACGCCATGCCGCTGCCCATGCAGGCCTTCAGCCTGCTGTTCCCGCTGCGCCACTATTTCCTGGCGATGCGCGACATCACGCAGTTCGGCAACGGCCTCGACGTGTGCTGGCCACAGACGGCCTCGCTGGTGGCCTTCGGCGTGCTGGCAGTCATCGGCGCTGCCATGTGGAGCCGTCAATACGAAAGGAGGCTGGCATGCTGAAGAGACTGATGGGCAACATGAAAGACATCTGGGACGTCTTCGCCGCCGAAGTGCGCCGCGTCTTCAGCGACAAGACGACGGTGGTTATCTTCTTCCTCGCCACGGCGGTCTATCCCCCACTCTACTACTACATCTACCATCCGGAGATGCTCACAGAGATGCCGGTGGCGGTGGTGGACCTCTCGCAGGGCACGGCCTCCAAGCGCTTCGCCCACAAGCTGGACGCCACGCCGGAGGTGGAGGTGGCCTACCGCTGCGCAAGCCTCGCCGACGCCGAGGAACTCCTGCGACGCCACGAGGTGAAGAGCATCTTCCTGATGCCAAAGGACTACGACTACCGGGTGGCACACAATGAGACGGCCACGGTGACGGTGGTGACGGACATCAGTTCGTTCATATACTACAAGAATGCGCTGATGGGCGGCAGCAATGTGCTCATCGACGAGATGCAGACCACGCAGCTTGAGCACCAGGCCGCAGAGGGCGTCACGGGCGAGCAGGCCGAGACGACGGTGCAACCCGTGGGCTACGACGACGTGAAGCTGTACAACCCCGGTGGCGGCTACGCGTCCTACTTCATACCGGCGCTGCTGATGCTTGTGGTGCACCAGACGCTCTTCTTCGGCATCTGCGTGCTGTGCGGCGACGCCAACGAGAACCGCAAGGCCTTGCGGCTGATACCGCCGCACCTGCGCGGACGCTCGGTATACCGCGTCACCGCAGGCCGCGCCCTGTGCTTCATGCTCATATACTTCCCCATCACGCTGTTAGACCTCTGGCTGATACCGCACTGGTTCGGCATGCCTCAGCTGGGGCGCCCCTCCGACGTGATGATGCTGGTGCTGCCATATGTGATAGCCATCACATGTTTCGCGATGACGATGGGCAACCTATTTGCCCGCGAGCGGTTGAGCATGCTGCTGTGCTGCCTGTTCTTCTCGGTGATACTGTTCTTCCTGAGCGGAGTTGTGTGGCCGCAGAGCAATATGCCACGCTTCTGGCTCGTCTTCAGCTACCTCTTCCCCTCCACACCGGGCATACAGGGCTTCGTGCGCATCAGCTCCATGGGGGCCACGCTGGCACAAGTGAGGGGCGAATACCTGGCGCTGTGGGTTCAGGCAGGGGTGTACTTCGTCACGGCGTGCCTCTCGCTGCGCTTCATCAAACGATACAGGATAAGCTAAACGCTGAAGGCCACCAGTCCTGCTATGCCGGAGGCAAGAATGATGTATATGGGGCTCACCTTGTAGCGCCACAGCGCCACGAAAGCGGCGGCGAAGATGAGCACCGACACTACAAAACGCTTGTTGAGACCCGCCACACCGAAGCTCTCCACGCCCATGAGGCCAAGCGCCGCCGCAGCCACAAGGCCGACGACGGCAAGACGTATGACTTTCATGACGACAGCCATGCGGGGTTCGTCTTTATGCTTCAACAACCAGCCGCCGACAAGCATCACCAGCGCCACGGGAATGATTATCACGGCGAAGGAAGCCAGCAGCGAGCCACACACACCGGCCCACTGCGGATAGCCGGCGTTGACAACGGCGGTATAGCCTGCATAGGTGGCGGTGTTGATGCCCACAGGGCCTGGGGTCATCTGGCTCACGGCGAGCAGGTCGGTGAACTCCTCGGCGGTCATCCAGCCCCAATGGCCAACCACCTCGCCCTGTATCAGGGCTATCATCGAGTAGCCACCGCCGAAGGTGAAGGCGCCGATTATCAGAAACGTGTAGAAAAGCTGGAGGAATATCATCTGCGAGTTATGAGTTATGGGGTTTGAGTAACGAGTACAGGTAGCCGCCCAAGGCAGCTGCAAGGACGATGATAATCGGGCTGACTCCCAGCAGCCATATCAGCAAGGCACTCGCCACGGGTATCCACACGTTGCTCCACGTCACCTTGGCGCTCCGCGCCATAGTGAACACCGGTACCGCAATCAGCGCCACCACGGCTGGCCTCAAGCCGAGGAAGATGCGCTCAACCACGGCGTTCTCGCGGAAGGTGCGGAAGAACATTGCCAGCAGCAGTATGAACACTATAGGCACCAGCACGTTGCCCACTATGGCCGCCGCAGCCCCCCAGACGCCGCGCAGCCGGTAGCCCGTCATGGCGGCCATGTTGACGGCAAAGACGCCCGGCATAGCCTGCGAGAGCGCCACCTCGTCCATGAACTCCTCCTCACCCATCCATTTGTGGCGTTCCACCAGCTCGCGCTGCATCAGCGGTATCATGGCGTAGCCGCCGCCGATGGTGAAGGCACCCACCTTGAGAAAACTCCAGAATATGTCACAATATTTGGCCGTCATCGTCGTTATTAACACCGAACAGAACAAAATATTGTGCAAATGAATACATTATTCTTCACACTCTTCATGATCTTTGTGGTGGTGATGCTCACCCTCGACCTCTTCGTCTTCCACAAGAAAGACCACGTCGTTGGCGTCAAGGAGGCGGCCATCTGGACGGCCATCTGGGTCTCCATGGCCATGGGCTTCGCAGTACTCATCCTCTTCTTCGGCGACTGGATGATACCTCCGGCCGACGCCACCGTCGACCTCGGCGCCTACCGCCGCGAGATGATGTCGGAGTTCCTCGCCGGCTACTTCCTCGAAGAAAGCCTCTCCATAGACAACATCTTCGTGATGATAATGATCTTCGTCTCCTTCGGCATCAAAAAGGAGTACTACCACCGCGTGCTCTTCTGGGGCATATTCGGCGCCATCGTGCTGCGCTTCATCTTCATCTTTGCCCTCGGCGCTCTGGTCACCAAGTTTTCCTGGATGCTGGCCGTCTTCGGCGTGATACTCTTATACAGCGGCGTCAAGATGTTCCGCCCGCAGAGTGAAGAGCATATAGACACCGCCAAACACCCTGTGGTGCGCTTCGCCTCCAAGCACTTCCCCGTCACACAGGAGAGCCACGGCCACGACTTCTTCCACGCCGGCAAGATGACGCCCCTCTTCCTCGTGCTGCTGGTGATAGAGTTTTCCGACATCATCTTTGCCGTCGACTCCATCCCCGCCGTCTTCTCCGTCACACAGAACCCCGTCATCGTCTACACCTCCAACATCTTCGCCATCATGGGTCTCCGCTCGCTCTTCTTCCTGCTCTCCGACATCGCCGACCGCTTCTGGCTTCTCCACTATGGCCTCGGCGCCCTCCTCTGCTTCATCGGCCTCAAGATGATAGGCGGCGAATTCTTCGGCTGGCATTTGCCAACCCTCGCCTCCCTCGCCGTCATCCTCGGCATCCTGGTGGTCAGCATACTACTCTCCATGCTGATCAAGAAGAAGCAATAACACGGATAATGAAAAAGGCTGTGCCATCTGGCACAGCCTTTTTTATAACAACATTGCGCTTACAGGTTTATCCCCAAGCGCAATGCCACCATTGCCGGTGTGATTTTGCCAGCCATAATCTTCGGCGAAAATGCACATCATTTAGACACATCCCACTGTCGGCTATGCGAGTGCAAAATACATAAAAATACATACCGCCAAAATTATTTTTGGCGGTATGCATTATATTGCTGATAGTCAGACTACCAGAGCACGACGCGTTTCTCGGGGGCGAGCCACATGCCGTCGCCTTCCTTGATGCCGAAGGCGTCGATGAACTCGGTCACCTGCGGCAGTGCCACGTTGACGCGGTTGCGGCCCAGCGAGTGGACATCCATCTGGGTGAGCTGCAGGGCAGCGGCGGGGCGGATGTTGCTGGCCCACACGGCGGCATAGGCCAGGAAGAAGCGCTGTTCGGGGGTGAAGCCGTCCATCTGTTCCTTGTTGACCTGCTTCTTGGCCATGGCGTTCTGCATGGCAAGGTAGCTGACGTGGAGACCGCCATTGTCGGCGATGTTCTCGCCGAGGGTCAGCTCGCCATTGCCGTTCATCTTGCCCAGCTCGGGGTCGTCGAGGGCGACGCAGTTGTTGAAGGCGTCGATGAGGACCTGCTTGTTGGCGTCGAAGTTCTTGGCGTCCTCTTCGGTCCACCAGTCGTTGAGGTTACCCTTTTCGTCGTACTGACGACCCTGGTCGTCGAAGCCGTGGGTCAGCTCGTGGCCGATGACCACACCGATGGCACCGTAGTTGGCGGCATCGTCGGCGTCAAACTGGAAGAACGGGGGCTGCAGGATGGCAGCAGGGAAGCAAATCTCGTTGGTCGTGGGGTTGTAGTAGGCGTTGACGGTCTGCGGGGTCATGAGCCACTCGTCCTTGTCGACGGGCTTGTTGATCTTGCTGAACATGTAGGCCATGTCGAACTCATTGCTGCGCACGACGTTGGCATAGTAGCTGTCGTCCTTGATTTCAAGGCCGCTGTAGTCGCGCCACTTGTTGGGGTAGCCGATCTTCACATAGATGGTGCTGAGCTTCTTGTGGGCGTTGGCCTTGGTCTGGTCGGTCATCCAGGTGGCCATGTCGATGCGCTGGCCCAGGGCCTCGATCAGGTTGTTGACGAGGGTCTCCATGCGGGTCTTGGCCTCGGCGGGGAAATAGCGCTCGACATAGAGCTGGCCGAGAGCCTCGCCCATGGCACCTTCGACGGTGGAAGTGACGCGTTTCCAGCGCGGACGGTTCTCCTCGCGGCCGCTCATCAACTTGCCGAAGAAGTCGAAGTTGGCGTTCACGAAGTCGTCGCTCAGGTAGCCGGCGGCGCTGACTATCTCGTGCCATGCGAAGTAGGCCTTCATGGTCTCCACGTCGGTGTCGGCCAGCACTTTGTTGACCTCGGCGAAGTACTTGGGCTGGGCAATGTTGAAGCTCTTCATGCCGTCCATGATGCCGACGGTCTCGAAGTAGCCCTTCCAGTCGATGTTGGGTGCGAAGGCGGCGGCCTCCTCAACGGTGTAGCGGTTGAAGGTAGCCTGCGGGTCGCGGTTCTCAAGCTTGGTGTTCATGGCTTTGGCCAGACGGGTCTCGAAAGCCATCACAATCTGTGCCAGCGAAGAAGCCTTCTTGCCGCTCATCTTGTCGTAGCCGGCCATGGCGAACTCCTTGGTCATGAGGTCGATGTAGCCCTCGCGGATTTTCTTGTTGTTGCCCTCGTCGAGGAGGTAGTAGTCGCGGTCGCCCAGACCGAGGCCGCCCTGGTAGGCCCAGGCGATGCACATGCTGGCATCGTCCTTGTCGGCCTCGCCGAAGATGCCGAAGAGCACGGTGTTGCCGCGCTGGTGCATCTTCAGGATCTCGGCCCACACATCCTCGCGGGTCTTGAGGGCGTTGATTTCCTCAAGGTAGGGCATCAGCGGGGCGGCACCCTGCTCCTGCAGACGGGCGCTGTCCATGCCGATGTTGTACATCGTGGCGATCTTGTCGGCCAGCGAGCCGGCGGCGTTCTGGTTCTTAGAGACGCTGTCGATGATGCCGTTGATGTTCTTCAAGGCGTTCTCCGCCAGCACGTCGAAGGCGCCGTAGCGCGAGTGCTCGGCGTCGAGGGGGTTCTTGGCCATCCAGCCGCCGCAGGCATACTGGTAGAAGTCGTCCTCCAGACGGGCCGTGGTGTCGAAATTGTCAGTGTTGACGCCCGACGTGAGCTGGGCTTTGTGCTGACATCCTGTTGCAATAACTGCCATAGTAGCAATCGTTAATAGGGTTTTCTTCATGTTTTTATTTAATTAAATATTGTTTTCAATACAAAATGCAAAAGTACGAACTTTGTACGACATGACAAAAAATATATTGCAATTCTCACCGCTACCCGTCATCCAATGACCTCTCCCCCACTGCGTTGTCACGGCACAATAACGCAAAACCCTTGCAGAGACCGAGTCCCTACGGAGCCCC
>JAFXAA010000033.1 GCA_017522105.1 Bacteroidales bacterium | reverse complement strand
GAGAGTTGAGAGCTGAGAGCTGAGAGTTGGGCGTTGGGAGTTGGGTGGAGAGCGGGACGGGGAAAATCTCGGCGAAGGTGGTGGTGTGGCGTCCCTTGAGGCTCCAGTCGGAGATGGCACCCACCTTGAGCGCCAGGCCGGGGCAGAGGGCGTTGAGCAGGGCGCTCTTGCCCACGCCGCTGTGGCCGCTGAAGAGCACCGTCTTGCCAGCGATGACGCGCCGCAGGTCGTCCAACCCGTCGCCGCGGAGGGCGGAGACCTCCAGCACCGGGTAGCCGACCGAACGATAGATGGCCGCCACCTCGTCCTGCGCGGCGCGCAAAGCGGGGTCGGCCAGTAGGTCGCTCTTGTTGAAGACGACGCAGGCCGGGATATGGTAGGCCTCGGCAGTCACCAGCAGGCGGTCGATGAAGCCCGTGGAGGTGCGCGGCAGACCGAGGGTGGCCACGACGCACAGCAGGTCTATGTTGGCGGCTATGACGTGGGTCTGCTTCGACAGCTTGGTTGCGCGGCGCACAATGTAGTTGCGGCGGTCCCGCACATCGTGTATGACCCCCGTGCCATCCTCCTCGAGTTCGAAAAGAACGCGGTCGCCCACCGCCACGGGGTTGGTCTGCTTGTTGCCGCGCAGGCGGTAGTTGCCGCGCAGGCGGCAGTCCAAAGCCTCGCCGCCGTCGGGCAACACCCTGTACCAGTTGCCCGTAGTTCTTATGACCAGTCCTTCCGTCATCGTTTTCGGGGTGCAAAGATACGACTTTTTTCCAACATGGAATGAAAAAACTTTCCCCGCCGAACCCCCTGCTCCTCCCCCACCGTCCCTCCACGGAGTCCCTACGGCCGTTCTTCAGTAGTTCTTCAGTAGTTCTTCAGTGTTTGACTGAAGAACTACTGAAGAACTACTGAAGAACGGCCGTAGGGGAGGCGGCGGGGAGAGGGTGACGAAATGGCGCGAGCAGGTGCCGGAAACGATTATTTTTGCTATATTTGCAGACCGAAAGACAACGCAAGACAATGGAAAAGACACTGACAATCAAATACAAGGAATATCCGTCGGTGGACGCTCTGGACGCTGCCGACGCCGAATTGGTGCGCCAGGCCATAGCGGCCACCGAGGGGGCCTACGCTCCTTACTCCGGCTTCAGGGTTGGCGCAGCGGTGCGGCTGGCCGACGGGTGCGTGGTGCGCGGCAGCAACCAGGAGAACGCGGCCTACCCGTCGGGGCTCTGCGCGGAGCGCACAGCCATCTTCGCGGCATCGGCGCAGCGGCCCGACATGCGTGACTATGAGGCCCTGGCCATTGCCGGGCGCAACGCCGACGGCGAGATGTGCGAGGCATCGCCCTGCGGGGCCTGCCGCCAGGCGCTGCTGGAGTATGAGCAGCATCAGGGGCACCCCCTGCGGGTGCTCTGCCTCATGGCAGGAGGGGCCGTGCGCGAGGTGGGCAGCGTGGCGGATCTGGTGCCCTTCAGCTTCGCCCTGTGAACCACCGCGATGCGTCACACGGAGGACGGCAAGCAAAAAAAATTTCGCCAAATGCGAAAATATTTGTATTTTTGCATCTTTGACAGCAGGCGCCCAAAACACCCTCGCGGGTGCGCAGCGTGCTGACATAAAGCGATTTGAATAAAGAATAAACTAATAAAAACAACTAACAAAATGGGAATTATTGGAAGTATCAGGAAACATTCCGGCTGGGCCGTGGCCATAGTCGGCATTGCCATTCTCGCCTTCATTCTGGGCGACTTGACGAAAAACAACGGCGGCATACCCGACGTCGGCAAGGTGAACGGCAAGACGATGACCTCGCAGCGTTTCAACGAGATGGTCGCCGAGATGGAGAACAACTACAAGATGCAGCAGCAGACCACCCAGGTGCCCGCCGAAATGGAGCAGCAAATCCGCGAGCAGGTGTGGGCCCGCTTCGTCGACGAGAGCCTCATGGAGGAGCAGACCTCCAAGCTGGGCCTGCGCGTGACAACGGCCGAAGTGAACGACATGTACACCGGCAAGTTTGTCCACCCCTATGTACGCCAGTCGTTTACCGACCCCAAGACCGGCCAGTTCGACGTGCGCTATATCAACCAGTTCATTGAGAACTTCGACCAGCTGGACACCATGCAGCGCATGCAGTGGATGGAGCTGGAGAAATACGTGAAGACCGACCGCGAGCAGCAGAAGTACAGCACCCTCATCAATGCCGGCTTCTACATGCCCAAGGCCCTGGCGCAGAAGGTGGCCGACTACGGCAACAGCACTGCCAACGTGCGCGTGGTGTCGCTGCCCTTCTCGTCGGTGAGCGACGACGAGGCCCCCGTGGCCGACGCCGACTACCAGGCCTACTACAACGAGCACAAGGCCGAGTTCCGCGTGCGCGAGGAGCTGCGCGACCTGGAGTTCATCTCCTTCCCGGTGAACCCCACCCCGCAGGACCTGGCCGACATACAGGCACAGGTGAACAAGGTGTGGAGTGAGTTCCAGACGGTGCCCGCCGAGGAGGTGGCCTTCTTCGTCAACGCCGAGAGCGACCGCAGCTACGACTCCACCTACAAACGCGCCAACACCTTCAAGGCACCCTTCGACGAGCAGATTGCCGCCGCCAAGGACGGCGACATGCTGGCTCCTGTGCTGGCAGGCAACGAGTGGATGATGGCCAAGGTCGTCAGCAGCGCCGTGCGCCCCGACTCGCTGCGCGCCTCGGTGGTATACATCCTCAACCAGAACGCCGGCGGCAACATCATGCGCAGCGACGCCCAGGCCAAGAGCCTTGCCGACAGCGTGCTGGCTCTGCTCAACGCCAACAAGATGACCTTCGAGCAGGCCGTGGAGCAGTTCAGCGACGACCCGCAGAAGAGCGAGACCAAGGGCGACATGAACTGGCAGCTCGACGGAGGCTACGGCTTCCTGAACGAGGAGCTCGTCAACCGCCCCGTGGGCAGCTGCTTCGTCTATGAGCACCCGCAGGGCGTGGGCTACTTCCTCGTGAAGGTGACCGACAAGACCAAGGCCGAGAAGAAGTACCGCGTGGCACTCATCACCCGCGAGATTGCCGCCTCGGCAGCCACCAACCGCGCCGTGTACAACGAGGCCAACCGCTTCGCCGGGCAGAACCGCAACATCACCGACTTCACCGCCGCCGCCCAGAAGGAGAACCTGCAGGTGCGCAACGCAAGGGTGACCATGATGTCGAACAATATGGCCGGCATCGGCAACGCCCGCAGCATAGTGCAGTGGGCCTACAACGAAGACACCAAGGTGGGCGCTGTGGCCGACCAGGTGTATGAGTGCGACGGCATGTTTGTGGTCGTCGCCCTGAAGGATGTCCTCAAGAAAGGCTATGCCACCCTTGAGCAGGTGCGCCCGATGATAGAGCAGGCTGTGCGCGTCGACAAGAAGGCCGAGCTGCTGATGGCCCGTGCCGACGAGGCCGTGAAGGCCGCACAGGACATCACATCTATAGCCGTGAAGCTCAACACCACCGTTGACACCATAGACAGCGTGTCGTTCAGCGACTACTATCTGGACCGCTACGGCATGGAGCCCAAGGTGCAGGCCGCCATAGCCGCCTCGAAGGGCGGGCTGATGAGCCCCGTGAAGGGCGCCAGCGGCGTGTACATAGTGCAGGTGGACAGCAAGGCCCCGCGCGCCACGGACAACAACCAGGCTGCGATGCAGCTTGAGCAGGGCTACCGCAGCAAGGCCCGCATGGCCTCGCAGGTGCTCCGCGACAAGGCCAAGATAGAAGACCAGCGCAACAAGTTCTTTTAGGATAACGGTTGATGGTTAAAGGTTAATGGTTAAAGATGCCCGCGCAGATGCCGCGCCGCCGCTTTAACCATTAACCTTTAACCTTTGAAAACAGCAGGCAGAAGCATGGGCGTCAAGGACTGGTGGCTCAAGATCAAGAACTCGCAGTTGGGCGATGTCATCAAGCACAAGCACCGCTTTGTGGTGATTGACAACGACACGTTCAAGGAGAAGTTCTCGTTCAACCTTTCGGGCATCAACCTGTTTGTGACCATAGGTGTCACGGTGATAGTGCTCATCGTGCTCACCACGGTGCTCATTGCCTTCACGCCCCTGCGCGAATACATACCGGGCTACACGGACACCGAGATGATAGAGCAGACCTACACCAACGCCAAGAAGATAGACTCCCTGGAGACGGCATTGGCCAACCAGGAATGGGTGGTGGCCACGGTGCAGGCCTTGCTCAAGGGCGAAAGCCTCGGCAGTCAGGCCGACAGCCTGGCGGCCGACAGCACGGCCAAGGTGGCTGTGGTGGCCGGCGCCTACCGCCACAGCAAGGAGGACAGCCTGTTGCGCCTGGAGGTGGAGAGCGAGGACAACCGCTACGAGGTGAAGGGGCGTCAGGCCACGGCTGCCGACCACGGCACTATGGCGACAAGCGACGTGCAGCCCACGGTGACAACCCTCTTCTTCGCCCCCGTGAAGGGCAACATCGTCAAGCCCTACAGCGCTGCAGCACGCCACTACGGCGTAGACATAGCGGCAGCGGCCTCAAGCCCCGTCAACGCGGCCTACAGCGGCACCGTGGTGTCGGTGGGCTTCACCGCCGAGAGCGGCCACGTCATAGCACTGCAACACCCCGCAGGGGTCATCACCATCTACCGCAACAACAGCGTCCTGCTCAAGCATCAGGGCGACGTGGTGCGGGCTGGCGAACCGATAGCCTTCGTAGGCACCGGCACGACAACGGAACTGGGGCCGCACCTGCATCTGGAGATGTGGGTGAACGGCTCGCCGGTCAACCCCGAGGAATACATATCTTTCTAAGAGCAGCAAGCATTGAAACACATAGCCATATTAGGTTCCACAGGCTCCATAGGCACCCAGGCGCTCAACGTCATCAGGCGGCACCGCGACCTCTTCTGCGCCGAGGTGCTCTGCGCCGGCAGCAACGCCGACCTGCTGATAGAGCAGGCGCGCGAGTTTGAGCCCAACGCCGTGGCCATAGCCGACGAGAGCCGCTACGCCTGCGTGCGCGATGCCCTGCGCGACAGCGACACCAAGGTCTACGCCGGCAGCGACGCCATCGTCAGCCTCATGGAGATGGGGAGCATAGACATGGTGCTGGCGGCCATAGTGGGCGTGGCAGGACTGCGCCCCACGCTGCACGCCATAGAGCATGGCAAAGCCATAGCCCTGGCCAACAAGGAGACCATGGTGGTGGCCGGAGCCATTGTCACCGAAGCGGCCCGACGGCACCGCGTGCCGATATTGCCCGTGGACAGCGAGCATTCGGCCATTTTCCAGTGCCTCGTGGGAGAGACGAGCCCCGTGGACAAGATACTGCTCACGGCCAGCGGAGGCCCCTTCCGCGGCAAGAAACGCGAGGAACTGGCCAACGTCACGCTGGCGCAAGCCCTGCACCACCCCAACTGGAACATGGGGCGGAAGGTGACCATAGACAGCGCCACGCTGATGAACAAAGGCCTCGAAGTGATAGAGGCCCGGTGGCTCTTCGGTGTAGATGCCAAAGACATAGTGGTGCATGTGCACCCACAGTCCATAGTGCATTCCATGGTGCAGTTCGCCGACGGGAGCGTCAAGGCACAGCTCGGCATACCCTCCATGGAGACGCCCATACAGTACGCCTTCAGCTTCCCAGAGCGCATAGAGAGTTTCCTGCCGCGCCTCGACCTCTTCAGCCAGCACACACTCAGCTTTGAGCGCCCCGACACCGACACCTTCCGATGCCTCTCCCTCGCCTACAAGGCCATAGAGGAAGGCGGCAACATGCCCTGCGCGATGAACGCCGCCAACGAGGTGGCCGTGCAGGAATTCATAGATGGCAGCATCGGGTTCCTCGACATAGCCGACCGCGTGGAACGCGCCATGCAGGACACGCCGTTCATGGCCGCCCCGACGATAGATGACCTGTTAGCAACAAACAAAACAATAAGACAACAATGAATTGGATTGCACTGCTCATCAGCCTCTCGCTGCTGGTAGCCACACACGAGCTGGGGCATCTGGCATTCGCCAAACTATTCCACACGCGCGTGCGCCGCTACTATATATTCTTCAACTGGAAGTTCTCCATACTCAAGGCCAAGAAGTTCGGCGGCAAGTGGCACTTCCTGTTTTTCAACAGCAAGACCCCTGACAGTTGGGACGAAAAAAACCTTGCGCCCGAAGACCAGGACAACACCCTGTGGGGCCTCGGCTGGATACCGCTGGGCGGCTACTGCGACATTGCCGGCATGATTGACGAAACCAAGGACGCCAGCGATCTGGAGAGCGAGCCGCAGCCGTGGGAGTACCGCACCAAGCCGGCCTGGCAACGCCTCTGCATCATCAGCGGCGGCGTGCTGGTAAACTTTATCTCCGCCCTCCTCATCTATGGCTTCATCTTCGCCCACTGGGGCAAAGACGAACTGCCCCTGCGTGCCGCCACCCTGGGCTATGACTACCACCAGGTGATGCTTGACGAGGGATTCGCCAACGGCGATATCATCTACGCCATAGACGGCAAGGACTGCTATGAGTTCACCGACGCCAGCACAGCCCTGCTCCTCGACAACCCGCGCACTGTTACCGTCATGCGCGGCGACTCGCTCATGGACATCAACATGAGCGGCCGCCTGCTTGAGCGCGTCAACAACGAGGGCGTCAAACAGCTGATGGGTTACCGGGTGCCCTTCGTGGTTCGCTCGGTGGTGGGCGGCGGTAACGCCGACCGCGCCGGTCTCATGAGCGGCGACAGTATTGTCAGCGTCGGCGACAGCGCCATGGCAGCATTCTCCGACATAACGGCGGCCCTCGGCCGACGCGCCGGCGAAACAGTGAACCTCGGCCTTTACCGTCACGGCCAGCTTATGACACTACCCGTGGCCGTCAACGACCAAGGCAAGATAGGAGTGCAGGCCGAGACCGACATATCACGGCTTTTCAGCGGCTACCGCCATGTGGACTACACCTTCTTCGAGGCCATACCCGCCGGCATAAAGCACGGCTGGGAGACACTGACCACCTACGTCTCTTCGCTCAAAGTGCTCTTCTCGCCCGGCGGCACCAAGCAGCTCGGCGGCTTCAAGGCCATGGCCGACCTCTTCCCTGACCAGTGGAACTGGCAGGCCTTCTGGGAACTCACCGCCCTGCTGGCCCTCGTTTTGGCCTTCATGAACGTCATCCCCATACCGGGTCTTGACGGCGGACACATTCTCTTCACCCTCTGGGAGATTGTCACACGCCGCACCCCCTCCGACAAATTCCTCACCATGGCGCAGAACGTCGGCATGTTCCTCCTGCTGGCGCTGATGATTCTGGCCAACGGTAACGACATACTGCGCTGGCTCGGCTTAATGTAATGAAGAAATTAGACAGGCTCATACTACGCTCCTTCCTCGGGCCGCTGCTGCTCACCTTCGCCCTGTCGGTCTTCGTACTGCTCATGCAGTTCGTGTGGAAGTATATTGACGACATGGTGGGCAAGGGCTTGGACTTCGGCGTCATCGCCGAGCTGTTGCTATATGCCTCGGCCACCTTTGTGCCCATGGCGCTACCCATCGCCGTCCTTTTCGCCTCCATCATGACCATGGGCAACTTCGGCGAGAAATACGAGCTGGTGGCCATGAAAGCCGGCGGCGTGAGCGTCAGCCGTGTCATGCTGCCCATGACCATCGTTGTCCTGCTGCTCACAGGCGTGGCCTTCTATTTCGCCAACAACGTCATGCCAGAAGCCATGGTGAGCTATCGAAAGACCCTCTACGACGTCACCCACAAGAAACCCGCCGTCAACATACGGCCGGGCGAATACTACAAGGAAATCGACGGCTACGTGATACGCATCGGCAGCAAGTCGCAGGACGGACGCATCCTCCAGGACGTGGTCATCTACGACCACAAGAAGGGCCGCGCCGAAAGCACAGTGATAGTGGCCGAGAGCGGCACCATGCAGTCCACCATAGACAGCCGCTACCTGATTTTCTCCCTCAACGACGGCTACACCTATACCGAGAACAACGACAAGGAGGCCAATATATGGCATCCCATGACCAAGATCCACTTCCGACAGCAGACCATCACCATAGACATCTCGTCTTTCGCCTACAGCAAAAGCGGCGAGGACCTCTTCAAGGGCGGCTACCAAACCCTCAATGTGGCCGAGCTGGGCGCCGCCATAGACTCGCTGGAGCAGACCCTCGGCAAACGTTACACAGAGTATGAACGCGACGTTGAGATAAACATGCGCACATGGCACCGCTACGTAAAGCTGGGCGACAACGCGCCGCCACGCCCTGCAGCAGCCTTCAACCTGCATGCCCTCATGGACACTGTCAACACAGACATGCGTGCCAAGATTGTCAACCGCGCACGCTATGTGGCCAACGCCGCCCTCAACGACAGCCGCAACTACGGCGAATTCCTGGAGTCCGACCGCGAGTACATCAACCGGCACGAGATTGAACGCCAGCGCAAATACACGCTGTCCATAGCCTGTCTGCTGCTCTTCCTCATCGGTGCCCCCTTCGGTTCCATAGTGCGCAAGGGCGGCCTTGGCCTTCCACTGGTGGCCTCGGTGGGCTTCTTCGTGCTCTACTACGTCGTCGGCATGATAGCCGAAAAGTCAGTGCGCGAGTCCGTCATGGGCGCCGAAGGCATGTGGGTATCCTCCTTTGTCATGCTGCCCATAGGCCTCTTCCTCACACTCCAAGCCACCACAGACTCGTCGCTTTTCGACGGGGCCACGTGGAAAAAGCACATCAACCGAATCTTCAAGCTCAAGCATAAATGAAAGAGATACACGACTTCCGCATCATAGAGCGCCGTCAGCTTGGCGAGCAGTACTTCCGTCTGCTGCTGAAGCACGGCGGACAGATGCAGCCCGTGGCACCGGGCCAGTTTGTCGAGGTGCTCGTCGAGGACGAACCTCGCGTCATGCTTCGCCGCCCCATCTCGGTGCACGACGCCGACGCCGAGGCCGGCACCCTGAGCCTCCTCGTCCAGATTGTGGGCAACGGCACACGCCGCCTCGCCACCCTCGCCGAGGGCGACAGCCTCAACCTCGTCTATCCCCTCGGCCATGGGTTCACCACCGCCATCCCCGCCGGCAGCAAGGCCCTCCTTGTGGGCGGCGGAGCCGGCATAGCCCCCCTGCTGCACTTGGCCAAGACCCTTCACGCCGGCGGAGTGCACTGCACCGTGCTCCTCGGCGGCCGCACGGCAAGCCTCATACCCGTGCAGGACGACTTCCGTCCCTTCGGCGACCTGCTCCTTGCCACCGACGACGGCTCCCTGGGTCACCACGGCATCATCACCACCCACCCCGCCTTCGCCGACACATACGACATCATATACACCTGCGGCCCCACACCCATGATGAAGGCCGTGGCGCGCAGTGCTGCCGAGCGCGGTCTGCGCTGCGAGGTCAGCCTCGAGAACATGATGGCCTGCGGCGTCGGCGCCTGCCTCTGCTGCGTCACCGACACCGACCAGGGCCACCGCTGCGTCTGCAAGGACGGCCCCGTGTTCGACATCAGCACGATGAGCAAGTGGTACAGCAACAAATAGTCAAGCAGACAGTAGTTAAGTAGATAAGGCAATCG
Source organism: Bacteroidales bacterium (assembly GCA_017522105.1). Classification (GTDB taxonomy): domain Bacteria; phylum Bacteroidota; class Bacteroidia; order Bacteroidales; family P3; genus Colimorpha. The sequence continues at coordinate 13,933 of JAFXAA010000033.1, read as the reverse complement.
TTATGCTCGCAGTCAACATACACAACCTCAAGCTGAAGAACCCGGTGATGACCGCCAGCGGCACCTTCGGCTACGGCGAGGAGTTCGCCGACTTCATAGACCTCAACCGCCTTGGAGGCTTCGTCGTCAAAGGCACCACGGGCACTCACCGCGAGGGCAACCCATACCCCCGCATGGTGGAGACCCCATCCGGCATGCTCAACAGCGTGGGCCTCCAGAACGGAGGCGTGGAGAAGTTCTGCAAGGAAGTATACCCACGCATCAAACATCTGGACACCAACATCATAGTCAACGTCAGCGGCTCCTCCATCGAAGAGTACTGCGACGTGGCCTCGCAGGTGGATGCCCTCGACCGCATCCCTGCCATCGAGCTCAACATCTCGTGCCCCAACGTCAAGCACGGCGGCATGGGCTTCGGCACACAGCCTGGGATGGCTGCCGAGGTGGTGGAGGCGGTGCGCAAGGTATACCATAAGACACTGATAGTAAAACTCTCGCCCAACGTCACCAACATCGCCGAGATAGCCAAGGCCGTCGAAGGTGCCGGTGCCGACAGCGTGAGCCTCATCAACACCCTGCTGGGCATGGCCATCGACATCGAGCGCCGCCGTCCCCGCATGGCCAACGTCACCGGCGGCCTCAGCGGCCCCGCCGTCAAGCCAGTGGCCGTGCGCATGGTGTGGCAAGTGGCTCATGCCGTGAAGATTCCCGTGGTTGGCTTGGGTGGTATATGCACCGCCGAGGACGCCATCGAGTTCCTCATGGCCGGCGCCACGGCCATCGAGGTGGGCACCGCCAACTTCATCGATCCCGCCGTCACCGTCAAGATTATCGACGGCCTTGAGGCATGGTGCAAAGCCCATGGAGTCAGCGACATCAATGACATCATAGGCATTATATGACAATCATTGCCGACAGCGGTAGCACCAAGACCACATGGATGGAGGTTGAGACCGGCAAGACGGTGCTCACCGAAGGCCTCAACCCCCACTTCTCCAGCGAAGAGCAATTCATGGCCACCTGCGTCGCCGTACGCCAGAACTTTCAACTGTCAGCTTTCAACTGTCAGCTTTTCTTCTACGGCGCCGGCTGCGGTCTCCCTGCCCAGCGCGAAAAGGTAGCCGCATGGCTTGATAAAGCCTTTGGAACAAGCAATGTACATGTCGAGACCGACATGCTCGCCGCCTGCCGCGCCACCGCCGGCGGCCAGCCAGCCCTGGTGGGCATCCTCGGCACGGGCAGCAACGCCTGCCTCTACGACGGACATGGAATCACGCACAAAGCCACCAGCACCGGTTATATCCTCGGCGACTTCGGTTCGGCCAACCATGTGGGACGCGTGCTGCTCAACAGCTACCTGACACACAACATGCCGTCCAGCCTAATGCACATGTTCCATGACACTTACCATATAAGTGACGCCCAGTTGATGGATGCCGTCTACCATCAGCCCAACCCCAACCGCTTCCTGGCATCGCTGGCGCCTTTTGCGATACAACACATTGACGACGACTACTGCCGCCGCATCGTTGAGCAAACGCTTGAAGACTGGTTCTTCGACGCATTGCTGCCTCTCCTTCGTCACGACGGTTCGCTGTCGCTCAATATTGTGGGAGGTTATGCCAAAGCCATCGAGCCCACATTGAGGGCTGTAATGACAGGCCACAACATACAGGTGGGGACCATCGTGGCCGACCCCATCGAGGGCCTCCGCAGCTATCACGGAGATTTTTAGCCAATCTGCATTAATTTAATTATCAACACTGTACTGGGCGGCAATTTCTCGTAGCCCTTACCATACCTGCATTTGTACGCATCCCCTACGGAGCCCCTACGGAGTCCCTACGGCCGTTCTTCAGTGGAAGGCCGTAGGAGGGCCGTAGGGACTCCGTGGGGGCTCCGTGACGGCTCGGTGGCAGCCGGCATGTCGGTCAATTTTTTTTGTTTCCGGTGCAATAATTGGCGAAATATCTCGTTATTCAAAATCAATAACTATAAAAAGAGATACTGAAATGGATTTATCTAACATCCTCGTGATTGCCGGCAAGCCGGAATTGAGTGAACTGGTGTCGCAGACCAAAGGCGGCGCCGTGGTGAAGAACCTCGTGACAGGCCAGAAGTACCCTGTGTTCAAGACAGACAGAATCAGCTCGCTGGGCGAGATACGCATCTTCACGGAGAACGACGAGCGTCCGCTGGAGGAAGTGATGCAGTCCATCCATAAGGCGCTGGACGGCAAGCCGACCCCCTTCGAGCCCAAGAAGGCCGAAGGCAAGGAGATGTTCGACCTGCTGGAGAAGGCTCTGCCGGACTACGACCGCGAGCGCGTGCACACATCGGACGTCAAGAAGCTCTTTGCGTGGTACAACATACTACTCGGGGCCGACAAGATTACCTTCGACGAGCCGGACGCCGCCCAAGAAGAAGAGAACAAATAACCCATAAACACAATAAAAGCAATGAAAAAATTACTTGCAGCAATGTGTGCCGTGGCACTGCTCGGCATGACAGCATGCCAGAAAGACGACCCCACCGCCACCCAGAACCAGGGCAGCGGCGAAACCCCGCAGACTCCTGCCGAGACTGACCGCGCCGGCGTGTATGCCCCGGGGAGCAAGATTGTGAGCATCAGCGTCGACGGCGAGCTCAGCGAAGAGTGGAACTGGGAAGACGGCAAGCTGATGTCCGTCAGCAATGCCGCCGGACAGGACAAGGTGAACTTCACCTACGGCACCGATGGCCGCGTGAACACCATGACCGTGAACACCACCGACATGCTCAGCGGCACCGTCACCATGACCTACAGCGGCGAGAGCCTCAGCCAGCTGGCGCTCGACGGCGCCAACAGCGTGACGGCGCAGCTGACCAACAACGCCAACAACAAGGTGACCAAGGCGGCCCTCGACCTCGGGGATATCGACCTCAGCACCCTGCTCGGCATGTTCCAGAGCGCTGTGTCGCAGTTTATAGGCGACGGCGACATGAGCGGCGTGATCACCGGTGTTGACAGCATCAGCGGCAGCATGGACTTCGGCTGGACCGGAGCCAACGTGAGTACCACCATCACCACCATCGGCGCACGCCTGGCTACGACCATCGGTCGCGTGGCAGCGGTGATGCCCAGCAGCAGTGAGTTCTACTCGACCCTGCAGCAGCTGGCACAGTCCAACCCCGACATGCCGCTGTTCATCAAGGTGACCCTCAACGACACCAGCAGCTACAGCTACGACCATAAGGTCAACCCCTTCCGCCACTACATGGGCAACATGGTGACCGTGGAGAACCATGTGCCCCACTTCAACGTCGCCGCCCTCTCGGCCAACAATGTGACCGAAGAGCATCGCTCGGCATCGGTAAAACTGGGTGTGGCTACGGTCCTAAATTTCATGGGCATCGAGAGATACCAGACGCTGTACAACACCAGCCAGCCGATGTACAGCACCGAGTCGGCGTACAGCTACAGCTACCGTAGCGACAGCTATCCCGAGACGGTGACCGGCGACAGCGGCCAAACAACGACTTACACCTACCAGCAATGACATACACAGAGAAAGACAAGAAATACAAACGCTACACCGTCACCTCGGCGTTGCCTTACGCCAACGGCCCTGTGCACATAGGCCACCTGGCCGGTGTCTACGTGCCCGCCGACGTCTATGTGCGCTACCTGCGCGCCCAGGGCGAGGAGGTGATGTTCATCGGCGGCAGCGACGAGCACGGCGTGCCCATCACCATCAAGGCCCGCAAGGAGGGCGTCACGCCGCAGGACATCGTGGACCGCTACCACAAGATAATCAAGGACAGCTTTGCCGAGCTTGGCATCTCGTTTGACATCTACAGCCGCACCAGCAGCAAGGAGCACCACGAGACCGCATCGGCATACTTCAAGAAGCTCTACGACGAAGGCAAGTTTGTGGAGAAGGTGTCGCAGCAGTACTACGACGAGGAGGCCGGCTGCTTCCTTGCCGACCGCTACATCACGGGCACCTGCCCCCACTGCGGCAATGAGCGCGCCTACGGCGACCAGTGCGAAGCCTGCGGCACGAGCCTCAACGCCACCGACCTCATCAACCCCAAGAGTGCCCTCAGCGGCAGCAAGCCCGTGCTGAAGGAGACCAAACACTGGTTCCTCCCGCTGGACAAGGACGAGCCCTGGCTGCGCCAGTGGATACTGGAGAGCCACAAGGGCGACTGGAAGACCAATGTCTACGGACAGTGCAAGTCGTGGATCGACGCCGGGTTGCAGCCCCGCGCCGTCACGCGCGACCTCGACTGGGGCGTCAAGGTGCCCCTTGAGGGTGCCGACGGCAAGGTGCTCTACGTATGGTTCGACGCCCCGATAGGATACATCAGCTTCACCAAGCAGCTCAAGGGCGCCGACTGGGAGAAGTGGTGGAAAGACCAGGACACCAAGCTGGTGCATTTCATCGGCAAGGACAACATAGTGTTCCACTGCATCATCTTCCCCTCGATGCTCCACGCCGACGGCAGCTACATACTGCCCGCCAACGTGCCTGCCAACGAGTTCCTCAACCTTGAAGGCGACAAGATAAGCACCTCGCGCAACTGGGCCGTGTGGCTGCACGAGTACCTGCGCGAGTTCCCCGGCAAGCAGGACGTGCTGCGCTACACGCTGTGCTCCAACGCGCCGGAGACCAAGGACAATGACTTCACCTGGAAAGACTTCCAGCTGAAGAACAACAGTGAGCTGGTGGCCATCCTCGGCAACTTCGTCAACCGCACGCTCGTGCTCACCCATAAGTTCTATGGCGGCAAGGTGCCCGCACAGGGCAGTTTGTCCGCACAGGATGGGGAGATCGTTAAAGAGTTGGCCACCTTCCCGGAGCGCATAGGCCGCTCCATAGAGACCTACCGCTTCCGCGAGGCCCTGAGCGAGATGATGAATCTGGCCCGTCTGGGCAACAAGTACCTGACGGACACCGAACCCTGGAAGCTCGTAAAGACTGACCCCGAGCGCACCGCCACGGTGATGAACCTCTCGCTGCAGATATGTGCCAACCTGGCAGTGCTCAGCGCACCGTTCCTGCCATTCACGGCCGACAAGATGCACCGCATCATGAACCTGCAGGCCCTTGGCTGGAAGGATGCCGGCCACGCCGACATACTCATGGAAGGCCATACCATCGGCACACCGGAGCTGCTCTTTGAGCAGATCAGCGACGAGACCATACAGGCACAGGTGGACAAACTGCAGGCCACCAAGGAGCAGAACGCCCTCAACGCATGGAAGCCCGCCGAAGTGAAAGCGCCGGTGACCATCGACGACTTCGGCAAGATGGACATACGCGTGGGTACGATAATGGAATGCTGCAAGGTGCCCAAGGCCGACAAGCTGCTGCAGTTCAAGATAGAGGACGGCATGGGCACACGCACCATAGTGAGCGGCATAGCCAAGTACTACCCCGACCCGCAGGCTCTGGTAGGCAAGCAAGTTTGCTTCATCGCCAACTTCCCGCCGAGGAAACTGAAGGGTGTGGAGAGCCAGGGAATGATACTCAGCGCCGAGGATAAAGATGGCCGCCTGGTGTTGCTAACACCCTCTGACATAGTCACTCCGGGATGCTCTGTGGGCTGACCTGGGGAAAAATAGGACAAGGTTTCGGAATTTCCCTCGCAGAATGGATGTAATTTTGCAGCAGAAAACGAACCAAAAAAGAAAGGAGCAAAACCATGAAGACCGTAAAAGCAATAGTGCTCGCAGTGACAGCCTTGGCGCTGGCAATGCCCGTAATGGCGCAACCCTCGCGCAGCGGTGGCGGCGGTGGCAGCCGAGGAGGCTCGTCGATGAGCAGCCCCAGCCGCAGTGGTGGTGGCAGCCACAGCTACAGCTCGCCAAGCCGCAGTTACAGCAGCCGCAGCAGCTCAAGCAGCAAAAGCTTCAGCACGCCAAGCCGCAGCTACAGCAGTCCAAGCCGCAGCACGTCAAGAAGCAACAGCGCTCCGACACGCAGCTTCAGCGCTCCGAGCCGCTCTACAGCCGCCAGCACTGTCACGCGTAGCCACAGCACTCCCAGTCGCAGCACAGCGGCGCCATCACGCAGCACTTCGGCTCCCACCAAAGAAGGGCTGGGTAGCAGCGCCCCCACGCGCAACGGTGCACCGACACGCAGCGGCGTGAGCCGTCCCGCTCCTGCAACGAGCGGAGCCGGTCCTGCCGGTACAACGGCACCGTCGAGGCGTGACGTGAACCCCACGCGTCCGGCATCGCCTGCAGGAACCAGTGCCTATGCACGTCCAGGCCGTCCGGGCGGCTATCTGCCCCCCGCAGCGCGCCCCATACGCCCCGCCCCCTACTTCCACCACCCATGGCACCATCACTATGTGCACTGCCACCCCATCTACTGGGATCCGCTGCCCCCACGCCATTGGTACTGGCCCGGATTCTGGCACTACTGCAACAGCTACTGGTATGACTATCATGTGACAGACGTAGTGGTAGTGCGCGACTATGTGAAGGAGACATACAAGGTTGACATAGTGACCTACGGCATCAGCGGCGACATAATGTACGCCATAGTCAGGGACGGTGGCGACACTTACCTGCAGGTCTATGACAAAGACGACCACCTGCTGGCCGAGCAGAAAATCAACCGCAGGTATTGCAACATGGTCATCGATGCCGAGAACGGCGGATGCTGGATCAGCAAAAAGGGCGACAAAGACCCGCTGCTCTTCATCTGGGCCGACGGCAAACTGCTGATATACGAGGAAGATTAAGTGAGCGAAAAGGGAAATTACACATACGAATACCCCCGCCCGATGCTTACGGCCGATTGTGTGGTCGTCCGCCATCGGGCGGAGGTGCTTTTGGTGAGGCGTGGCAATGAACCTTTCAAGGATTGTTGGGCGTTGCCGGGCGGCTTCATGGAGATGGATGAAACCATCGAACACTGTGCCGTGCGTGAACTGCTTGAGGAAACCGGGCTACGGGTGGAGGAAGAAAGTCTGCGCCTCATCGGCGTATACAGCGCCCCGGGCCGCGACCCACGAGGACGCACGGTGACAGCGGCATACCGCATAGATGTTGAGGATGACCCTCAGGCAACGGCAGGAGACGACGCCGCAGAGGTAAGGTGGTGGCCGGTATCCGCGCTGCCGCCACTGGCTTTTGACCACGCCGAGATAATAGCGGCAGCGCTTGCCCTGTAGTTTTTTTACATCGGTAAATAATAATAACTATGCTTTGTCGTTATTAACGGCATGGATTCCGACAAGGCGAAACAGACAGGCAATTTCATATTGATACTCATAGCCATGGTGCTGGGAGTATTGATAGGCTTGATGTTTGCATCTACCGGTGCGCGCCAGCAAGAAGGCACGCTGGAAGGCAAGGTGAGCGAGGTGATGAAACTGGTGGAAGACGAGTATGTGGACAAGGTGGATGCAGACTCTGTTAGCGAGCGAATTGTGGCGGCAATACTCAGCGAACTGGACCCTCACAGCACATACCTTTCAGCCCGCGAGTCAGAACGCACCGACGAGATGATGCGCGGCAACTTCGAAGGCGTTGGCATCATACTGCACTATGAGAACGACAGCGTCTATGTCGGTCAGTTGGTGGCCGACGGCCCGTCTTCAAAGGTAGGGCTGCTCCCAGGGGATCTGATAATGACCGTTGACAATGACACGGTGAGCGGCGTTGGCATGGATCGCGACAGCGTCGTGGCACGGTTGCGAGGTCCAAGAGCGACAATGGTAGAAGTGCACGTGAAGCGTCTGGGTAAAGAACACTCTTACAAGATACGTCGCGGGGTTGTCAACCACCAGACCGTCTCTTGCGCCAAGATGCTCAACGACACCACAGGCTACATACTGCTTGCTTCATTCTCATCTACAAGCTACGAGGAATTCACGCAGGCCTTATCCGCTCTCAAGCGCAAAGGTATGAAGAAGCTCATCTTTGACTTGCGTGGCAACGGCGGCGGCTCACTGTCGAGTGCTGTTGGCATCGCCGGCGAGCTACTGCCGGCAGGAAGCCTCATAGTGTACACCCAAGGCGCACACAGCCGTCGGCGCGATGTTAAGGCTCCGCGAGGCGGACTTTTCACCAAGGGCACGGTGGTGGTGATGGTGGATGAAAACTCTGCTTCGGCAAGCGAGGTGGTCAGCGGCGCACTGCAAGACAATGACCGGGCAACCATTGTTGGCCGCCGTACCTTTGGCAAGGGCTTGGTGCAGACAGACTTCTCGCTCAATGACGGTGCCGCCGTACTGCTCACCACGGCACGCTATTATACCCCGTCGGGGCGCTCCATACAGAGGCCTTACTCCGACGGCACCGACGAATACTATCGCTCATACCTGACACAACTGATAGATGAGTCATATGCCGACAGCATAACAGTACACATTGCAGACTCCACCCCATACTACACTCGGAGCGGCCGTGTGGTGTACGGTGGTGGCGGCATAGTGCCCGACAGGCTACTACCTTACCACAAAGACGAATCCTTGGTGTACTATAACAAATTGGCAAGCAAGGGGCTTATCAATAGGGTGGCCTTCCGCCATGTACGGCAACACGCCGCCGAGTTGTTAAGACGCTATCCTGATGCCAGAACCTTCGACAAAGGATTCCGCACAAGCGAAACATTGCTTTCGGAGCTCGTAGCCGAGGGCGAACGAAACGGGGTGGCAAAAAACGACAAAAGCATAGCTGTGCAACATCAGCTCATGGCAGCCATGCTCAAAGCATACATCGGTCTCGCCCTATACGGCAACGACGCCTTCTACGACGCCTACCTGCCCATGGATGACGACCTGAAAGAAACAATAACAATGAAACTATGAGAAAGCTATTGACGATATTTATGGCCCTGCTTCCGCTGGCAGGTCTCACGGCCCAGAAGAGCACACTCAACTGCACCTTCTCCGGCCTCGACGGCAACACCAAGGTGCTACTGTGCGAACCGCAAGGCAACCGACTGGTGCCCACCGACACACTGGCACTGGACAGCAAAGGCCGCGTGAAGATAGAACGCTACAGCAACAACGGCGACGCACAGTTCTTTGCCCTGGCACTGTCTCGTTCCCAGAGTCCTCTGCTGCACGTAATGCTGCTGCCAAAAGAGAAGGTAAGCATGGACGTAAACTTCGATGAAGCGAACAACCTGCTGCTCATCACCAAGTCCAAAGGTTCAGAGAACATGGCCATGTACCAACGATACACGGACATTATGGCAGGCGTGGCCGCCGACCCATCCCTCCAAGCAGCAATCCCAGACGCCATGGAAGCCTTGATACGTAACAACAGCACCCAACTGATGAGCGCATTCCTGGTGACATACTTCGAGACCGCATTCGACCAGTATTATGACCTCTACAAGACTGTACGCGACAGCACAATCACGCGCTATGCCAACAACGACTTCGTAAAACATATAGACCAAAAGGTGCGTTCTGTCATCGCTGTAGGCAGCGAAGCCCCTGACATAGTGATGACCGGAGCTGACGGGCAGGAACGCCGCCTGAGCGACTTGCGCGGCAAGGTGGTGCTCATCGACTTCTGGGCCTCCTGGTGTCGCCCCTGCCGAGCCGAAAACCCCAACGTGGTGCGGCTCTACCAACGCTACCACGACAGAGGCTTTGACATTTTCAGTGTATCCCTCGACAACAACCGCGACGCCTGGCTGCGAGCCATAGATGCCGACGGCTTGGTGTGGGCCAACCATGTCAGCGACTTGCGCGGGTGGAGCTCTGCCGCAGGGCGCCTCTACGGCATAAGCTCCATACCGGCCACCCTGCTCCTCGACCGCGACGGCAAGGTTTTGGCACGTAATTTGCACGGCCAACAATTGGAAAACACACTAAAAGAAATATTCGGACAATGATAACGACAACACAGATAGAGATGGCCCTGGGCCATGTGAACGACCCCGACCTGGGGCGCAGCCTCACCGAGCTGGGAATGATAGAAAACATCAAAGTGGACGGTAAGCACGTCAGCTTTGACCTCGTGCTTACCACCCCCGCCTGCCCCATGAAGAAAAAAATGAGCGACGACTGCATCAATGCTATACATGAGATGGTGGATCGTGAGGCAGAAGTGGATATCAACCTTACAAGCAAGCCGCAACCAGACCCAAAAGAAGAGTTCAAAGAAGTATTCAAGAACATCCACAACACAATCGTGGTGGCCTCCGGCAAGGGAGGTGTGGGCAAGAGCACCGTGGCCGTCAACTTGGCCATATCGCTGGCCAAAACAGGTGCAAAGGTAGGTCTAATCGACGCCGACATCTACGGCCCTTCCATCCCCATCATGCTCGGCGTGGAAGGTGAGGAAATCTACGGCCATCGTGTGGGCGACAAGACATACATGCTTCCCATAGAAAAATACGGCATCAAGCTTATGTCCGTGGGCTTCTTTGTGGACGCCAACAAGGCCATGGCTTGGCGCGGTCCCATGGCCAGCGGTGCCCTGAAGCAACTCATCGGAGAGACATGGTGGGACGAGATAGACTACCTCGTCGTCGATATGCCCCCGGGAACGGGCGACATACAGCTCACTCTGGCACAGACCATGCCAGTCACCGGAGCCATCATAGTCAGCACACCGCAGCAGGTGGCCCTGGCCGACGTGGTGCGCGGTGTGGAGCTCTTCCAGAACGAGGCTATCAACATCCCCGTCCTCGGCTTCGTGGAGAATATGGCCTACTTCACCCCCGCCGAGCTGCCGCAGAACAAATACTACATCTTCGGCCACGGAGGCTGCCGCCGTCTGGCCGAGGAGATGGGCATACCCCTGCTTGGCGAAATACCACTGGTACAGAGCATTGCCGAAAGCGGCGACAGCGGCAAGCCCGCAGCCCTCTTCAACCCCGCCAACACCGTGGACCCCGTGCGCGACGCCTTCGACGCACTGGCTCAGAACACCATCAAAGAGATTTGCAAACTTAATATTAAATAGACATGACCGATCAGGAAAAACCAGCCGTTGAGCAGAAAGTGAAGAACGCACTGGCGCAGATACGCCCCTACCTGCAGCAGGATGGCGGCGATGTGGAATACGTCGATATGACCGCTGAAGGCGTCGTTATAGTCCGTCTCAAAGGACACTGCGGCTCCTGCCCACACGCCATGCAGACCCTCAAGCAAGGTATCGAACAGGCCTTGAAGAAGGTTATCCCCGAGGTTAAATCAGTCGAGAAGATATGATATACACCAAAACCGGCGACAACGGCACAACCTCGCTCGTGGGCGGCACCCGTGTCGACAAGGACAATGCCCGCGTGGAAGCCTATGGCACCGTGGACGAACTCAACTCGCACATAGGCCTGCTGGCCGAGATGATGCGCAGGCAACAAGGTGGCTACTACGACGAACTCAAAGCCGTGCAGCACAACCTCTTCACCCTGCAGACCCTCCTGGCAACAGAGGATGCCGATATTTACACCCGCCTGCCGCAGCTGGACCAGGAAGAGGTTGACATGCTTGAGCGCCAGATAGACACCATCACCGACCAACTGCCCAAACTGCACAACTTCGTCATCGCCGGCGGCACCACTACAGGCGCCCAATGCCACGTCTGCCGCACCGTATGCCGTCGCGCCGAGCGCTGCGTCGTCACCCTCGCACGCGAAACCCATATTGACGATGTCATACTGCGCTACCTCAACCGCCTTTCCGATTACCTCTTCGTGCTCGCAAGGCGCGCCGTGGTCATGGCCGGAGAAAAAGAGGATTTGTATATCAACTGATTGCAAAATTTATTTGCCAATATTGGAAAAAGATGTACTTTTGCAAAAAAATTTGAGCAACAGAGTATGTATTGGACACTTGAATTAGCATCAAAACTGGAGGACGCACCCTGGCCCGCAACAAAGGACGAACTGATTGATTACGCACAACGTACGGGTGCCCCGATGGAGGTAATAGAGAACCTGCAGGAGATTGAGGACGAAGGAGACCAGTATGAAAGCATAGAGGATATCTGGCCCGACTACCCCACCAAGGAGGACTTTTTCTTTGAAGAAGACGAGTATTAGCATCGTAGGCTCCGGCAACGTAGCCACTCACCTTGCCATTGCTCTTCACAACGCCGGCTGCACAGTGCGTCAAGTGCTATCGCGCACCTTCGAGCATGCACGCCTGCTGGCCATGCGCGTTGATGCTGTACCCATCGACGACCCTGCACGCCTCGACGAGGCCATTGACGCCTGCCTGCTCTGCGTGGGCGACGATGCCATCTACGATTTGGCCCTCGACCTGCGTCTGCGCCACTCGCTGGTGCTCCACACCTCGGGCACCACGCCGGCTTCAATATTAAAACACATTTCACCACGCTACGGCGTCGTATGGTCGCCGCAGACCTTTGTGCGCGACATCGCCATGGACTACAGCCGCCTGCCGCTTTGTATAGAGGGCAGCACCCCTGCCGTGGAGCAGGAAATTGAGGACCTGATGAAACTCGTCAGCCCCTGCGTCCACCACCTCGACGGCGAACAGCGCCGCCATGCACACCTCGCCGCCGTCATGGTGAGCAACTTCGTTTGCGCCCTCAACGCTTTGGCGCAGGATCACATGCAGGCCAACAACTTAGACTTCCAGATGCTGCGCCCGCTGGCCGAACAGACACTCCGCAAATGGGACTACGGTTCCCTGTGGCAACAGATGACTGGCCCTGCCGTGCGCCGCGACGACAAAACCATCGCCTCACAGCGCCAGCTGTTGGCATCACAGCCCGACATACTGCGTCTGTACGACCTCATGACCGAGATAATCCAGTCACGATGACCTTCATTGACACCCACTGCCACCTCTACGACGAGGCTTTCGACGCCGACCGTGGCGAAACCCTGCAACGCGCTCTGGACGCCGGCGTGGGTCTCATGCTGCTGCCCGACATCGACAGCACCAGCAGCGACAGCCTCGACGAGCTATACCACACACATCCACACCATTTCCGCCGCATGGCTGGCCTGCACCCCACCTCGGTCAAAGCCGACTTCGAAGCAGAATTGGCGCACGTGCGCCACAGACTTGACGCCGGAGGTTTCGTGGCCGTGGGCGAGATAGGTATGGACCTCTACTGGGACCGCACTTACGAAACCGAGCAGCGCGAAGCCCTGAAACGCCAGATGCTATGGGCCGAGGAGTCAGGCTTGCCCGTGGCACTGCACATACGCAAAGCCCACAACGAGGTCTTCGCCCTGCTGCGCGACCTCAACCGCTCCACCTACCGCGGCGTGATGCACTGCTTCGGCGGCAGCGTGCAGGAAGCTCAACATGCAGTGGAATTGGGATTTATGCTTGGCATCGGCGGTGTCGTCACCTTCAAGAACGCCACCATGGCAGAAGTGGTGAAGGCCGTGCCGCTCGAAAATCTGCTGCTCGAAACCGACGCACCCTACCTAAGCCCTGTGCCACACCGTGGACAACGCAACGAAAGCAGTTATATCACACTGATAGCCCAGAAGATAGCCGACCTGCGCGGCATCAGTATAGAAGCTGTGGCCGAGCAGACCACCGCCAACGCCCAGATGCTCTTCAAACTCATGTAGTTCCTTGGTGCCTTGCACCTTGCCCCCACTTGCGACGGCTCCGCGACGGTGCTGCCACAGCCATCCATCGCCCCGGTCATCACATCTGCCCCATTTGGGGCCGTAGCATGGCCGTAGCGGGGCCGTAGGGACTCCGTAGGGGCTCCGTAGGGACTCAATTAAAGAGCACGCTATCAATACAATAGAAATTATTACAAATATAAAAGCCACAGCTGCAGATGTTTGCGCAGCTGTGGCTTTTGCTGTTTTTTGATGCCGTAAAGCATCAATCGACGTCGGCGCGGGCCATGGCGTCTTTGTAGTACTTCTGGTTGACGAAGACGTCCTCCTTGTAGGGATTGATGTGACGCTTCTTGGCGGTGTACATGATGTAGCCGAAGGCAATGATGTTGGTCACCAAGGCCAGGGCGCTG
>JAFXAA010000032.1 GCA_017522105.1 Bacteroidales bacterium | reverse complement strand
CCTCGAGCGGCCAGGGCCTGCTGTCGGCACCCGCACAGCGCAGCACGGGCGTCGTGGAGGTGAACCTGCCGAGCACCTGGAGCGGCGTCGAGGTGCACGTCTACGGCTTCGCCATCGGCGCCGGCCGCGACAACCTCGGCCGCGACTCCCCCTCCACCTACATCGGCACCGGCATCGTGGGATAAGTGGCCAGTGGACAGTGGTCAGCCTGACGAAAGCAGCCCTGCGGGAGCAGGGCTGCTTGTTTATTTCAGGTTGGATATCCTCGTTCTTGTTTAATTATTATATTTATTGTACGTATCACGTATGATCCATCGGTAGACGAGCGTGTATGCTATTGATACGCCGCTGGCGGTCATGCTTATATACTTTGGCCAGTCCTCGTTGCGGTAGGCCTGGCGTTTGCGCTTCGGTGTGGGTTCGACATATATTATATCGTTCTGCTTGAGGTAGTAGTATGGTGAGTCGAAGGCTTCCTTGCTGGTGAGGTCAATCTCGCCCACGGTGGGCTCCTCGGAGTCGAACCGTATCACCTTCACATTGTCGCGCAAGCCGTCCATGGTCACGTCGCCGCACATGGCTATGGCCTCCAGGATGGTGAGGCGGTAGCCTTCGGCCTGCACCAGCTGCGGGGTTTTCACCTCGCCGACCACCGTCACGTGAAATCCCTTCATCTTCACTGTCACCGTCGGGTCTTTGACGAGCCTTTCATCCACCAGGCGTCCTTCGATGCTGCGCGCCATCTGGTCGAGGGTCAGCCCTGCGGCGTGTATGTTGCCCACGCCGGGAAAGTAAATGGTGCTGTCGGGAGCCACGACGTAGCCGTTGTCCGTGCCACCGCGCACCACGGCCTTCGTGCCGGGCACCCGGGTGGCATGGCGCGTGTCCTCGTTGAAGGGGTAGGTGCTCTGCGGCGTGCGGCTGTCGACGTGTATGTCGAGGCGGTCGCCCACAAAGATTGTCGTCGTGTAGTTGTTGGTGATGGGCATCTCCTCGTCGCGCGGTGCGTCCTTGACGTAGGCGTATGGGCGGTTGGCGCTGCAAGCCGCCAGCAGCGCCGTGGCCGCCAGCATGGGCAGCAGGGCGCGCAGGGATGTGTGTGTGTGTCGCGGTTTGCTCATAGGTCGTTCCTGTTGTCAAAGTTTCTTGACCCACGGCATCGTGGGCAGCTCAACGCTCTTGAAGGCCGAGAAGAGGCCCGACGAGGCGGGTTTCTCCTTGCCGTAGATGTCGGTAACAAGGTCTTTGTACTTGTCCATCAGCGGGCCGCGGCGCAGCTTCAGCGTGGGCGAGAGGAGGTTGTTGTTGGCCGTCCACTCGTCGGCGACGATGCGGAACTGCTTTATCTGCTCATGCGGCGCCAGATTTTTGTTGTACTCGTCGAGCACCGCGCGCATCTTCTTCTGCACCTCGGGCAGGGCCACGAGCTCCGTGTTGTCGCGGTAGTGCTGCTTGTGCTTCAAGGCCCAGTAGTGCAGCGTGTTGAAGTTGGGGCTGATGATGGCGGCCACCTGCTTTTCGTTCTCGCCGATGACCATCACCTGCTCGATGTACTCCGAGCCGCGCAGCATGTTCTCTATCAGCTGCGGGGCCACGTACTTGCCCGCCGAAAGCTTGAATATGTCCTTCTTGCGGTCGGTGATCTTCAGGTATTTGCCGCCCACAATCTCGCCGATGTCGCCGGTGTGGAACCATCCGTCCTTGTCGATGACCTGCGCCGTGTACTCCGGGTCTTTGTAATAGCCCAGCATGACGTGCGGTCCGCGGGTGAGGATCTCGCCGTCCTCGTCGAACATCACCTCCACGCCATCCAGCACGGGCCCCACGGTGCCTATCTTCACCTGGTGGTGTGCCGGGTCGTTGACGGCTATCACGGGGCTCGTCTCCGAAAGGCCGTAGCCCTCGTAGATGTTGATTCCGGCGGCGGCGAAGAGGCGCACCATCGACGGCTGTATTGAGCTGCCGCCGGTGATGACCGTCAGCCGCTTGCCGCCGAACTTCTCGCGCCACTTGCTGTACACAGCCTTGTCCAGGAACCACTGCGACAGCTGGTAGAGGAGGCTCACCTTCTTCACCAGCGTGTAGTCGTAGCGCTTGCCGTGGCTGAAGGCCCAGTCGTAGATGTGCTTGCGCATGCCCTTGAAGTCCTTGCCGGCGGCGTAGAGCTTGTCGTAGACCATCTCCAGCACGCGCGGCACGGCGCAGAAGCCGTCGGCCTCGATTTCCTGCATGTTCTGCTGTATGGTGCCCATGTTCTCGGCATAGTAAATGCTTATGCCTTTGGCCTGGTAGTGATAGTTCATCGAGCGCTCGTAGATGTGGTTGAGCGGCAGGAAGGAGAGGAACTTGTGGCGTTGGTCGCAGGGATTCACCAGGGCGTGCGCCGTGAAGTTGCTGCAGAGGTTGCGGTGGCTGAGCATCACGCCCTTGGGCAGGCCTGTGGTGCCGCTGGTGTATATCATCGTCGTCCAGTCGTCGGGCCCGATCTCGCGTTTGCGGCGCTCAATCTCCGGCATCCACTTGTCGCGGTTGGCTATGCCGGCCTTCAGGATCTCCAGCATGCGGTGCTCGTCGTCCACAGCCATCAGGGTGTAGACCTGCGGCTTGGTCTCCATCTGGTCGAGGGCCGGGCGCAGGCGCCCCAGCAGTACCTTGGTGCTCACGAAGACCGCCGTGGCCTCGCTGTGGCGCAGGATGTGAAGGTAGCTCTCCGTGTTCAGCGTCGGGTATATCGGCACATGTATTATGCCGCTCATTGCCAACGCCATGTCTATGAAGTTCCATTCCGGGCAGTTGGCGCTCATGGTCACCACGCGGTCGCCCTGTTTCAGCCCCATCTCGCACAGGCCGTAGGCCAGATAGTGGGCGTATTTGTAGTAGTCGTGCGACGAGTATTTCACCGATTCGCCGTTCACTTTGCCTGCCAGGATGTCGTCTTTGGGGTATTGTTCCACAAGGAGGTCCAGCAGGTCGAATGTACGTTTAATCTCTACCATATCCATTCAGGTTTTGAAATGCAAAAGTACGCTTTTTTCCCGACATATTGAAAAAAAAGTTA
Source organism: Bacteroidales bacterium (assembly GCA_017522105.1). Lineage (GTDB taxonomy): Bacteria > Bacteroidota > Bacteroidia > Bacteroidales > P3 > Colimorpha. The sequence continues at coordinate 7,314 of JAFXAA010000032.1, read as the reverse complement.
ATTTTAACATTCCGCCACCGCCACATCTCCGCCTCCGGTACGGCCGTTCTTCAGTAGTTCTTCAGTAGTTCTTCAGTGTTTGACTGAAGAACTACTGAAGAACTACTGAAGAAGTGCCGTTGCTAAGGCGACGGAACTACGCCCTTCGGCGGAAGAACGGCCGTAGGGGCTCCGTGGAGGCTCCGGATTTGTGAAGGCTTTTTTTTATGAAAAATGGGAAAAATATTTTTGCCGTGTCGGGCAAAATTAGTATCTTTGCAAAACGAATATTTATAGCAAGAAGATGAAGAAAATAGTCTTATCGATTGTCGCTGTGGTGTTTGCAGTGGCTGCCAATGCACAGTTCACCCTCGGTCTGCAGGGTGGGTATTATGGCGAATCGCACGCCGTCACGTGGAACGACAGCGTCAACAAGGCATCGACGTGGCTTGTCGGCCTCCAGGCGGGCTACAAGCCGACGGACAAGCTCTATGTCGGCGTCATGGGCGGCTACCTCAGCAGCCGCAGCGAGGTGATGAGTCCCACGTTCACCGGTGACCTCGACCATGTGGGTCAGAACCACACGTTCACCAACCTGGACACCGTGGTGACGCGCAACGGCTGGACCGTGGCCCCGTTTGTGCGCTACGAGATATTCCAGTACGGCAACATACACTTCCACCTGATGCTGCAGGGCAACATCCGCAGCATGGGCTACCAGAATATGACGACCAGCTACAACACCTACAAGAACAACAACGAGTACATCGAGGCCGACCCTGTCGACGACAGCGTGCGCAACTTCTCGTGGAGCATCAGCCTGCGCCCCACGGTGACCTACGAGTTCAGCAAGCACCTCAGCGCCGAGCTGAGCCTCGACTTCCTCAGCGTGGGCTACATCGTGGACAAGGAGTACCACGACGCCACCCTCCCCGGCCACTACCACGCGGTGGATGGCGAGAAGGTGCAGGACGTCTACACCACCAAGCGCTTCTATGCCGGACTCAACACCCTCATGGAGAGCCTCCGCTGGGAGAGCCCCCTGCTGCGCTTCGGCTTTAACTATACTTTTTAAGGCGACCACTGGCCACTTAAAGATAGTAAGTAGATTGTCAAACGATAAATAAAGTCCAGCAAAGGCCTTTGTTGTTGGTGCGCCAGCCCACTGGCCACTAGCCACTAGTCACTGGCCACTTAAAGTATGTATAGCAAAGAACAGGGACTGTACATAGCGCACTGCGACGACGGTGCGCTGAGCATCGTGGGCCGCATGGCCAACCGCCACGGCTTGATAGCCGGTGCAACGGGCACCGGCAAGACGGTGACGCTGCAGGTTATGGCCGAGACGTTCTGCCAGGCCGGCGTGCCGTGTTTCATGGCCGACATGAAGGGCGACCTCAGCGGCATCAGCCAGGCCGGACAGATGAGTGGCTTCATTGAGAAGCGCAAGGACAAATTCGGCGTGCCCAACCCCGAGTTCCAGCCCTGCCCGGTGCGTTTCTACGACGTCTACGGCGAACAGGGGCACCCCATCCGCGCCACGGTGAGCCAGATGGGGCCGCAGCTGCTGAGCCGCCTGCTGGGCTTGAACGAGACCCAGGACGGTGTGCTGAACATCGTGTTCCGCATTGCCGACGAGCGCGGCCTGCTCATCCTCGACATGAAGGACCTCCGCGCCATGCTGGACTATGTGGCCAAGCACGCCAAGGAGTACACCACGCAGTACGGCAACATCTCCACGGCCACCGTGGGCGCCATCCAGCGCTCGCTGCTGCAGCTGGAGAACCAGGGCGCCGACCGCTTCTTCGGCGAGCCGAGCTTCGATATTTTCGACTTGCTGCAGACCGAAGGCGGCAAGGGCGTGATGAGCGTCCTGGCCGCCGACAAGCTGATGATGCAGCCTAAGCTGTACAGCACGTTCCTGCTGTGGCTCATGAGCGAGCTCTACTCCACGCTGCCCGAGGTGGGCGACCAGGAGCTGCCGCGCCTCGTGTTCTTCTTCGACGAGGCACACATGCTCTTCGATGAGACGCCCAAGGCGCTGGTGGACAAGATTGAACAGGTGATACGCCTCATACGCTCCAAGGGCGTGGGCATATACTTCATCACGCAGAACCCCACCGACATTCCGGACAGTATTCTTGGCCAGTTGGGCAACCGTGTGCAGCATGCGTTGCGCGCCTACACCCCCAAGGACCAGAAGGCTGTGCGCTCCGCCGCCGAGACGTTCCGCGCCAACCCGGCTTTCAAGACCGACGAGGCCATCATGGAGCTGGAGACCGGCGAGGCTTTGGTGAGCTTCCTCGACGAGAAGGGCGCCCCCTGCATGGTGCAGCGCGCCAAGGTGCTCTTCCCGCTCAGCCAGATAGGCGCCATAACGCCCGAACAGCGCAGCGCCATAGTGCGCGCAAGCCGCGTCTACGGCAAGTACGACAATATGATTGACCGCGAGAGCGCCTTTGAGCAGCTCATCAAGGAGGCCGAGGAGAGCGCTGTGGTGGAGGCCGAGGAGGCTCCCGCGCCGCAAGTGGACAACGAGAAGACGGCACCGGCTGCGCCGGCGCCGAAGAAGAAGTCCGGCATAGGTAGCAAGCTGCTTAAGGCTGCCCTCACTGCCGTGACAGCCACCCTTGCCACTGCTGCCGGCACCGCCGTGAGCGACGCCGTGAGCGGCAAGAAGACCAAGAGCAAGACCTCCATGGGGCAGAAGATTGTGAAGAACACTACCTCAAGCCTCACACGCACGCTGACGCGCGACATACTGGGGAACCTGATAAAATGAAATAACAGAGGGGCCGCGCTGATGACGCGGCCCCTCTGCTTTAGTGTCTGGGCTACCTGCGGTCGAGGTATATCATAATGTAATAGGCCAGCGTGGCCAGCGACGTGACCGCCGCCATGACGTAAGTGTAGGCTGCCGCGCGCAGAGCGCTGACGGCGTATCGGTGCGTGTCGGGCGTCGTGATGTCCTTCTGTTGTATCCACTGCAGTGCCCGCGACGAGGCGTTTATCTCCACGGGCAGTGTCACCAGCGAGAAGAGTGTGGACAGGGCGAAGAGGGCGATGCCGATTAGCAGAAGGGTGGGGAATACCCTGATCAGCAGAAGGCCTGCCAGGATGACCCACGACACCCAGCGTCCGGCGAAGTTCACCACAGGCACCAAGGCCGAGCGCAGACCCAGTGGGGCATAGCCCACGGCATGCTGCACGGCGTGGCCGCACTCGTGGGCCGCCACGGCGGCGGCAGCCACGCTGGTGCCGTTGTAGACGGCGGGGCTGAGGTTGAGCGTGCGGTTGGTGGGGTTGTAGTGGTCCGTCAGGGTTCCTTGCACCATCGTCACCTGAACGTTGTGTATGTCGTGGTCGGCGAGCATCCGCTCGGCCACCTCGCGCCCCGTCTCGCCGGTGGCTGTGGGTATGTGCGAGTATTGCTTGAACTTGCGCTCCACGTTCTTGCTGACGAGCATGGAGATTATGGTGAGGGCTATGAAGACGACCCACATGAGGGATGAGCCTGCCGGTTGGGCTGTGGCGCTTAGGAGGGAAATGGTTTCCAGTGTCATGTCGTATGTGTTTATTTTGCGCGCAGCATCATGGATGTATGGCTCTGCCACGCTGCAATCAGCTTGCGGTAGTTGCTGTAGTCTTCCACGGGTATGAGGCTCTTTTCTATCTTCAGTTTGCGTACCACCTTGAGGTTTTTGCCGCTCTGTTTCACGCTCACCTCCATGGAACCGATACCGTCAAAGGAGAGTTTGTCGTTGACGCTGCCGCCGATGAGCTTCACGCCTTTGGGCAGGGTGTAAGTGTCGGTCTGGCTGAGGTCGCAGGCGTTGGTCTGCAGGGGGGCCGTGCGTGTCAGCGCAAGCTTGGTGGCTTTGACGTTGGGCTCGCCGGCTATCGGGTGTAGCGAGAGGCGGAAGAAGCCGTCCTGCAGAGTGTCGAGCTGAGCGTCGATGGTGTTGTTGGCGGTGTGTTTTGCCACTTCGTCGTGTGCTTCGCCGTAGAGCTGGATGGGAGCCTTGCTTCGTATGCCGAGGCGGTATTCAAGGGTGTCTAAGACTACGCTCACTATGTCGCGGTGCTCGCCCGTGACGGAGGCCTGGTAGCCCTCGTTGACAAGGATGGCGGCAAGCAGGGCGGCCTTGTCGGCGGCGGTGCCACAGCCGGTGCTCCACGTCTCGGAGGGCGTGGCAACGGCGTAGCCTGTGTGCACGGGGGCAATGTCGTTGAGGTGTATGTTGTCCACGATGTAGTTGCGCATGGCGGTCACCTGCTCTTTGGCGGGGCCTTTGCCCTGTATCTTGCCCATGGCCTCCTCGGCAGCGGTGAAGGATTGGCTTTCGGCTGCGGTGTACTGCGGTGTGCCGTTGAACAGGTGCAACACGGGGATGATGTCGTCGGGCATGTAGGGCTCGCGTGGCGCCTGCGGCATGTTGCTGAAGTTGAAGTGGAGCGTGGCTTTCTTGCTGTTGGTGTCGACCGTCATGCTATTGGTGTTGTCCTGCGCGGGCAGGTACTGGAGGCCTGCGATGTTGTACATGGGTTCCTTGTCGTCGAGCCTGTAGTTCACAACAACCTCAAGCTTCTCCACCGGGCAGTCGCGCTTCAGCGGAATGTCTTCATATATGAGGCTGGTGCGACGGTGTATTGTATAGTCTACAACAATTGTGCAGCCCAGCTCCATGCCTGTGTGTACCATGGCAAGCTCGCGGATGTTGTTGAAGCGGCCGCAGTCGGCGCACTCTGACGGCAGTTGGTAGACAAAGGCGTTCTGCGGCATCTCCACGCGTGTGCCGTCTTTCTGTATGGTGTACACTTCGTTGACGGTGAGCTCCTCTATTGCGGGGTTGTACACCACGAAGGTCTCACCCTTGTCGGCGTAGGCCGTGAGGGCGCGGTTGCGCAGTATCTGCACCTCGTGGCGGTAGTGGTAGTCGCTGCTTCCGTCGGCGTTGACGGTCCACTCATAGCGCAGCAGCTTGTAGATGGCGTCTGGCTGCTGGGCCGATATCATTGTGCCTGCCAGTATGGCTATGGCGGCTAAAAGAGTTCTCTTCATGGCTTTATTTTGTTAGGATTACCGGGGTTTGTGACACTTTTATCTGGTTCATGGCGCTGGCGCGGAATGGCATCCAGTCGTCGGCATCGTAGATGCGTTTGCCGAAGACCAGGCTCTCGCCGAAGGAAAGCTTGTTGCCCTCCATCTGGAAGCCGCAGCCGAAACTTGCCGCCGGGTCGGCAATGCCGTCCACCATCGGGTAGTGGAACTGCTTGTATTCATATGGCAGGGTGATGGTCTCCTGTATCTGCACGAGGCGCGAGCAGCGGTCGCTGAAGGGCTGCTGGCGGGTCTCCTTGCTGAAGTCGAAGTTCAGGTGACCCATGGCGCGGCTGTAGAAGTTGCGTGCTGTGAGCGGGATGAAGCTGATGGCGTCCTTGTCCACAATGGCAAATTCCGGTATGCGGTATGTGTATGTAATCTTCACTGGCTGCTCCAGGTAGCGGTCTGGGTCGGTGTATTGTATGTCTGTTATCTCTGCTGTGGGGGCAATCTTGAGGAGCTCCAGCTCAAGGTTGCGGCGCCACTCGCTCTGTCGTGCGCTGAAGACGCCACGCACTGCTGCGTCGCTCTGCCCCTCGGCGGTGATGCTTATGGTGCCGGTGAGGGTGCCATCCTTGTCTATGCTGCTCTCGCCGCTGATGCGTATGTAGTGGTTCTCGGCAGGCGAGATGGGTGTCTCCATGAGGTCACAGCCCTCGGCTGTGCCTATCAGGTAGCCCTGCTGCTGTTCGGCGCTGCTCCACAGCTCGCGCACGTTGGGCACCCACGTGGGGTCGAGCATGGTGAAGCGTCCGTCGCGCAGCTGCACAGCGCAGACGCTGTGGTTGAACTGGTCGGCAGGTATGCGGTCAATGCGTTCGCCGGCCATGGTCATGGCAGCGTAGGCCTTGAAGCCTGCAGCCCGCAGGAAGGTGACGAGCATGGAAGCCTTGTCCTTGCACACGCCGCAACGGTCGGTGTATATCATGTCGGCGTTGTGCAGGGTGAATCCCTCGCCCTCGCCCATAGAGATACCTGCATAGCGTATGTTGTCGGCCACCCAGTGCGTCAGGCGTCCGATGATGTCCATCTCGTCCTTGGCGCCACGCAGCAGCTCGTTCACCTTCTTCTGCACCGCAGGGGTGGGCTTGAAGCTGCCGTAGTCCTCGTTGACACCGTAGAACCAGCGGCTCTTGGCCTGCCAGTCGGGGCTTGTGCTGAGGAGCAGTTTGGGCTGCATGTCGTTGTTGGCCAAGGCCCGTGGCTCGCGCTTCAGTGGCATGATGTCCATGTCCTCGAAGGTGTAGAGGCTGCGGCCCTCCTCGTCGGCGGCCTCGCGGCTCACCTCAATGTCGCCGTTGTACACCTTGTATTGCAGCTTCTTGCTGTCAAGGATGTTCAGCTGGTACACCTTCTGTTCCACAGGCTGGTCGCTCCAGAACGGCACAATGTCGTAGAAATGGCCTTTCATAGGCGGCACATAGCGCTCGTCGCTTTCCGGCAGTGCGGCGAAGGTGCCGTTGAGGCCTTCCCTGCCGTCGGCCAGCAGGGCGTAGGTGTAGCCTTTCTTGTAGGTGCGCACGTCAAGCTTGTCGCCCGGGTCCATGTGTCCCACCTCCACCATCTTCTGGCTGGCGCCCCAATAAATCATTCGTGCGGGAGCCACGTAGTCATACACCGGCGCATTGCCTTCGCGCCCGGGCCACACCAGCGTGTCCGTGCCGCCGCCTATGCGGTGCACCAGCACATGCGTGATGTCGCACCAAGCCGACAGCGGGTCATAGTCCATCTTCACTGTGCTCCACTGCGCGCACCCTTTGGCCGAATACATCTCTATCAGCCTGTGGGTCTGCACGTGGCTCAATCCCGATTCTTCCATGTACACCCCTGTGGAGTCGTACAGCGTCACCGTGTTCATGCCGGCATATTTGCCCGGCAAGGCACGTTCCTGAGCCATGGCTGTGACAGCCAAAAGCCCTGCCATTGTGAGTAATGCAACTGCTTTCTTCATTATGTTTGTCCGATTATTTCTTGTGCAAATATACACAAATTTCCTGATATAAGAGGAAATTGTCAATAAAAAAAAAGAGTGCCCCGTATATAATTGCGGGGCACCCTTTTCTATTGTGTTGCAGTGCAACCATTAATCCACGTCGGCGCGGGCCATGGCGTCTTTGTAGTACTTCTGGTTGACGAAGACGTCCTCCTTGTAGGGATTGATGTGACGCTTCTTGGCGGTGTACATGATGTAGCCGAAGGCAATGATGTTGGTCACCAAGGCCAGGGCGCTG
>JAFXAA010000031.1 GCA_017522105.1 Bacteroidales bacterium | reverse complement strand
CCACCCCGACGCATGTCTTTACTAACGCCGCCGGCTGCGACAGCACCGTCACCCTGGCCCTGACCATCAACAACAGCCAGAGCGTGGAGCTGACCGCCGTGACCGCCTGCGACAGCTACGAGTGGAACGGCGAGACCTACACCGAGAGCGGCCTGCTCAGCTACACCACCGCCGACGTCAACGGCTGCGACAGCACCACCACCGTGATGCTCACTGTCAACTACAGCAACACCGGCGACACCGCCGCCGTGGCTTGCGACAGCTTCGAGTGGTACGGCGTGACCTACACCGAGAGCGCCACCCCGACGCATGTCTTCACCAACGCCGCCGGATGCGACAGCACCGTCACCCTCGCCCTCACCGTCAACTACAGCAATACCGGCGACACCGCCGCCGTGGCTTGCAACAGCTTCGACTGGTATGAGCACACCGGCCTCACCGAGAGCCAGACCGTGCAGCATGTCTTCACCAACGCCGCCGGTTGCGACAGCACCGTCACCCTCACCCTCACCGTCAACTACAGCAACACCGGCGACACCGCCGCCGTGGCTTGCGACAGCTTCGAGTGGTACGGCGTGACCTATACCGAGAGCGCCACCCCGACGCATGTCTTCACCAATGCCGCCGGCTGCGACAGCACCGTGACCCTGACCCTGACCATCAACAACAGCCAGAGCGTGGAGCTGACCGCCGTGACCGCCTGCGACAGCTACGAGTGGAACGGCGAGACCTACAGCGAGAGCGGTCTGCTCAGCTACACCACCGCCGACGTCAACGGCTGCGACAGCACCACCACCGTGATGCTGACCATCAACAACAGTCAGAGCGTGGCTCTGGCCGCCGAGACCGCCTGCGACAGCTACCTCTGGAACGGCGAGACCTATACCGAGAGCGGTGAGCTCAGCTACACCACCACCGATGTGAACGGCTGCGACAGCACCACCACCCTCGTCCTCACCGTCAATCACAGCGATGCCGTCGACACCGTTGCCGTGGCTTGCGACAGCTTCACCTGGAACGGCGTGGCCTACAGCGAGACGCCTGCCGAGGCTCCGACGATGACCCTCACCAACGCCGCCGGTTGCGACAGCGTGGTGACACTCCTCCTCACGGTGAACCACAGCACCACCGCCGTCGAGACGGTCACCGCCTGCAACAGCTTCGTGTGGCATGGCACTGAGTACACCGCCAGCACCAACGAGCCTACCTACACCACCGTCAACGCCGCCGGATGCGACAGCACCGTCACCCTGCACCTCACCATCGAGCAGTGCGCCACCACGGAGCTCACCGTCTGCGACAGCTACACCTGGCCCGTCAGCGGCGAGACCTACACCCAGAGCGGCGAGTACATCGAAGGCACCGACACCCTCATCCTCACCGTCAACTACAGCACGGCTGCCGATGAGTTCGTCACCGCCTGCGACAGCTACACCTGGAACGGCGTCACCTACACCGAGGTGCCCGCCGAGGCCCCGACGATGACCCTCGTCAACGCCGTCGGCTGCGACAGCGTCGTCACCCTGCAGCTCACCCTCAACAGCGCCACAACCGGCGTTGAAGAGCTCACCGCCTGCGACAGCATCGAATGGCACGGCGCCATGTACTACGCCTCCAACAACACGGCTACCTACACCACCGTCAACGCCGCCGGATGCGACAGCACCGTGACCCTCAACCTCACCGTGAACCACAGCACCACGGCCGTCGAGGAGGTCACCGCCTGCAACCGCTACGTGTGGCACGGCGTCGAGTACACCGCCAGCACCAATGAGCCCACCTACACCGGCACCAACGCCGCCGGCTGCGACAGCGTTGTCACACTGCACCTCACCATAGAGCAGTGCGGCACCACCACCATCACCGCCTGCGACAGCTACACCTGGATGGGCAACACCTACAACGCCAGCGGCGAATACGTCGTCGGCACCGACACCCTCGTGCTCACCATCAACCACAGCACCGTGAGCGACACCATCGCCGAGGTCTGCAACAGCTTCACCTGGCACGGCGTCACCTACATCTCCACGCCCGCTGTGGCTCCGACCTTCGTCCTTGAGAACGCCGCCGGCTGCGACAGCACCGTCACTCTCAACCTCACCGTCAACCAGAGCACCTATGGCGACACCGCCGCCACCGCCTACGACAGCTTTGAGTGGCACGGCAACGTCTACACCGAGAGCGGTGTCTACACCTACACCACCACCAACGCCGACGGCTGCGACAGCATCGTCACCCTCACGCTCACCGTCAACCACTATGACAGCGTCACCGTGGTGCTGAGCGTCAACGACGCTGCCATGGGCACCACCACTCCCGCTGCCGGCACCTACCGCTTCTATCCCGGCCAGACCGCCTCGGCCACAGCCACGGCCAACCAGGGCTACCTGTTCGCCGGTTGGGTGGTGGACGGCGACACCATGAGCACCGACAACACTGTCAGCATCGACATCCTGCCCGCCATGGCCGGCATGACCTTCAACGTCGTGGCCGCCTTCGAGGCTGAGCCGTCGCCCTACCTGACCGTCAATGCCGCTGCCAACGACACCAACATGGGTACCGTCGTCGGCGCCGGCCAGTATGTTGAAGGCTCTGTCGTAACGCTCATCGCTGTCTCCAAGCCCGGCCACCACTTCGTCAGCTGGAGCAACGGCGTCACCGACAGCGTCTATATCTTCACCGTGACGTGCGACACCACCCTCGTGGCCGAGTTCGCCCCCAACGTGGGTATAGCCACAGCCGACTACAGCCACATCAGCATCTACAGCGCCGACAGCAAGGTCTACGTGAAGGGTGCCGAGGGCATGACCATCTACCTCTATGACGTCAACGGACGCTGCATGGCCCGCCGTGCCAACGCCGCCGACACCGAGACCTTCGCCGTGGAGACCACAGGCGTGATCCTCGTCAAGGCTGGCAACGCACCCGCCAAGCGTGTCATCGTGGTCCGCTAACCACATAGTAACTCTGTGACAAGGAGGCTCCCGCGCGGGAGCCTCCTTTTTTTGCGCCCTGGTGCCCTTGGCGCCCCTGGAACCCCTACGGCCCCGCACCGGCTCCCCTACGGACTTCCACTGAAGAACGGCCGTAGGGACTCCGTAGGGGCTCCACCCCAAATGAGCCCCTCAAACCCGGCACACCAATTATAAAAAGAAAAAAATGTGAAAATAATTTTGCCGGTTGAAAAAATGTTCGTAACTTTGCACTCTCCAAAAATGGGGATGTTGTGCCTTGTCTACCCGTTCAAGGTGCGCATTTCCAGGTTGATAAGCATGGAAGCCAACTATCCGTCGGCGGCCGAAATGTGATGCAATCGGAGGAGAAAACGACAAGAAAAAAAGGAAAAACATCATCGTTAGTAAAAATAAAAAATGAGTACGTTAAGCTACAAAACCGTATCAGCCAACAAGCAGACCGTCCAGAAGGAATGGGTGCTGGTTGATGCCGAAGGACAGACCGTAGGCCGTCTGGCAACCCGCGTGGCCAACATCCTGCGCGGCAAGACGAAGCCCTCGTTCACCCCGCACGTCGACTGCGGCGACAATGTCATCATCATCAATGCCGAGAAGGTTGTCTTCAGCGGCAAGAAGGAGACCGACAAGATCTACCAGCGCTACACCGGCTATCCCGGCGGCCAGCGCGAGACCACCCCTGCCAAGGTGCGCGCCACGCACCCCGAGCGTATCCTCGAACACGCCATCCGCGGCATGCTCCCGAAGAACCGCCTCGGCGACGCCCTCTACCGCAACCTCTATGTGTATGCCGGCAGCGAGCATCCCCATCAGGGCCAGAACCCCAAAGCTATCAACATCAACGAAGTTAGATAAGAAAAGATATGGCAGAAGTTATCAATACCATTGGTAGAAGAAAGACCGCCGTGGCCCGCGTGTATATGACCACCGGCAATGGCACCATCAAGGTCAACGGCCGCGACTACAAGGAGTATTTCCCCACCGGTCCGCTGCAGTACATCGTCAACCAGGCTTTCGCCGTGGCTAACGCCGAAGGCAAGTGGGATGTCAAAGCCAACCTCGACGGTGGCGGCATCACCGGCCAGGCCCAGGCCCTGCGTATGGCCATCGCCCGCGCCCTCTGCGAGAACAACATCGAGGATCGCCCCGCCCTCAAGAAGGAAGGCTTCCTGATGCGCGACCCGCGTATGGTCGAGCGTAAGAAACCCGGTCAGCCCAAAGCCCGCAAGCGCTTCCAGTTCAGCAAGCGTTAATGTTAGCTGTAAGCTGAGAGCTCTAAGTTTTAAGTGTGCTGGCGCGGTTGTGTCTTCACTTAAAACTCACAGCTTAAAACTTAAAACTATAATAGAAAGTTTAGTATCCAAACTGCCCGAATGCTCCGCTGCATTGACACAGCGAGCCGCATAGAAAGGCCACTAAATGCAGCCTGAAGGACTCACGGACGGTTGGTAAAAGTAAAACAACAAAAGGAAAGTAAACAATGAACGAACTCAAATTCGAAGAACTGCTTGATGCTGGTTGCCACTTCGGTCACCTCAAGCGTAAATGGAATCCCAAAATGGCTCCTTATATCTTCAAGGAGCACAACGGCGTGCACGTCATCGACCTGCAGAAGACCATCGCCAAGGCCGACGAGGCCGCGGCTGCCCTGAAGCAGATGGCCCGCAGCGGCAAGAAGGTCCTCTTCGTGGCCACCAAGAAGCAGGCCAAAGAGGTCGTCGCCGAGATGGCCAAGAGCGTGGACATGCCCTTCGTCACCGAGCGCTGGCCGGGCGGTATGCTGACCAACTTCACCACCATCCGCAAGGCTGTCAAGAAGATGAACAGCCTCGACGCCTTGATGCACGACAAGGATTTCAACAATATCTCCAAGCGTGAGCGCCTCCAGGTGCAGCGCGAGCGCGCCAAGCTCGACAAGAACCTTGGCTCCATCGCCGACCTCACCCGTCTGCCCAGCGCCCTGTTTGTCATCGACATCAACAAGGAGCACATCGCCGTCGCCGAGGCACGCCGCTTGAACATCCCCACCTTCGCCCTCGTGGACACCAACACCAACCCCGAGCTCATCGACTTCCCGATTCCCGCTAACGATGATGCGTCGAAGTCGATTGCCTGCATCCTCAAACACATGTGCGAGGCCATCCAGGAAGGCTTGAACGAGCGCGCCCTCGACAAGGACGCCCAGCAGGAGGAAGAGGCCGCCCCCGTCGAGAACAATGACGAGCAGCGCCCCGCCGAGCGCAAGACCCGCGCCCGCCGTCCCCGCACCGGTGAGCCCAAGGCCGAGAAGGCTGAGGAACCCAAGGCCGAGGAAGCCCCGAAGGCTGAGTAAAGAATAAGTAGTTTTCTAGTTTTACTAGCCAGACTAGTCCAACTAGTTCTACTAGTAAAACTAGATTTTTTAATTAAACAAGAAAACAATAGAAAGGAACAATAATATGGCAATTACCGCTTCACAGGTTAACGAGCTCCGCAAACTCACCGGCGTCGGCATGATGGACTGCAAGAAAGCCCTCGTCGAGACCGACGGCGACATGCAGAAAGCCATCGAGCTGCTGCGCCAGAAAGGCCAGAAGATGGCCGCCAAACGCGCCGACCGCGACGCCAACGAGGGTTGCGTCCTGGCCAAGACCATGGGCAACTACGGCGCCATCATCATGGTGAGCTGCGAGACCGACTTCGTGGCCACCAACGCCGGCTTCGTCGACTTCACCACCAGCATCCTCGACACCGCCATGGCCCAGCACCTCACCACCAAGGACGAGGTTCTGAACATGGACCTCAACGGTGCCAAGGTCAGCGACGCCATCACCGACCAGATCGCCAAGATCGGCGAGAAGATCGAGCTGGCCCACTTCGAGACCATCGAGGCCGAGAAGGTCTACGCCTACATCCACCCGGGCAACCGCATGGCCTCCATCGTCGGACTGAACAAGGCCGGTTACGACCAGGTCGGTCACGACATCGCCATGCAGGTCGTCGCCATGCGTCCCGTGGCCCTCGACGCCGAGAGCGTGCCCCAGGAAATCAAGGACCAGGAGCTCCGCGTGGCCGTCGAGAAGACCAAGGAAGAGCTCGTCGGTAAGGCCGTCGACGCCGCCCTCAAGAAGGCCGGCATCAACCCCGCCCACGTGGACAGCGAGGAGCACATGGCCTCCAACATGGGCAAAGGCTGGATCACCGAGGAGCAGGTCAACCAGGCCCGCGAAATCAAGGAGAAAGTCGCCGCCGATAAGATGGCCCAGCTCAGCGAACAGCAGATCAACCAGATTGCCAACGGCCGCCTCAACAAGTTCTTCCAGGAGAACACCCTTATGGAGCAGGAGTACATCATGGAGAGCAAGGTGAAGGTCAAAGACTTCATCGCCAAGGCCGACAAGGACCTCAAGTGCACCGGCTTCAAGCGCCTCGAACTCGGCGCCTAAGCCCATTGCATAGGCAAGATTAATCACAGAAAGCGCGCCCCGCACAGGGGCGCGCTTTCGTCATTTTTGTGCAATATCACCGCGCTCATGAGCGGGCATCGCTTTTTCATTGAAAACAGACCTCGCTCACGTGCGGGACGCACTTTCCGGCCGAAAATAGACCTCGCACATGTGCGGGGAGCACTTTCCGTCAAAAAATAGACCTCGCTCATGTGCGGGGCGTATTGTATGCACTGTTTCAACATCCCGCACATGAGCGCGGTGCATTTTCACACCCACCAATGCCCTCCGCACCGGTGCGCGGGACATTGTTTGTACTGTGACAGGCTACCGCACGATGACCTTCACGCCCTCAACCTCCATTTCTTGTGTAGAGCCGTTCGGACCTATCAAATCTGGACCTTCCACGTCTTGGATGGGCATCCCCTGAACAGGGGCCTGCCCTTCAATAAGCGGAATGCAGTGTTTCTTGTCGAAAACAACAGGTAGATTGTACTGCACTCTCATAGGCTTTCCGTTTTGCTTGCCGGGTTTCCATTTCGGCATCGATTTGACAATGCGTATCGCCTCGGCACCACAGCCACCACCAATATCGCGGAGGAGGTAAGGGTGCTGCACCGTGCCGTCGGTGTCAATGGCGAAGGTGATATACACCTTGCCATATATACCGTTTTCCGCCGCTATTCGCGGGTACTGCATATTGTCCTCAATAAACTTTTGCAAGGCCTCCATTCCGCCGGGGAACTCGGGCTCTTCGTCAACGTGTACGAAGATAAAGTCGTCATCAATTCCTCCTTCTTCTAAAATTTCACGATGAGTTATACTGTCTGATATTGGAGTGGATTGCACTGGAGTTTGCGCCTGCGCCGTGGTGGCGGCGAGGCCCAGGGCGAGGCCGGCGACGGTGGCCACCTTGCCCAGCCGCAGGCGGTCGGCCAGGGCGTTCTCCAGGTAGCGCACCTCGGCCTCGCAGCGCGGACAGGTGCCGCGGCACTCGCCCTTGTACGTGCACTCCTCTATCTCCAGAGGTATGTCATTTTCCTCCGCAATGCGCTTGCGGACCTCCTTTAATTGGTTGCAGATGTTCTTTCCGTGTGTCATAGCGATGATAATAACGCGGTTATGCTGAATTTATTGTACGCGGTAGGTGAAGCGGTCGAGGCGGGTGACGCCGAGGGCGGCGAGGCGGTCGGCGGTGCGGTCGGTGTCGGCCTCGGTGTTGAAGGAGGGGATGAGGGGGACGCGGACGGTGACGTGCTCCGGCCCGACGAGCGAGAGTAGCAGCCGCAGGTTGTCCCACGCGCGCCTGGCGTCGCCGCCGGTGTAGGCGCGGTAGATGTCGGGGTCGCTTTCTTTTATGTCGACGATAAAATCGCCCACCACCGCGCAGGCGCGGCGCACGCTCTCAGCAGGCACCTGCAGCGAGGTCTCGGCGGTGAGGTTCCAGCTCTTGCCGCACAGGGCGCGGAACGCCTCGATGAAGTCGATGCGCAGCAGCGGTTCGCCGCCGCCGAAGCAGACGCCGCCACCGGTGGCGATGAAGTAGAGGTTGTCGATGCCTACGTGGTCGTAGAGCTGCTGTGGCGTGTAGCGTTGCAACCCCTCCGGCGGCTCCAGGCAGCGGCGGTTGAGGCAGTACTTGCAGCGCAGCGGACAGCCGTGGAAGGCCGCCAGCGTGGTCACACCCACGCCGTCCACCCCCAGTCGGTGCCGGTCGATGCCTATGAACGGTACTGCCTCCATAATCGGGTGCAAAAATACGAATATTTCGCCATATAGAAAAACTTTCGTATCTTTGCACGCCGAAAGGATATGGCAAAGAAGCAGAAATACTATGTGGTGTGGCAGGGCAAGCAGCCCGGCATCTACACGGACTGGGACGCCTGCAAGGCGCAGGTGCAGGGTGTGCAGGGAGCGCAGTACAAGGGCTTCGACAGCATGGCCGAGGCCGAGGCGGCCATCAAGCTGCCGTATAATAGTGTGGTCGCCAGCAACACTAGAATATCTAGAGAATCTAGTGCTTCTAGTGTTCTCGTCATTGACGAGAACGGCATGACCGCCGTGAAGCCCGGCACCGCCAACCCGCCCGTCCTCGACGCGCTGGCCGTCGATGCCGCCTGCAGCGGCAACCCCGGTGTGATGGAGTACCAGGGCATATATATCCCCACGCGCACCCGCGTCTTCCACTATCGCGCCGAGAAGGGCACCAACAACATCGGCGAGTTCCTGGCCATCGTGCACGGCCTCAGCTACCTCAAGAAGCACCGCCTCAACCAGATTATCTACAGCGACTCCGTCAACGCCATCAGCTGGGTGCGGCAGAAGGTGTGCAAAAGCAAGCTGCCCGAGGACGCCTCGACCGCCGAACTGTGGGACTACATCCACCGCGCCGAGCAGTGGCTGCGCACCAACACCTACACCACCGAGATACGCAAGTGGGACACCGACCGCTGGGGCGAGATACCGGCGGACTTCGGGAGGAAAGGTTAGATGTTATAGAACGATGAACACACGCAACCTACGTTTCCGCAGCAACCGCGTCCGCGACATCCTCGCTCTCTATCACGAGGAGCTGGACGGCATGTACGGCTCCGGCGAGGTGTTGGCCTTCGGCGAGATGCTTTTCGAGGCTTTCCTTGGCTGGGACCGCGTGCGGCTGCTGACCTCGCGGGAGCAGACCATCGACCAGAGCGACCTGCTGCGCTTCCACTGGGCGCTCGAAGACCTTAAACGATACCGCCCCATACAGCATATCATCGGCTTTGTGGGGTTCTGCGGCTGCAGGATCGCGGTGAGCCCCGACGTGCTGATACCTCGGCCCGAGACGGAAGAGATGGTCCAATGGATTATTTCAACATTCAACATTCATCATTCATCATTCAACATCCTTGATTTGTGCACCGGCAGCGGCTGCATCGCCATCGCGCTGAAAAAGGCCTTTCCTGCGGCCGACGTGACGGCGGTGGATGTCTCGCCCGCGGCGCTGGAGATTGCGCGGCAGAACGCCAAAAACAACGGCGCGGAAGTGCACTTTGTTGAGGGGGATGTGCTTGATGGGGTGAATGGGTTTAATGGGTCTTATGGGCTTATTGTGAGCAACCCGCCCTACGTTATGGAAAAGGAACGGGTGCAGATGCAGCCCAACGTGCTCGACTACGACCCCGCGCTGGCCCTCTTCGTGCCCGACGACGACCCGCTGCGCTTCTACAAGGCAATAGCCGCTATCGCCAAGGAGCACCTGGCCGCGGACGGTCTGCTGGTGGTGGAGATCAACGAGGCGCTGGCCGACGAGACGGCGGCGCTGTTCCGTGCCTGTGGCTTCAGCCCCACCATTCACGACGACTTCCGCGGCAAGCACCGCTGGATAGCAGCAACTTTTCACACCCACATACAATGAAAACAATCGGAAACATCATCTGGGTCCTCTTCGGAGGCCTCGAACTGGCGCTGGGTTACATTGTCTCAGGTGTCGCGCTGTGCCTCACCATCATCGGCATTCCCTTCGGACTGCAAATCTTCAAGCTGGGTCTGCTGGCACTGTGGCCTTTTGGACATAATGTGAACAAAATGGAGGGTAAAAATGGATGCCTCAACACTTTGATGAACGTGCTGTGGTTCATCTTCGGCGGCATAGGCATTGTACTGTCGCACTTCTTCCTTGGGGTGCTGTTCTACATCACCATAGTGGGCATCCCCTTCGGCAAGCAACACTTCAAACTGGCCCACATCGCCCTGACGCCTTTCGGCCGCGAGATTGTCTAAAACCGCTCGCGCAGCTGCGAGTCCATGATGATGGTCACAGGCCCGTCGTTGACTAGTGTCACCTGCATGTCGGCACCGAACGTGCCCGTCTGTATCTCTTTGCCGTAGAGCGACTGCAGTTTGGCGACGAACTTCTCGTACATCGGCACCGCGAAGTCGGGCTTTGAGGCGTGGATATAGCTGGGGCGGTTGCCCTTCTTGGTCGAAGCCATGAGAGTAAACTGGCTCACCACCAGGATGCCGCTCCCCGCCACTTCTGTCACAGGCAGGTTCATCACCCCCTCGCTGTCGTCGAAGATACGCAGCTTCACCACTTTCTGACACAGGTACTCTATGTCCTCGTCGGTGTCCTCGTCGCAGACGCCCACCAGTATCAGCAGCCCCTGCCCGATCTCGCTCTTGCGCTGTCCGGCGATGTCCACCGCCACCTGCAGCACACGTTGTACGACTATCCTCATGGCTCTATTATTGTCAGTTTGGCGAACTTGAGCATCAGCTGCTTGTTGCCCACGCCGCCCTCGAAGAACACCGTCGCCTTGCGCGAGTCGGCGTTGCCCTCCACGGCTATCACCTTGCCGATGCCGAACTTGTCGTGCTGCACCTTCATGCCGGGCATTATGCTGCCTATCTGTGCCGGATTGTTGGGCACCGCTGGGCCACGCTGCACGAACACCGGCTTCACCGTCTTCTTCACAGGCTGCGGTTTGCCGATGTTCCACAGGCTGCTGGGCATGGTCGGCTTCTGGCGGCGCGGTGTCTCGATGTAGCGTTCGTCGATCTCCTCCACAAAGCGGCTCACCTCGCCTCCCATGCGCTGTCCGTTGTTGAAGCGTGTCTGTGCGTAGCTCAGCGTCACCTGCTTCTCGGCCCTCGTCACCGCCACGTAGAACAGCCTCCTTTCCTCCTCCAGCTCGGCCCTCGACGAGGCCAGAAACGACGGGAACAGCTGCTCCTCCATGCCCACCACGAAGACGTAGGGGAACTCCAGCCCCTTGGCCGCGTGTATGGTCATCAGGCTCACCTTGTCGGCGTCTTTGTCCTTGTCTTTGTCCTCGCTGGTGTAGAGCAGCACCTGCTGCAGGAACTCGTCGAGGGTGCGCATCCCTTTCTTCTCTGTTCCGTCGGGCTCGGGGCTCTCTTCCTCGCTCTCGCAGAACTCCTGCACGCCGTTGAGCAGCTCGTCGATGTTCTCTATGCGCTCCGCCATGTCGGGCTCGTCGGCTTCGCGCAGCGCCTTGATGATGCCGCTGGCATAGACAATCTGCTTGGCCAGCGTGAAGGCGTCCACCGTGGGCACCTGTGCCTCGAAGCGCTTTATCATGAACACGAAGTCCACGATTTTCTGTATCAGTCCGCTGTTGAGGCCGAGGCCGAAGTCCTGTATGTTCTCCAGCACCGTCCAGATGCTGATGTCGTTGTCTGCCGCCGCCACGCGTATCTTGTCCATCGTCGTCTGGCCGATGCCGCGTGCGGGGAAGTTGATGATGCGCACCAGGCTCTCGTCGTCGTGGGGGTTCACAGCCAGGCGCATGTAGCTCAGCGCGTCCTTCACCTCCTTGCGGCCGTAGAACGAGATGCCCTGGTATATGCGGTACGGTATGTTGCTGCGGCGCAGCGAGTCCTCCACAGCGCGCGACAGCGAGTTCTGGCGGTAGAGGATGGCGAAGTCGCGGTATTCGGCGTCCTGCCCTATGTGTATGTCCTGTATCGAGTCTGCCACGCGGTTGCCCTCGTCGCGCTCGTCGTCGCAGCGCATCAGGCGTATGCGGCTGCCCTCGTCGTTGTCGCTCCACAGCTCCTTCTGTATCTGGTCGCGGTTGTGGCCTATGATGCTGTTGGCGGCGTTCACGATGGTCTTCGTGGAGCGGTAGTTCTGCTCCAGCTTGAAGAGCTTCATCTGCGGGTAGTCGCGCTTGAAGTTGAAGATGTTCTGTATGTTGGCTCCGCGGAAGGCGTAGATGCTCTGCGCGTCGTCGCCCACCACGCAGATGTTTTGGTGTCTGGCAGCCAATTTCTTGACGATGAGATACTGCGCATAGTTCGTGTCCTGGTACTCGTCAACCATGATGTGGCTGAACCGCTGCTGGTATTTGAGCAGCACGTCGGGGAAGTCCCTCAGCAGCACGTTCATGTTGAACAGCAGGTCGTCGAAGTCCATGGCGTTACTGTTGTGCAGCCGCTGGTCATACATGGTGTAGATCTGCCCCACGGCGGGCCGCTTGGCGTCCTGGTCGGTCTGGTATATTTCCGGGTTCTCCATGTAGTCCTTGGGCCCTATGAGGTTGCTCTTGGCCATCGAGATGCGCCCCAACACGTAGCTGGGCTTATAGGCCTTGGGGTCGAGGTTCAGCTGTTTCACTATCTGCTTGATGGCCGCCTTCTGGTCGTCGGTGTCGTAGATGGTGAAGCTGTTGGTGTAGCCCAGCTTGTCGCCGTCGGCGCGCAGCACGCGGGCGAAGACCGAGTGGAAGGTGCCCATCCAGATGTTGCGTGCCTCGGGGCCCACCAGCTTGATGATGCGCTCCTTCATCTCGCCTGCCGCCTTGTTGGTGAAGGTCAGTGCCAGTATGCGGAAGGGGTCCACGCCCTTCTCTATCAGGTGCGCTATGCGGTAGGTCAGCGTGCGTGTCTTGCCGCTGCCGGCGCCGGCGATAATCATCACAGGCCCTTCCGTGCATTCCGCCGCCTCGCGCTGCGGTTCGTTCAGTTGTGCTAATAGTTCGCTCACTGTTGTCTCTTTTAGTCAAAAGGGGAGTCCCTGTGGGCTCCCCTTCCGGGTGATATGTGCTTGCTAAGAAAAAGATTTGCTTGTCGAGTGTCTTGTCGGGTTAGCTGCATTTGCTCCATCCGCAGTCGGGGCAGCTCTTGCAGCCGTTGTTGTAGACGAGCTTGCTGCCGCAGTCGGGGCACACCTCGTCGGTCTCGGTGCCGTCCTTGATGTAGCGTTTCAAGGCGCGTGCCACACCGTTGCTCCACGTGGTGATGCTGTCGGTGTCGAAGGTGAGCTTGCCGATGAGCTCCACGACGTTGGCTATGGGCATGCCGTGGCGCAGGATGCCGGAGATGAGCTTGGCGTAGTTCCAGTACTCCTTGCGGAACATGCGCGAGAGACCCTCGATGGTGATGTGGTAGCCGTCCTGGTCGCAGAACTGGAAATCGTAGCGTGCGTGCTCCTGTCCTTTCTCCTTGACGCGGATCACCCAGCCCTTCTCCACGTTCTTCGGCAGCAGGAAACTCTCGGCGCGGCCGGTGAATATCTCGTAGGGGCGTCCTTCGTACATGCCCACCACGGCGACCCAGTCCTCCTTCTCGTTCTTGAAACGCACCACCTCGGCCTCCAGTTTCTTGGGGCGCTTGGGGGCTTTGCTCTCGCCGAAGCAGGGGTTGTCCTTCTTGCCGTCGTTGTTGCTCACCAGCACGCCGGTGCGCGACCCGTCGCGGTAGATGGTGCAGCCCTTGCAGCCGCTCTCCCACGCCGTCTCGTATATCTTGCTCACCACCTCCTTGGTGGTGTCCTTGGGTATGTTAACCGTCACCGAGATGCTGTGGTCCACCCACTTCTGTATGGCGCCCTGCATCTTCACCTTCGCCACCCAGTCGATGTCGGCGCTCGTGGCGTGGTAGTAGGGGCTCTGCTCTATGAGTTTCTGCAGGCTGGCGTCGTCCATGTGCTTCACCTCCTCCACGTCGTAGCCGTTGATGCGTGCCCAGTCGAGGAACTTCGGGTGGAACACATTGTACTCCTCGAAGTAGTCGCCGTTCTCGTCCTTGATGATGTTCTGCTTGCTGTTGTCCTTGTCGTTGGGGTTGATCTTCTTGCGGCGCTTGTAGCTGACGAGGAACACCGGCTCTATGCCGCTGGTTGTCTGCGTGCAGATGCTCACGGTGCCCGTGGGGGCTATGGTGAGCAGCGCTATGTTGCGTCGGCCGTATTTGGTCATCTCCTCGTAGAGCTTCGGGTCGGCCTCGCGAATGCGGCTGATGAAGGGGTTGTGCTCCTCGCGCTTGGCGCTGTAGATGGGGAAAGCACCGCGCTCCTTGGCCATCTGCACGCTCGACGCGTAGGCCGCGCAGCAGAGCGTCTGCTGCACGCGCACGGCGAAGGCCGTGGCCTCGTCGCTGCCGTACTGCAGCCCCAGTGCCGCCAGCATGTCGCCCTCGGCGGTGATGCCGAAGCCCGAGCGGCGCCCTTCGAGGCACTTCATCTTGATGTTCAGCCACAGGTTGTGCTCCACCTGCTTGATCTCGTCGCTCTCGGGGTCGGCCTCAATCTTGCGCAGTATCTGCTCCACCTTCTCCAGCTCCAGGTCTATCAGGTCGTCCATCAGGCGCTGTCCCTTCATGACGTGCTCGCGGAAGAGGTCGAAGTTGAACGAGGCTTCCTTGGTGAAGGGCTTGTCGACGTAGGAGTAGAGGTTGATGGCCTGCAGGCGGCAGCTGTCGTAGGGGCAGAGCGGTATCTCGCCGCAGGGGTTGGTGCTCACCGTGCGGTAGCCGTAGTCGGCGTAGCAGTCGGGCACGCTCTCGCGGAGTATGGTGTCCCAGAAGAGGACGCCTGGTTCGGCGCTCTGCCATGCGTTGGCTATTATCTTGTTCCACAAGGCGCGGGCGTCGATGGTCTTGGTGTACTGGGGGTTGGGCGAGTCGATGGGGTACTGCTGCACGAAGGGTTTGCCCTCCATGGCGCAGCGCATGAACTCGTCGGTGACCTTGACGCTCACGTTGGCGCCGGTCACCTTGCCCTGCTCCAGCTTGGCGTCGATGAAGCTCTCGGCGTCGGGGTGCTTGATGCTGATGCTGAGCATCAGGGCGCCGCGACGGCCGCCCTGCGCCACCTCGCGCGTGGTGTTGCTGTAGCGCTCCATGAAGGGCACTATGCCCGTCGAGGTCAGCGCCGCGTTCTTCACGGGGCTGCCGCCGGGGCGTATGTGGCTCAGGTCGTGGCCCACGCCGCCGCGCCGCTTCATCAGCTGCACCTGCTCCTGGTCTATCTTCATGATGCCGCCGTAGCTGTCGCTGTTGCCCTGGTTGCCGATGACGAAGCAGTTGCTCAGGCTCACCACCTGGAAGTTGTTGCCAATGCCGCTCATCGGGCTTCCCTGCGGCACTATATATTTGAAATCCTTAAGTAGTTGATAGATATCCTCCTCCTCCAAGGGGTTGGGGTATTTTCGCTCTATGCGTGCGTATTCGCGCGCCAGGCGCCGGTGCATCATGTCGGGGTTCAGCTCGAAGATGCGGTCGTCGTCGCGCAACGCGTACTTGTTCATCCACACGTTGGCGGCCAGCTCGTCGCCGTTGAAATACTCCACCGACGAGCGCATAATCTCCTCCGGTGTATATGTCTTCTGCTCCTGACGTTCCTCTGCGTGCTCCTCCCTGGGGGCAATTTCTGAAAACAAGTCGCCTTGCATGACTTCGTGATTATTGCAAATTATACGTTTTCTGTTGTTTGCGCCATTTGTGGCGCCCTTTTTCCGTTTGCTAAATTAGACAGAAAAAGCGACCTGCGGGAAACAAGTTATCAACAAAAAACCAACCGTCCCGCCTAAAATATTGACAGGTTCAGTGGTTGGCAGGTTGATAAGTCGGTGCCCCCGGCAAAGGGGGTGGGGGAGGGGCGCCCCATCCTCTGCGTCACCCCTCGCCGCCGCCCGATTCCCTACGGCACTCCTACGGCTGTTCTACGGTTGTTTAACGGTTGTTCTACGGTTGTTCTACGGTTTTGACCGTTAAACAACCGTAGAACAACCGTTAAACAACCGTAGAACAGCCGGTGCTGCGGCGCAGGGAAATAAATTTTGCCGCGGCGCACAATAAAACCGCCCCCTTGGCGTTTGGAAAACCGTTAGATTATGTCGGACAGGTATTCTGATCGCAGCCGTGTGGTGAAGCTGGTTTTCATCGTGGTGGGTGTCCTTTTCGTGGGGCGCCTGGCCATGCTGCAGCTCTTCGACCCCAAGTACCGCCAGCTGGCCGACCAGCAGGCGCTGAGGAACGTGACGCAGTATCCGGCACGCGGCTTCATCTACGACCGCAAGGGGCGCCTGCTGGTGCACAACGAGGCGGTCTACGACCTGATGGTCATACCGCGCATGGTGAAGGATCTGGACACGGCCTATTTCTGCCAGAGCCTGGGCATCACGCGCGACGATTTCGACCAGCGCATGCAGAAGGCACGCAAGTACTCGCCTTATTCGGCCTCGATATTCATGAAGCAGATTTCCAAGGAGGAGTATGCCAAGTTCGAGAACAAGATGTTCCGCTTCAAGGGGTTCTACATCTCGCAGCGCACGCTGCGCATCTACGACCGCCCTATAGCGGCGCAGGTGCTGGGCTATGTGGGCGAGGTGGACCAGGGGGACCTGGACCGCGACCCCTACTACAAGCAGGGCGACTACATAGGCAAGAGCGGGCTGGAGAAGAGCTACGAGGAAGTGCTGCGTGGCGTGAAGGGCAAGAGGGTGATGCACGTGGACGTGCACAACCGCGAGATAGGCCCCTATGCCGGCGGCGTCTACGACACGCTACCTGTGGAGGGATGGAACCTGTACACGTCGATTGACGCCGACCTGCAGCAGTATGCCGAGGAGCTGATGGCCAACAAGCGCGGCTGCGTGGTGGCCCTGGAGCCTTCGACCGGCGAGGTGCTGGCCATGGTCAGCGCGCCGTGCTACGACCCCAACCTGCTGGTGGGGCGCATACGCGGCGAGAACTACAAGAAGCTCAACGCCGACATCGCCAAGCCGATGCTCAACCGGGCCCTGATGGGGCAGTATCCGCCGGGGAGCATCTTCAAGGTGGCGCAGAGCATGGTGGCGCTGGACCTGGGTGTGATAACCCCAGGGAGCGGCTTTGTGTGCGACAAGAGCCTCGTGGGCTGCCACAACCACCCCTCGGCGCAGTCGGTGCAGGAAGCCATCAAGATGAGCTGCAACCCCTACTTCTACCAGGTATACCGCCGTGTGATTCAGCAGGGCAAGTACAAGAGCATCTACAAGGACTCGCAGTACGGACTGACGGTGTGGCGCGAGTACATGCTGCGCTTCGGCTTCGGGCAGAAGCTGCCCATAGACCTGCCCATGAACGGGGTGCAGAAAGGCAACATACCGGACACGGCCTACTACAACCGCTGGTACGGCAAGGAGCGGTGGGCTTTCTCTACGATATACAGCAACTCCATAGGGCAGGGCGAGGTCACCGTGGTGCCCATACAGATGGCCAACCTGGCGGCCATCGTGGCCAACCGCGGCTACTACATAACGCCGCATGTGGTGCGCTTCTACGGACCCGACTCGCTGCGCCGCGAGGAGTACAACGAACGGCACGAGACGGGCATCAAGCGCGAGTACTTCGACATAGCGGCCGCCGGCATGTACGACGTGGTGCATGTGGCCGGAGGCACGGCGCGCAGGGCGCGTGTGGACGGGCTCGACGTGTGCGGCAAGACGGGCACGGCGGAGAACTACGGCAACGACCACTCGGTGTTCATCTGCTTCGCGCCCAAGAACGACCCGAAGATAGCCATGGCCGTGTATGTGGAGAACGCGCAGGGCGGCGGCGGCACCTGGGCGGCCCCCATAGCGGGTTTGCTGGTGGAGAAGTACCTCAACGGCGAGGTGAAGCGCAAGGACGTGGAGAAGATGTACCGCGAGGCTGAGCCTTGCCAGAAGCTTCCGCTGACGCGCAGGGTGAAGAAGAAAAAGAAGTGAGCCATGTACCAAGAAAAACTGAAAATAGACTGGACGACGGTGGGGCTGTGGCTCTTCCTGGCCCTCTTTGGGTGGGTGAACATCTACGCCGCCACCTATAACGGCGACCAGGCCGGTGTGTTCGACATGGCCACTTTCCACGGCAAGCAGCTGCTATGGATAGCGGCGGCGGCGCTGGTGGCGCTGGTGGTGATGTTCACCGAGCCGCGTTTCTTCTCCAACGGAGCCTACATCATCTATGCCTTGGTGCTGGCGCTTCTGGTGGTGACGCTGTTCATAGCCACGGTGTCGCACGGCGGCAAGTCGTGGATAGACCTGGGCTTCTTCAGGCTCCAGCCCTCGGAGTTCGCCAAGTTCGCCACGGCTCTGGCCCTGGCGAAGTTCATGAGCGGCATAGATGTGGAGTGGCGGCAGGCGCACACCAAGGTGGTGGCGCTGCTCCTCATTGCCGTGCCGGCGGCGCTGGTCTTCCTGCAGCACGACACGGGTTCGGCGCTGGTTTTCCTTGCTTTCGTCTTCCCCCTGTTCCGCGAAGGGCTGTCGGGGGCCATATTGGTGACGGGAGTGGCGGCCATAGCGCTCTTTGTGTTGGCGCTGCTTGTCAACAAGTACATACTGATTGGCGCCCTGGTGCTGCTGGCGGCAGCCTACCTGTTTGTGTGGCTCAACAAGCGCACCACGCGCGATTGGCTGCGTGCCGGCGCCGTGCTGGTGTGCTGCGTGGCTTTCGTCTTCTCTGTGGACTTCGTGTTCAACCATGTGCTTGAAGCCCACCAGAGCGAGCGCATCAATGTGCTGCTCGGCAAGAGCGAGGACCTGCAGGGGGCTGGCTACAATGTGCACCAGTCCAAGATTGCCATCGGAAGCGGAGGCTTCTTCGGCAAGGGGTTCCTGCGCGGCACGGTGACCAAGGCCGACTTTGTGCCGGAGCAGCACACGGACTTTATCTTCTGCACCGTGGGCGAGGAGTGGGGGTGGCTGGGGAGCAGCATCCTCGTGGCAGCCTACGTGTGGCTGCTGGTGAGGCTGGTGAACATGGCCGAGCGGCAGCGCAGCCGTTTCGCCCGCTTCTATGGCTACTCGGTGGCCAGCGTGCTGTTCATACATCTGTTTGTCAACGTGGGCATGGTGCTGGGCCTGGTGCCCGTCATAGGCATACCGCTGCCCTTCTTCAGCTACGGTGGTTCGTCGATGCTGGCGTTCACCATCCTGCTGTTCATATTCATCAGGCAAGACGCCTCTAAAAACCAACTGTTGTAAATGCCAAAGAAACCTACCAACGAAGAATGCTGCTCGTTCTGCGGGCGCCCGGCCTCGGCTGCGGGCGGTCTGCTGAGCGGCGTCAACGGCATGATATGCCGCGACTGTGCCGACCAGGCTGTCAAGATATTCCACGAGCAGTTCAAGAATACGAAAGGCCGCAGTTCCTACGACCCCATGGCGCCGATACCTGTTCCGGCGGAGATAAAGGCTTTCCTTGACCAGTATGTCATAGGGCAGGATGCCGCCAAGCGGGTGCTGTCGGTGGCGGTGTACAACCACTACAAGCGCCTGCGCTACAATGCCCAGCATGACCGTCGGGACTCTGACGCCCTGCGGGAAGAGAATGCCGTGGAGATTGAAAAGAGCAATATCGTCATGGTCGGTGAGACGGGCACCGGCAAGACCTTGCTGGCGCGCACCATAGCTCGCCTGCTGAAGGTGCCGTTCTGCATTGCCGACGCCACCACGCTGACCGAGGCCGGATATGTGGGCGACGACGTGGAGAACGTTCTGGTGCGCCTGCTTCAGGCTGCCGACTACGATGTGGAGGCTTGCGAGCGCGGCATTGTGTTCATTGACGAGATAGACAAGATTGCCCGCAAGAGCGAGAACACCAGCATTACACGCGACGTCAGCGGCGAGGGTGTGCAGCAGGCGCTGCTCAAGCTCCTTGAAGGGGCCGATGTCAATGTGCCGCCCGAGGGTGGCCGCAAACACCCCGAGCAGAAACTCATCAAGATAAACACGCGCAACATCCTGTTTATCTGTGGTGGCGCCTTCGACGGCATCGAGCGCGCCATAGCCGCCCGCCTCAACAGCAACGTCATAGGCTTCAAGGGCGACGAGACGCGCCAGAGCCTGGATCGCGACAATATGCTGCAGTATGTGCAGCCCATGGACCTCAAGAAGTTCGGCCTCATACCGGAACTCGTGGGCCGTTTCCCGGTGCTCACGTATCTTGAACCCCTCGACCGCGATGCCCTGCGCCGCATACTCACCGAGCCCAAGAACGCCCTGGTGAAGCAGTATGTGGAGCTGTTCAAAATGGACGGCGTGACGTTGGAGATAGAACCTGCCGCCCTGGACATGGTGGTGGACCGCGCCGTGGAGTACAAACTCGGTGCGCGTGGCTTGCGTGGCATCATGGAAGGTATTATGACCGACCTGATGTTTGACCTGCCCCAACAGCCCGACGGCAGCAGCTATACCCTCACTGCCGAGGAGGTGAAGAAGAGGCTGCGGTGAAAACTTTTTTTGGTCAGTATAAAAAAAAGTTGTAATTTAGCACGTTGAACAGACACATTGTGGCGGTGGTGAAAGGCCGTGCAATGAGTTGATTGTGATATTGATATAACAACAAAGAGAAATAGACTCATATATATGAAAACGCTCAAAAAAGGTCTTGTACTGCTCGTTTCGGCATTGTTTTTGGCTTCCGGTGCCTATGCTCAGAAGAGCATCGCTAAGAAGGCCGACGATCTCTTCGACCAGTACCGCTTCTACGATGCCGCCAAGGAGTATGAGAAGGCCTACGAGAAAATCAAGGACAACAAGGCCGAAAAGAACCGTGTGTACTTTCAGCTGGCTGAATGCTACCGCTTGATGTATGACTACCCACGTGCAGAGCGCATATACAAGCGCCTGGCCAATGACGGCTACCAAGAGAGTGAGCGCAAACTGTACTTCTATCTGGCCGAGATGTGCCGCTTCGAGGAGAAGTTTGACGAGGCCGATGACTTCTACCAGAAGTACCTTGAGATGGAGCCGACGGACAGCTACGCCGCCAAACGCAAGCAGTCCCTGATATATGCCAACCAGCTTTCCAATGACCGCACACGCCATGAAATCAGCAAGATGAGCGATTGGTGCACCGACTACAACGACTGGGCGCCGCGCTTCCTCGGCAACG
Source organism: Bacteroidales bacterium (assembly GCA_017522105.1). Lineage (GTDB taxonomy): Bacteria > Bacteroidota > Bacteroidia > Bacteroidales > P3 > Colimorpha. The sequence continues at coordinate 75,846 of JAFXAA010000031.1, read as the reverse complement.
ATACCACCAAGCTGATCTTCACTTCTTCTCGTTTCGGCGAGTATGCCTTCGACAGCGACCCCTGGACCAACCAGGCTTATTCCGAACTTTACTATGTCTATCAGGACCGCAACGGCAACTGGAACTCCACCCCGGAGCTTTGGGACGTGAGTGGCAGGATTAATACCGACGTCAATGAGGGTGAGGCTGTCTTCTCTCCCGATGGCAACACGATCTATTTCTCGCGTTGCGACATCTATGACAACGAAACGCAGGGCTGCCGAATCTACATGTCTACCAAGAAGCCCGAGGAGGTGAAGGACAAGAAATCCAAGAAGAGCACCAACAAGAAGAGCAAGAAGAAACACTCGAACGCAACCCCATGGGGTATGGCGCAGAACATAGCCGAGGCTGTGGCCGAAGCCAACGAGGTGAGGCCAGGCGACTGGAACGAACCGGTGGCGCTCATCCTTGGCGACACAATCTACAACTACCTATATCCTGCCATCAGCAGCGATGGGCTGACGCTCTATTTCTCCAGCGACATGCCGGGCGGCTTTGGCGACTATGACCTGTGGAAGGCCACCCGAAAGAGCACCGCCGACGACTTCGGGCGCCCGGTGAACCTCACCTCCATCATCAACACCCGTGGCCGTGAAGTCTTCCCCATACTTCGCAATGACTCTCTGATGTACTTCTCCTCCGACGGTCATCCCGGTGTCGGCGGATACGACCTCTTCAAGAGTGCCCTACAGCGCAACGGCAAATGGAGCCAGCCCGAGAACCTTGGCATCCCGATTAACTCGTCCTACGACGAAATGTCCATAGTTTTCTATCCCGAGGAGGCGACACCGTCCAACCTTGTTGAGCGCGGCTATTTCTCCTCCAACCGCCCCTTTGCCGACCCCCACAACCGCAAGCTCGCCAACCAGTCCAAAACTCAAACTCCCCCCATCAACAACGACATCTTCTACTTCGCTCTTCCCGGCCTCAACTACGCCATTGAAGGCACCGTGCGCAGCGAGAAGTCCATGCAGCTCCTTGAGGGGGTACGCATCAAGATGGTGGGCTCCAACGGCACAGAATATGAGACCCGCACCGACAAGAAGGGCTATTACAAGTTCGACAGCACGCAGGTGCGCCGAGACGTGGTATACAAGATGTACCTCTCCAAGAAGGACTACTTCAGCATCGAGGGTTCGGAGAGCACCAAGGGCTACACCACCAACAAGACCCTCGTGCATGACTTCCGCATGGAGCCAGTACCTATGCGCCCTGTGGTACTGCCCGAGATACGCTTTGACCTTGCCCGCACCGAGCTCAAGGGCGAGTTTATGGACTCCCTGATGGACCTCTACATCGTCATGGAGAACAACCCCAACATCGTCGTCGAGATCCGTTCCCATACTGACTGCCAGCCTTACATAGGCCTCACCAACGACACCCTCAGCCAGCGCCGCGCCCAGACGGTGGTGGACTATCTCGTCAGCCGCGGCATCGAGCGTGACCGCCTCGTGGCCAAAGGCTATGCCGACCGTGTGCCGCGCACCCTCGACGAGGATGTCGTCGTGACCTACAACGGCAAGCAATACCCCTTCTCGGCGGGTACCGTCCTGGAGTGCGACTACATAGCCACCCTCGACCCCGAGCGCCAGCAGGCCGCCCACTCCCTCAACCGCCGTCTTGAATTCCTTATACTGCGCACCGACTACGTGTCGCGCCGCCTCGTTGAAAATATCGCTTCTGCCACGCCGGTGGCCAAGCAGACGGAGGACGGCAAAGTCATTGACCTCGTGAACCGCCCTGCCGATGCCGACGACTTCGACGAGAAGAAGCCTGCCATTGTGCACGACGAGAGCGTGGTGCCCGTCGTCATGGTCAACTCCACTCGCGGCGAGGTGCCCTGCATCGTCAACGGTTCGCAGGTGCCAATGCTCATCGACGAGCGCTTCATGGAGCCGGTGGCCATCTCCTGGGAAGAAGCCATGAACTTCCTCTATCAGGGCCGCATCACCAAGGATGACTTCCCGCGCCGCGACCTCTCCTTCGACGCCGAGGGCAACATCATCGACAAGGAGATTGTCATCTTCAAGAACATGCAGATTGGCGACCAGCGCCGCGAGAACGTGGAGGTGGTGGTGGTGAAGAATGTGGACTACAAGTTCATCATCAACCGCACCGGCCTGCGCCAGTTTGGCGACTACGAGTTCGACAAGCAGCGCTCCAAGCTCATCTTCTTTGATGAGTAGTTTGCTGATTACCATTCTTGGCCCCACGGCCACGGGCAAAACGGCCCTGGCCGCCGAGGTGGCCTATAGGTGCGGAGGCGAGGTCGTCAGCGCCGACTCGCGTCAGGTGTTCCGGGGCATGGACCTCGGCACCGGCAAAGACCTGGCCGACTATGCCATCCACGGCACGCATATTCCCTACCATCTCATCGACATCTGTTCGCCGCTGGAGGAGTACAATGCCTACCGCTTCATGGGCGACTTTCGCGCGGCTTTCGCCGACATCACCGCGCGTGGCCGCCAGCCCATCCTCTGTGGCGGCACAGGCCTCTACCTCGACGCCGTCATCCGTGGCTATCATCTGCCTGACGCCCCCGTAGACCCTGCCTACCGCGCCTCGCTGGAGCCCTACAGCGACGAGGAACTCACCGCCCGCCTGGCCTCATACATAAGCCTGCACAACCACACCGACACCGAGACCCGCGACCGTCTCGTCCGTGCCCTCGAAATACAGGAGTTTGCCCGCAGCCACCCCGACGCCTACCTCCAGCTCCCGCCCATGGAACACCGCGTCTTCGGCATCAGCTTCCCGCGGCAGGTCATCATCGACCGCATAGAGGCCCGCCTGCGCCAGCGTCTTGCCGAAGGCATGACCGCCGAGGTGCAGCGCCTCCTCGACGACGGCATCCCGCCGGAACGCCTCATGCGCTTCGGCCTTGAGTACCGCCACGTCACGCGTCACCTCCTCGGCCTCTGCACGCAGGAGGAACTCTTCCGCGACCTCTTCACCGACATACGGCGTTTCGCCAAACGGCAGATGACATGGTTCCGCCGCATGGAGCGCAACGGAGTGCCCATACGGTGGATTGACGGCTCGCTGCCCTTGGAGGCCAAGGTGGAGGCCGTAATCAACGCTTCTTTCTGAAAAACTCGCGCACCAGCGTGCCGCACTCCTCGGCCAGCACGCCGCCCGTGACCTCGGTCTTTGGGTGCAGCACAGGCCCCGTCAGCAGGCGGTAGCCACGCTTAGGGTCGGCGGCGCCGTAGACTATGCGCCCCACCTGCGTCCATCCTGCCGCGCCGGCGCACATCGGGCAGGGCTCCACGGTGACGTAGAGCGTGCACTCCTGAAGGTATTTGCCGCCCACATGCTCCGCCGCCGCCGTGAAGGCCAGCATCTCGGCGTGCGCTGTGGCGTCGCACAGCCGTTCGGTCTGGTTGTGCGCGCGGGCTATCACGGTGCCGCCCATCACCACCACGGCCCCTATGGGCACTTCGCCCTCGGCCTCGGCGGCGCGGGCCTCGCGCAGCGCCTGGCGCATGTAGAGCTCGTCCTCGTTTGTGGTGCCGATGCCGCCATGGATGTCATCCATATCCCCTCCTCTCAGTCTTTGTTGAACAGCAGTGTCTGCTTCGGCTCAAGCCATGCCTCGGTCTGCATCACCGTGAGCGTCCCGTCGCGCATGAAGCTCTCCACCTTGGGCAGCAGGCTGCCAGGGCCCACCGGCATGTACTCGTGCATTATCTTCCATTCCGTGTGCGGCTGGCCGTCGCTGCGGTATTCGGTGGTGTCTATCTCGTCGGTCTCTATGATCACCGCCAGCAGCCCCGAGGCCTCGAACATGTAGTGCCGCGTGAACATCTTTGGCCCCTCCACGGTCACCGTCTGCAGCTCGTGGCTGTCCTTGGCGCGGGTGATGCCCTTGTAGTGCAGCGTCAACCCTTTGCTGCGCCAGTTGTGCAGTGGGCCGCGGAAGTCGTAGCCATCCATTTCTTCATAGAAGCGGTAGTCCGCCTTGTCCTCCCAGTAGCCTTTCTGCGGGCTGTAGATGCGGTAGCGGTCCTTGCCGTTGGTGCATAGGGCGGTCTGCAGGGTGTCCTTGAGCCACACCTCCACGCGCATCATCAGTGGCGGCACGTGCCACCGCTTCATGATGAATGTGTCCGCCGAACCGGTCATGGTGATGGTCGTCACCATGGTCAGCATGCTGTCCTGCGGCAGGCGCTCTGTGCCCAGCAGCGCCACATAGCGGTCCACAATGCGTGCCGCTGTGTCGTCGCTCTGCTGTGCCCGTGGCGCCAGAGGCAGCAGGGCCAGCAGAAGTGTCAGTGTGAAGGTATGTCTCATGGCTTTTTGGATTGTGGTTTCCATTTCCTGAAGGGGAAGCTGAGGCGTTCCACCTTGCGGCGGCCGGTGATGTACACCTTGGCCTCGTAGCCCAGGCTCCGCGCCAAGGCTTCTATCTGCTGTCCGTCGTCCTCGGTGGCCAGCCTTTCAAGGGTGGCGTAGTCCAGCTTCCGCTTCGCCAGCCTCTGCAGGTCGGCGTAGGTGCCTGCAAACTGCCGGTCGGCCAGCGGCACGCTGACCCACACCGAGTCCTTGGTGGCCAGGCCGCGCCCCAGCTCCACGAGCTTGGTGACGCTGAGCCACACCACGCTGTCCTCGGCCACGCGCAGCTGCCCTGTGGCGCTGATGCCGTCCACGACGACCGTGAACGTCGTCACCGTCAGCGTGCGCCGTGGCTGCTGCGGTGCCGCCACCGCCGTGGCGGTTCCCTGTGGCGCAGTGGCGGCCTGCCGCGTGCTCCGGCATCCAGCCAGCAACAGCATCGCCGCCGCGATTAGTATATATGTACTCCTCATAAAGACTCCCAATTTCCCGCCCATTTATCATTTCTCATTTCCCATTTCTCCTTTCTCATTTCTCATTTCTCATTTCCCGCCCATCGCTTTCATGTGCTCCTTCAGCGTCTCGCTTTGCGGGTCCAGCTTCAGTGCCTTGCGCATGTAGGGCAGCCCCTCGGCGTCGCGTCCCAGCAGGTGCAGCAGCCACGCGTAGGTGTCCAGGCTGTTGGCGTTGTCAGGCTCCGCCTCTATGGTGCGGCGGCTCAAGGCCAGGGCCTTCTCCAGCTCCGTGCCCTGCTCGGCGAGGTAGTAGGCGTAGTTGTTCATCGTCATCCAGTCCTCGGGCTTCAGCTCCAGGCACCGCTCGAAGCAGCGCCACGCCTTGTCGTAGCGGCCCGTGCGGTAGTACGCCTCGGCCATCAGGCCGTAGCTCTCGGCCTCCAGGTATCCGTTGTTGAAGCCCCACTTCTCGGCGCGCCCCATGTGCTCCAGGGCCTCGTCGTAGCGCTCCTGCTGCACGGCGTGCAGGGCCAGCAGGTAGTGCGGCAGCGTGTGCATGGGGAAAAGGCGCGCCGCCCGTGCCGCCCGTGCCGTCAGGTCGGCTTCGCGCTCCGGCACCTCCGTCAGGCATATCAGCAGCCCCTCCCACACCTCGTAGCGGCTCGAGTCGCTGCGCAGGCTCACCTCCAGCCATCGCGCCGCCTCGGCGTACTTGCGCTGGCGCATCAGCACGTCGCCGTAGAGCAGCGCGTACTGTGCCGTGTCGTCGCACGTGGCCATCACCTTGTCCAGCAGGGCGTAGGCCGCCTGGCTCCGCGAGCCGTAGAACTCCTCGGCCGTGTAGAACGACGTCAGCAGCTGCACCTTCGTGCGGCAGTCCAGCTTCGGGTTGTCGAAGGCCAGCCCCAGCTCGCGGTCGGCCTCGGCGGTCTTGCCCACGGTCTTCCAATACTCGGCCAGCTGTATGTGTATGTACTCGTCCTCCGGGTCGGCGGCCAGCACGCGGTCGTAGTACTGCTTGGCCTTCGAGTAGCGTTTGCGCCCCATGTTGGCCTCGGCCAGCATGGCCTGGTAGCGCTTCTCCTGCGGCATGGCTTCCGCCAGGGCCTCAAGCTCGCGCTCCGCCTTGTCGGCCTTGCCCGCGGCGGCCCATAGGCGCTGCTTCTGCAGCGACACGGGCTCCGTCACACCGATCTTCTTCTCCACGCGGTTCAGCGCGCCCACGGCGCCCTCCACGTCGCCCGCCGCCAGGTGGGCGTTGCTCAGCTCGTAGTAGTACTCCAGCCGCTCGGGGTTGAGGGCCACCAGGCGCTCCCAGGTGGCCGCCAGCCCCTTGGCGTCGCGGCGGGCGCGCTGCACCTCGGCCTGCTGCAACAGGTACCACCGGTTGGTGTCCGCCAGGGCCACGGCGCGGCCTATGCAGGCCTGCGCGCTGTCCGTCCATCCGCGCTGCAGCAGCAGGCGGCTCATGCCGTACCATGCCGCCCCGCAGCGCGGCGTCGTCCGCGTCAGGGCGGCGTAGGCCTCCAGGGCCTCCTCCGTGCGTCCGCTCTCCTGCAGCGCCAGGGCGTCGATGAGCGCCGCGTCGGCCTTCAAGGCCTCCTCGCCCACCTCGCGGATGGGCTCGCGGCGGTAGCGCCCGTCGCCGGCGTCGGCCTTCCGGCTGCCTCCGCAGCCAGCCAGCGTCGCCGCGCAGAGCGTCAAATATAGTATATATTTATTCATTTTCATCACCCCTTGATAACGCCATATCCGTCCTTTTATTGTGCCGCCCCTCACATTCACGCCAACGCCCTGTACCCTCTGCCATTGTTTTGACCTTTATACTCTTTGACTCTTTGACTCTTTGGCTCTTTGGCTTTTTGACTCTTTGACTCTTGACTTTTTGACTCTTTGACTTTTTGACTTCTTAACCACTCTATCGCCCCGCCTGTTTAACGGTTGTTCTACGGTTGTTTAACGGTTAAAACCGTAGAACAACCGTTAAACAACCGTAGAACAACCGTAGAACAGCCGTAGAAATGCCGTAGGGGAGGGGCTGCAATAAAACGCCTCCATGCGGTACTAAACCTTCAACCCCGACCCCTCCGGCGGCACTGCATGCCGGGCGTCGGGCCGAAAGTAAAATCAAAAAAAAACATAAAATGCTTGGCGTATGAAAAAAAATGACTATATTTGCATTTGAATTGAAAACTGAAAAAGTGCCCGTATACCGCTGCAAATGCTTACAGGCGTGTGTGTTGGGCTGGAAAATGAAAAGGAAAATATTAATCACCAAAAATCAAACAACATGAAAAAAACATTAATGGTTCTCGGTTTGGCCCTGTTCGCCACCATGGCAACGGCACAGACCAACGATTGCACCAGCATGCTTGACGGCCGGGGCACTCGCAATGTGGAAACCGGTGTTGTGCAGAACAAGTCTGTCGACTACAAGGCTTCCATCTTCACCAAACAGCGTGGCAACGGCATCGGTGACACTCTGATTGACGGTTTCTGGGACTTCAACAACACGACGAATGTTGTCTACGGCACGAGTGGTGCTGTTGGTGCCAACCAGAGCGTCAAGATGCAGAACCCCGACAGCAACTACCGATGGACCACTGTGAGCATCCCTGCCCACAACCTCAGTGGCGATGCCGCATTCTTCATGCTGATTCCTGACACCAACTACCTGCGCACGAATGCCAGCACCTATTCCGGCGGTTCGTTGGCTCAGTTTGGCTACGATGTAAACTGGATTAACAACAACCTGTTGTACTACAACGATGGCACCGGTGCTGCCTCGCACGTCAACAACACGATGTTCATCTATTTTGGTGGTGCTGTCCACACATCCTCTCAGCAGCATGACTGCTATGTGCAGCTTCCCGCCATCACCAACCCCAACACTAACGGCCTCTACGAGGTTCGCATCACTCAGGACTGTATGAAGTGGTATGACCAGGAGTTTGTGGAGTTCAAGGTTGGCAACGAGTGGTATTCTGTCGAGTACAATGTTGTCGGTATTGATGCCTCGATGCAGAGCTGGGTCTCTATCAAGAAGGGCCTCACCATGCCTGTCGAGTTTGCCCAGCAGCCCAACCTGCAGCTTCGCTTCCGCGTGCAGACGTCCACCAGCAGCAATGTCTATGGTTTCTACTATGCTCTTGACGACATCGCCATCGTGCCTGCTGTGAGTGAGCATTGGTATGGCGCGCAGCACCAGTTTGTCGACGGTGCCTATGCCACCATCCCCTACGGCATGAACATCCCTCTGGCTTGGTACGGTCAGGTCTTCAACGATGGTGCTCAGACCATCACGAATGCCAAGGCCACTGCCTGGCACATCAGCCCCTCCGGCGTCAAGACCCCCATCACCTCCAAAACCGCTGACAGCCTGATTCCTGCTATCTCTGCCCTCCAGTACATCACCCTCAACGAGCGTGGTTTCTTCGACAGCATCAGAACCACCGGTATGTACAACCTCGGCCCGGTGTGGGACACCACTTCCGATCTCCTGCCCGCCCACTACACGCGCGTCGGTCTGCCCACCGACCAAATCGGTCTCAACCAGATTACTGTCACCGGCACCGCTGGTGCCAACTACGACACCATTGAGTACGACACTATCGGCTACCGCGTGGTCGGCGCCACTGGTGGTGGCAACACCAACCTCCTCGAAGGTTTCCGCCTGGCTCACGACAACGGCATCATCCCCTCGCGCTCAAGCTTCCGTTTCGGCTACTATGTGGAAGGTGAGAACCGTTACTATACTACTAGCAGTGAGACATTCAACACGGCAGGTTACACGGTGACAACCCGTATCTCTACACCTGATGAAATCCCCACCGACGACGAGGGCAACCCTTGGGTCATCCGTGGTATGGAGATTGTTCCGCGTACCGACACCACCGCTTCCGCCCAGGTTGGCTCTGTCATCATGCCGAGGGTCTATAGCATCACGTTCACCGACTCTTCCGACGGCCGTATCTACTACAGCCGCTACCTCATGGGCAGCGAGTTCACCGGCCTGTCTGATGAGTACACCTACACTGTTACCGCTAATGACGTCAACCCCCAGTTTGACCAAAACAACGGCGTCATCCGTCCCGGTGAGAACTACAATGCCGTCAATATCCAGTTCTATGGTCAGCCTGAGCTGAGACCCAACACTGCCTACTATTTCGGCTACTCTTTGGCAGAGAATGGTTACTTTGGCGTTGCCCGTCACCTCTATGGCTACTATGATGCTGCCGGCACCGGTACCCGCTACAGTGAGGATCCTGACCTTGGTATGCCCTACTACCGCCAGTTTACTCCCGAGTATCATGATGTCTATGTTGCCGATGGTGGCGTGACCGGTTTCTCTGGTGGCGATTACTATGCCTACTATCCCATGATTCGCCTCATCGTTGGCCCCCGCATGGAGATTGCCGAGCACCAGCTCACCGTCACCTGCTCTGAGACCGATACCAACTATGAGATTTACAATGTGGAGAGCAACATGTATCATAACGCCTGCGGCGATACCCTCACCACCTTCGAAGGCGGCGATGCCACTGTCTATGTGTGGGGTCACGGCGACAGCAGCTATGCCCATCCTGGTGTTATCGATGCCATTATTATTGACGGCCAGACCATCAGTGTCACCGATGAGGACAACTTCATCACCGACGAATATTCTATCACTGCCCAGCCCGAGGCACTCCGCGATGCTGATGGCAATGTATTGCTCAGACGTGATGTGTACATCGTGACGTTCACCAACATTACTGGTGACCACTCCGTCAGCGCCGTCGGCCATGCATATCCCTTCAACCTCGGCATCGAGAGCGAAGCTGTCAACGTGGCTCTTGGCCTCCAGCCCAACCCCGCCACCAGCACTGTGTCCATCAACATGCGCGGTGTCACCGGTATGGTTGACTGCAGCATCATCGACATGAGCGGCCGCGTGGTCTACTCCCGCACCATCAACGCTGAGAGCAGCCACACTGTCGACCTGAGCAACATCGCTGCCGGCGCCTACTTCGTGCGCGTCACCAACGACAAGTTCAGCAAGGTTGAGAAGCTCATCGTCCGCTAAGCTTTAGCGACACGATAACAAAAAAGAACTCCCCAAACGGGGAGTTCTTTTTTGTTGTTCATGGGGGGAAAGTTAAGAAGTTAAGACAAATGTGCCAGACGCGGTATTGTCTTAACTCCTTAACTTCTTATGAGAATTACAGTACGTTGCCCAGCTGCTCTTTTATTTTCTCCAGCTCGTCCTTCATGGCCACCACTATGCGCTGTATCTCTACGTGGTTGGCTTTGCTGCCGGTGGTGTTTATCTCGCGCCCCATCTCCTGCGCCACGAAGCCGAGCTTCTTGCCGCAGGAGGGTTCTGTGGCCATGGTGTGGCGGAAATAGTCTATGTGTTTCTGCAGGCGCACCTTCTCTTCGGTGATGTCGAGCTTCTCAAGATAGTAGATGAGCTCCTGCTCGAAGCGGTTCTGGTCCACCTCCTTGACGGCAGCGTCGGCCATATAGTGCCGTATGCGGTCCTTGGCGGTCTCTATGCGCTCGGCCTCGTAGGGCGGTATCTGGCCCAGGAGCTGCTCTATGAGGTCCACATGGCGATGGAAGTCGCGCTCCAGCACGTCGCCTTCATGCTTGCGGAACTGGTCGGTGAGTTCCACAGCGCGCCGTATGTCGGCCTCCAGTGTGGCCCATTGTGTGTCGTCGGAATCTTGGTCGGCGTCGCTGTTCCAGATGTCGTTGCTGGCGGCCAGGCTGGCGAGGAGGTGCCCGGTGTCGGCACCAAGGCGTGCGGCAATGCCCTGCAAGGCCTCGTAGCGTGACGTGAGCAGGCTCTCGTTGAGGACGGCCACGCTGCCGCCGCTCTCCTCGGTCATCACAAACTCCACCTTGCCGCGCTCCAGGGGCGCCAGCAGGGCGCGGATGTCAAGCTCGCGGCTGCGGTAGACAGCGGGGAGTTTGACGATGAGGTCGAGCTGCTTGCTGTTGAGGGTTTTTATCTCTATGTTCAGCTTCTTGTCGCCAACGGTGCTCTGCACTTTGGCGTATCCTGTCATTGATTTCATGGGTTATTGTTTAAGGGTTATCGTTTCAAAGGCTGGTGTGGCATAGGTGCACAGGGTGCCGCATGAGTCGTAGATGAAGAGTGCCGCCGCTGTGCCTGGGCCATCGGGGTGTGTGGCAATGAAGCGGCGGGCGCTGTCGAGGCCCATGACCATGTAGGCTGTGGCCATGGCGTCGGCAAGCCATGCCGTGCTGTCGACGACGGAGACGCTGAGGAGTGAGTGCTGCACGGGACGTCCCGTGGCGGGGTCTATGGTGTGGGAGTAGCGTATGCCGTCGCGCTCGTAGTACTTGCGGTAGCTGCCTGAGGTGACAAGGGCAGCGTCGCGCAGTGCTACGATGGAGTGCACCACCGGCGCGGCAATGCTGTCGCTGGCGGGGCGCTCCACGCCGACTCTCCAAGGCATGCCGCCGGGCTTGCTGCCACGTGCTATCACTTCGCCGCCCACGTCTATTATATAGTTGCCGATGCCGAGGCTGTCGAACATTGCCGCTATGAGGTCTACGGAATAGCCTTGCGCTATGGCGTTGAAGTCAAGTTCTGTGCCGGGGCATTCCTTTACCAGGCGACCGTCGGTTGCGGCCACGCTGCCGCGTGCTGCTGCGAGCATCTCTTGCAGGCTCGCACTGTCTGGTTCCTTCTGTTGGCGGAAGCTGAAGCCCCAAGCCTGCACGATGCGCCCTATGCGCGGGTCGAAGGCACCGCCGGTGTAGTCGCTTATTCTTTGCGAGTAGGTCAGCAGCTGGGTTAGAATGTCGTCCATACTGTCTGTGGCGTTGGCGTTGAGGCGCCGCAGGAGCGAGCTGTCCACCCAGAGGGATGCCGACTGGTCGAAGGCCTGCAGCAGCGAGTCCACTTGGTGCTGCAGGTTGCGGCCATGCCGGTCATAGTAGCTGATGCTGTAATATGTGCCTTGTGCCTCTCCGCCGAACTGTATGTGCATCTGCCCGCAGGAGGCGCTGAGAAGCGCTGCAAGGCACAAAAAAAAGCGTCCGGCACGGCGGTGCCGAACGCTTTTTGTGTTTACCGTGGTGGTCATTTATTTGTTGACGATAAATTTGCGGATTGCTTCATGGCCTTCAATGGTGCGGATGCGCATGGTGTAGTGTCCGCTGGCAAGGCCGGTGAGGTCTATCTGCATGTCCTCGCCGTCGCCCTGGCGCAACATCACCTGCTGGCCGATGGCGTTGAACACGCTAACGGTGCTGATGGCCTCGGAGGTGCGCAGGTTGACAAAACGCGTGGCGGGGTTGGGGAAGATGCTCACGTCAACACCATCAACGTCGTCGATGCCAATGGGGGCGAAGACGATGGTCAGCCAGTTGCTGTCGGGGCAGCCGTTGCCGTTGCTGGCGGTGAGAAGGATGTCAATATTCTCGTGGTTGTTGCGGTCGGTCACCTCATAGGTATCGCCATCAGCTGCATAGGTGCCGTTCTCGTACCATGCGTAGGTGAGGTTGTTGTCCTGGCTCACAGCATGCAGGGTTGTACTGCCGTCGGGAGCAAGCATCCAATCGCCCGTAATATATGATAACGGGGTGTTGTTGATAGTCAGGTTCAGGTTGCAATATACTGCACATCCATGAATAGTTGTGTCTTTTGTTTTGCGATAAATGTTAGTTGTTCTTATATATGTTGAGTCATTGAATGGCCACACATATTTATCGCAGCTCGTCACAGTGTCACTCGCCCTTCTCAAAGTATCGCTGTTGTTTATTGTAAGGTTTAGCGTATATATTCTGTTGTAGCATGCTGCTGCCTCATGAGGAATATCCACATTAAGGTCACTATATGAATTGATATCGGGTCTTCCTTTGTGAACAATGGAAGTGTCTATACTTTTTGTAAATACATGGTTAAATGTCAGATCCTGATATTTGTCGCAGGCAACTTTGGTGTTGGTCCTGGTTGTGTCTATGGGTTGCATTATGTTTAGGCCTATCTTGAAGTATGTGGTACACTTTTTGGATGAGTTGTATGTGAAAATACTATCTATGTCTACAATTGTCATATTGTTATTGGCATATTTGCGTACAACGGTATCGCCGTTTTCAATGCGGAACGAGTAGCGCGGCGTGCCAATCTTTAGGCTGTCAAACTCGCAGCGGAGTTTACGTTTGGCATACTTGTTGCTGATGGAATCACCGAAGTTGAGGTTGAGTGTATAATGGGTTGTACATGTGTTTTCCCCGGTACCTGTTATGTTTGTGTCACGATAAACGCCGCTATTACTAAGGGAGTGTACTTTGCCGGTGTAGGGATGCCACCTATATGGGTGGAAACATGGAGTGACAGTGGTATCTACATCTTCCATGTGAGAAAGGGCTATTACATGCACTGCGGCCACGCTGTCGCAGCCGTTGACAGCGACATTGCTGAGTCTGCGCAGCACGGTGTCGGCGGTAATGTTTTTTATGGTTGTGTCGCCCCACGTAAGGTAGCAGCCAATGGTGGTGTCAATAGTATTGTTAAGTGCCCATGCGGTGTCGGTAAAGCTGTTGTTGACAGTGAGCTCTACGGTGGTCGTGGTGATACAGCCAGTGGCCGATGTGTCGCGATGCACATGTGTGCCAGTAGCTGTGTAGATGTTATCCCATGGGGCAATATATTTGTCGCATACTACAGTGTCATAAGTTGTATCTATGTGGAAAGACATATTGACTTTGATGTTTATTATGCTGTCGCATCCGGCATTGGTGCCTCTGGTCTTGAACGAGTGTATCATGGTGTCGGTGATGACGAGATCGTTGGCCGCACGCCATGTATAACTACAATCAGCCTCTTTGATGACGGGTGGCATGTTGTAGGTGGGGTTTACTTTGAGAATAAGACTGTCGCGGCGCTGGCATCCAGCTTCGGTGGTATAGTTGGTATCAATTATTGTGTCATGGGTAAGTCTTTCTCCCCAAGGTGCCATATAGTAGCCACACACTGTGGTGTCAAGCATTAACGTATCAAAGTCTCCATTTATGGTCAGGTTGAAGTAGTGAATGCTGTCACATCCGCTGGTGGCAAGAACTCTGGCAGAATCAAGACCGGAGGTGTGGAATGTCAGGCTGTCTCGCCAGATATAGGTGCAGTTGGCAGTCACATTTACGGTGTCTCTTATGATTCCATCGGGGTCAATGGTGAGGTCTAAGACATATACTGTGTCTGGTCGTGTCACGGTTACAACTGTACTCTCGCTGTAGGTGCTATCTGTGATGCTCCAGAAGAAAGGGGTGCACCGTACAAGGTTGATGTGCTCTACGACGACAGATTTAGTCTGTGCGAATACAGGCATGCAAGTGAAAGCCAAAAATAGACTTAATAATGCTTTTTTCATCTTGTTGGTTTGTATTTTTTATTATTATTATCTTTTGTTATTATGTTGTCGTGTAGCTCGTTGTGGCACTTTGAGTGCCACCGCGCGTCAACATGTACAACGTGCAAAGATAACACTTTTTTTTATTATAGTGGACTTTTTGTTTAAAAAAAAGTGTTTTTGCAATATTTTAACTTATTGGCATGTCTGTTACCGCAGGACAAGCTCTGCCACGTTCTCCACATGCTGTGTGTGGGGGAACATATCTACAGGTTGTATGCGGCGTACCTCGTAGCGTTCGGCGAGCAGCTTCAAGTCGCGGGCCTGTGTGGCGGGGTTGCAGCTGACATACACTATCTTGCGCGGGGCGGCATCAAGTAGTTGCGCCACGACACGCTCGTGCATGCCGGCCCGTGGCGGGTCGGTGACTACAACGTCGGGGCGTCCGTTCTGCTTGATGAATTCGGCGGTGAGCACCTTGGCCATGTCGCCAGCGTAGAACACCGTGTTGTCGAAGCCGTTGCGCTGCGCGTTGATCTTTGCGTCGGCAATAGCCTCCTCCACATATTCTATGCCTACCACTTTTTTTGCCTGCGAGGCAAGGAACAGCGCTATGGTGCCCGTGCCAGTGTAAAGGTCGTATAGGGTGTCCGTGGGTTGTAACTCGGCGAGCTCGGCCACAAATCCGTACAGCCGTCGTGCTTGCGCCGAGTTGGTCTGGTAGAACGATTTGGGGTTTATAATGTAGCGCAGCGCCTTGCCTCCGTTCCATCCCTCCATCTCCTCTTCGATGTGGTCTGTGCCGGCGTAGGTGTGCACGTCAAGGTCGGAGTACGAATCGTTCAGCTTTGTGTTGATGATATACTGTAGCGACGTAATCTGCGGGAAGCGCTCTCGCAGCATATCAAGTAGCGGGAAGAGGCGCGACGTGTCCTCGTCTGCAATAACCACGATGACCATCCAGTGCCCCAGCGATGTATTGCGGATCACGATGTTGCGCAAGTAGCCTGTGTGCTGGCGTATGTCGTAGCATTCGAGGCCGTGCTCAATGGCGTAGTTCCTGATGGCCAGCCGTATGTCATTGCTCGGTTCGGGTTGTAGGACACAACGCTCGATAGGCAGCACCTTGTCAAACAGTTGCGGGATGTGGAAACCCAGTGCCCCCCAGATATTCTCTTGGCGTGCGGCGGGGTCGGTGAGCCATGCCCGTGAGGAGAATGTGTATTCCAGCTTGTTGCGGTAATGATATATGCTTTCCGAGCCGCAGATGGGTCGCATGCCGTCGCAGTTTACTCCGCCGAGTCGCTCCAGATTATCGCGTACCTGGCGCTGCTTGGCCTCGAGTTGTGCCTCGTACTTCATTGTCTGCCACTTGCATCCGCCACAGACGCCGAAGTGTGGGCATGCGGCTTCAACGCGCAACTCCGACAGCCGGTGGAATCGTATGGCGCGTCCTTCAGCATAGTTTTTCTTCTTGCGGTACAGCTGGATGTCTGCCACATCGCCCGGCACCACGAAAGGCACGAAAACCACCAATCCGTCCACCTTGGCTATGGACATCCCTTCGGCGCCTGCATCTGTAATCTCCACTCGCTCAAGCAGAGGTAGTTCCTTGTTTTTTCTTCCCATTGCGTTCTGTCGTTGTTGTTTGCATCCCAAAACGCTGAAAAACGTAAAATATTATGTGTGAGTAGAAAAAAGACTCTCCCTATTTGCTGGCTTTGCCTGGGCTCACCGGCGCCAGAGTTGCATGAGAATAGGGGCGTGCAGGTTGTCGATGCAAAATAAAACGAGGCGCAACACATATTGCGTTGCGCCTCGTTAGCGTTTCAGCCCTGTGCGGCAAGACTATCGTTCGTCAGAAACGGTCAGTCTCTTTCTGCCTTTGCGGCGACGGGCGGCCAGCACTTTCCTACCGTTGGCGGTGGACATTCTCTTGCGGAAACCGTGCTTGTTGGCTCTTTTTCTCAGCGAGGGTTGGAATGTTCTCTTCATATCATCAATATTTTTTTGTTCTTTTTTGCAAAGTCGCGACTGCTTTCCTGCCGCAAATTTGAGTTTGCAAAAGTACACATTTTTTTTGAATTGTGAACAAAAAATGTTCTAAAAAAAATCTTTTTTCTATACAATATACTGTATTTTAGTGTTTAACCGAGATGAAATAAATTCTTGTTTTGCTGTTTAAAAAATAATTTGTACATTTGCATTTCCAATTTTAAGAGTAAAAAAGTGTTAATTGAGCTTGATAGAGAAGCATAGAAAACGGTAAGAAAACGACATTTTAGTTTCAAGGGAAAGGATTATGGACAAAAATCAGTTTATCGGTATGGTTGGCAACCACGAGAAGTTCAGCGCGCAGGACCGCGGATGGCTTCGTGCCGTGCAGGCACGCTACCCACACTCGTCGGTGATTGCCGTGCTTGCGCTCCTGGCCGACCATGCCTATGGGTTCGACACACCTGAACAACGCCGCGCAGTGACACTGGCCATGTGTGACAGCGAGCGTCTCGACACCATGCTCAAGCGTGCGCAGAATGCCACCGACAATGCATCCTACGACATATTCAGCGAGATAAACACCTTTCAGGAAGTCTCGTTCAAGACGGCTCCGAAGAGCGTCATCCTCTCCAATTTCCTTCAGGCCGGCCCGGCCGAGGAGGTGAAAAGGGTAGAGTCTGCCACTCCGGCAAGCACGCACGACGACAAAAAAAGCCTTTTGCCGGATGATATATTAGGCACTGAAACACTTGCTGTTATCCTTGAACAGCAGGGGAATGTCGAGCAGGCGTTGTCTGTTTATAAAAATTTAATGGCGCACAATCCCGAAAAAAGTAGTAATTTTGCACCCCAAATCAAACGCCTCGAAGCGCTTTTGAAAAAGTAAGAAAACAATAACAAATAGAAGTAAGATGTACACGTTTCTCGTAATTCTTATCCTGATTGTCTGCGTGCTCCTTGCACTGGTCGTACTGGTACAGAACTCCAAAGGCGGCGGCCTGGCTGCCAACTTCTCGGCTCCGACACAGGTGCTCGGCGCCCGTCAGTCGGCCGACTTCATAGAGAAGGCCACCTGGTGGCTCGCCGGCATCCTCGTGGTGCTCTGCCTTGCCGCCACCATCTCCATCTCCACGACGCGTGGCGGTGCTGCCGACCCCATGAAGACCGAGGTCTCCACTGCTACCGACTACAGCCCTGTGCAGCAGAACGCCGCTCCCGCAGCCACTCCTGTCGCTGAATAAAAGCCGTGGCTGCCAGCAGCGTAGAGCAATCTGTCACAGCGCTCATTCTATCCCGCTTCCCGCACAGACCAACCGACGGGCAGCGGGTTGCTTGTGCCATGATGTCGCGTTTCCTCTATGACGCAGATCCACGTTCGGCTATGCTGCTGCGTGGCTATGCCGGTACCGGCAAGACATCGCTTGTTTCGGCCCTCATCCAGACACTGCCCCAGCTGCGTGTGAATTGTGTCCTGCTTGCGCCAACAGGTCGCGCTGCCAAGGTCCTCTCCGGCTATTCTGGACGTCAAGCCTACACTATACACAAGAAGATTTACATGACTGCCACCGACGCGTCTGGCGCCGTGCGCACTGTCAAGGCCATCAACAAACACAGCTATACTCTTTTCATCGTCGATGAAGCCTCCATGATTGGCGTTGAACCCTCTTCGAGTGGACACAGCCTGCTCGAAGACCTCGTGGACTATGTCTACGACGGTAACCACTGCCGCTTGATGCTTATCGGCGATACCGCCCAGCTGCCTCCTGTGGGCCAGAGCGAAAGCCCGGCCCTCGATGAGCACTGCCTCGCTGCCGCCTATGCTTTGAGTGTCACTACATGCGAGCTCACCGAGGTGGTGCGCCAGCAGAGTCTCTCAGGCATCCTCGCCAATGCCACGGCCTTGCGAGGCCAGATAGCTTCCATGGCCGGCGACGACGAGGCTTCGTTGCCACTCTTCAGCGAAGCGCCGGACGTTGTCAACCTCGGTGGGGCAGACCTCATGGAGACTCTATACGGCGAATACGACGCGCACAATCTCGAAGAGGTCGTTGTCGTCACGCGCAGCAACAAGCGCGCCAACCTCTTCAACCAGGGGATTCGCAACAGTGTCCTCTACCGCGAGCAGGAGGTCAATGCGGGCGACTTTCTTATGGTGGTGAAGAACAACTACTATTGGCTCGACGACGACAGTGAGATCGGTTTCATTGCAAACGGTGATATCGTTGAAGTGCTCGGTGTGCGCAATGTGCAGGAACTGTATGGTTTCCGCTTTGCCGACGCCACGTTGCGCTTTGTAGACTATCCCGACGAGCAGCCGCGCGACTGCAAGCTGTTGCTTTCTACACTGTATAGCGAGTCGCCGTCTCTCACTTCTGACGAGCAGGGCCGCCTGTACAGCGCCGTCATGGAGGACTATGCTGACCTTCCCAACAAGGCCGATCGCCTGCGCGAAATGCGCCAAAATCCGTACTACAATGCTTTGCAGGTGAAGTTCGCCTACGCGCTGACCTGCCATAAGACCCAGGGCGGCCAGTGGAGCACCGTCATTATTGACCAGGGTTTTCTGCCTCCGGACCAGCCTCTGGGGCGCGACTACCTGCGGTGGCTATACACTGCGTTCACGCGTGCCACGGATAAGGTGTACCTTCTGGGCTTCGACGGGCGCTTCTTTGCCTGACTCCTATATTTGTGTGTTCCCTTGCCCTCGTGCCGCCACCACGGGGTTGGCATAGGTCTCGTAGAGAATGCGTCGTGCTTCGGGATGAAGCCCTGCGGTGCGTGCCTTGAGGGTGTCGAGGGTGCGCTGCGTGTAGTGCATGGGTGCGGAAGCCCCGTAGAGCAGGCTGTAGGCAGCGTAGTTGCTGGGCATGAGGCGGTACGAGCGCTGTATGCGCTGGTCGAGGATGGCGGCCGCGTGCTCTGCAATGTCGGTGCCTGCTGGAGGCAGCAGCTCGCGGGCGGCAAGGGGTTTGCCTATGGCGAGGTGTACGTGTCCTTTTTGCCCTATGATGCCGCTCACCACGGAGCGCAGGTCTTCGTCAGGTGCTTTGGTATAGGTGCCGCTTTGGCTGAGCATCAGCTCATTGGCTTTCATGGTGTCGCAGGGGTCCCACTCGTAGCTGATGGCCATGGGCACTATGTGCAGGTTGGCCAGCGTCTGCTGTGCGTTGCCCTTACCGCCGAGGGTGAGCATCTTTATCACAGCCGGTGCCGTGATGTCGCGACCGTCCTTGGCGCGCCCGTTTTTCTGCGCAATCCATACCGACTGCCGTTGCTCCACAACGAGGTGGTTGAGGTAGTCGGAGAGGTGTTGCAGGCTGTTGTAGAAGGCCCGTGGCGTGCCGCCGCGCTCCATGCGGATGAGTTTGTTGCTGCGGAAGAGCACCTCCATAATCGGCATGGCGAGGAGGTTCTCGCCGAAGACTATGTGCGATGTGGTGCCGTGGTGCTCTATGAGCAGGTGTTGAAGCAGGAAAGCGTCGAGGCTTATGTCGCGGTGGTTGCTCACGAAGAGATAGGGCATGCCGCGGCGCAGGTGGTGCAGTCCGCTGAAGGTGAAACCGTCCGTGGTCTCTTTGACGATGCGTTTTATGGCGTCGTTCATGAATGTGGCCTGGAACTGGTGTATGCTCGTGGTTGCGAGCAGCCTCCGTCGAGCCTCGCCGATGTCGCCGTCGGGATAGATGAAGCGTATTATCTGTGGGAAAAGCTCCCAGTCCGCTATCTGCTGCATTGCCGCCGGAATCTCGGCGTCGGTGTAAGGCCTTATGTCGTCGAAGTCCGGCATCAGAAAACGTTGTCTATAAGGTATTCCATGGCGGCCCGGGGCTCTGCGTCCTCGTAGAGGATGCGGTACACCGTCTCGGCAATCGGCACCTTGTCCAGCATCCCCTGTGCCGTAGCGAGCTGGTGAAGGTTTTTCACTGAATAGTAGCCCTCGGCCACCGACCCCGTGCGGGCAAAGACCTCGGCGGGTTTCTCGCCCTTGGCCACGGCCTCGCCGAGGGCGCGGTTGCGGCTGTGGCGTGACCAGCACGTCACCACCAGGTCGCCCATGTAGTAGCTGTCGTAGATATTGCGGTCGGGAAACGGCAGATTGTGATCCAGCAGGTTGTGTATCTCGCGCATGGCTGCTGCTGTGAGCACGGCGTTGAGGTTGTCGCCGTAGTCAAGCCCTTGGCAGATGCCGGCGGCTATGGCGTAGATGTTCTTGGCCAGCCCGCAGCGCTCCACTCCGTCGATGTCTGCTGTGGTGCGCGTGTGCAGGTAGCGGCAGCGAAGCATGGCGGCCACCTCGTCGGCCAGCGCTATGTTGGCCGACGCCACAGTGAGAAACGTCGGCATCTCGCGGCACACCTCCTCGGCGTGCGAGGGACCGCTGACGACGCAAATGTCGTCGTGGCTGACGCCGAAGCGTTGCTGCATGTATACTGACACGCTCGTCACGCAGTCCGGCACACTGCCCTTGATGGCCGAAATGATTTTCTTGCCGGCAAAGGCGGTCTCGGGTAGCGGGTCGAGCACCTGGTGCAGGTAGGCCGACGGGATGGCGAGCAGCAGGTGTGTGCTGTCGGCAATCACTCCACGCAGGTCGGTCGATACTTGTATGCGTCCGGCGTCGAGCACGGCTTCGGGCAGGTGGCGCGGGTTGCGTCCGTCACGGGCTATTTTTTCACGAGTCTCCTCGCTGCGCACCCACCAATTCACCTTCCGGGAGCTCCTTTCGAGCAGTATTTTGACTATTGCAGTGGCCCAGCTGCCACTGCCTATAATTCCTATCATGTTCTGTATCATTGCTTGCCGTTGGTTGGCATTGCCCATGTCAAACGCAAAACGACATGCAAAGATATAAGTTTTATTTCACACTTTATAACATTTTTGTGTTAAAAATCCATAATACACCCCTCTGTCGTTTCCCCGAGCCCCTACGGAGCCCCTACGGAGTCCCTACGGCCGTTCTTCAGTGGAAAGCCGTAAAACAGCCGCGGGGGTCCCATAGGGAGTCCGTGGCGGTGCTGTTCGGAAAGCCTGTTCGGGAGGAGCAAAGCAAAGAGGGCGTCCCGATCGGGACGCCCTCTTCATGGTTGGTTTGTGCAGAAAGTCTTATTTCTTCTTGGCGACTTTCTTGGCACCTTTCTTGGCGAGCATGCTGCTGCCAGCCTTGAATTTGGCGACCTTCTTGGCGGGCACTTTCACTTTCTCGCCGGTCTGGGGGTTCTTGGCGGTGCGGGCCTTGCGCTCGACAACGCTGAAGGTGCCGAAGCCGATGAGGCTGACCTTCTGACCTTTGTTAAGCTGCTCCTGAATGGTGGCGAAGCAGGCGTTCATGGCGGCCTTGGCGGCAACTTTGGTCATGCCGGTTTTCTCGGCCATTGCGTTAACAAGTTCGGTTTTGTTCATAATGTTTTTTGTTAATGGGTTAATAATGATTGCCTTTTGTTTTTCGCTGCAAATGTATGTATTTTTTTTGATACACACCAAATTTTTTTTTGCTTTTTTTCTAACTTTTTTCAACCGTCAGTCGGCCTGTGTTGATTTCCAGTTGGTTAGCGAATTGCCGCGAAGAAAGTCTTCGACGCAATTTCTCTTTTTTCCAGCCATTTGCAGTTCCAAAATTTGTACAAAACCGTCTGCTGTTGCGAGTTTTAGGACCTTTTTTCCATCGCAAATCAGTGTGCTGCAAGGGGTGTCGTGGGGTTCTGCGACGGGGTTTACGGAGTATACCTTGAATGTGACCTCGTCGCCTTTTGGGGGGCGGAGGGTCATGGTGGCGGCGGGGTAGGGCGAGAGGCCGCGCACAAAGCGGTCTACCTCTGCGGCGGTGCGGCCGAAGTCTATACGGCAGTCTTCCTTGAATATCTTGGGTGCCGGGCATGGCGTGCCTTGCTGTGGCCTTGGTGCTGCGGTGCCGTCGGCCAGGGCGTCGAGCGTGCGCACCACGAGCGTGCGCCCCATGGCGGCCAGGCGGTCGTGCAGCGAACCCGCGGTCTCGTCGGGGGCAATGGGCGTGCTTTCCTGCAGGAGGATGGCTCCTTCGTCGATGTTGTGGTTGAGCAGGAATGTGGTGACGCCGGTTTCGCTCTCGCCGTTGATGATGGCCCAGTTGATGGGCGCGGCGCCGCGGTAGCGCGGCAGCAGCGAGGCGTGCAGGTTGAAGGTGCCTCGGGGAGGCATGTTCCACACGGCCTCGGGGAGCATGCGGAAGGCAACGACCACGAACACGTCGGCCCTGTATGATGCCAGGGCTTCGAGGAAAGCTGGCTCGCGAAGCTTTTCGGGCTGCAGCAGGGGCAGGTTGTGGGCGAGGGCATAGTCCTTCACGGCGCTATGGATTACCTTCTGGCCGCGCCCCGCCTGCCGGTCGGGCACGGTGACAACGGCGGCCACCTCGTGGCTTGACTGCATGATGGCGTCGAGGCTCTCCACGGCGAAATCCGGTGTGCCAAAAAACACTACGCGCATGATGCTTGTTTTAGTTATTGTTTAGCGACTCTCTGTAGGCGCACATCTTCAGTGCGGTCACGGCGCCTTCTACGCCTTTGTTGCCGTGTTTGCCGCCTGCGCGGTCGAGGGCCTGCTGCATGGTGTCGGTGGTGAGGACGCTGAAAATGACTGGGCGCTCGTGTTTGACAGCCACGTTGGTGAGCCCCTGCGACACTGCCTGGCAGATGAACTCAAAGTGCCGTGTCTCGCCCTGTATGACGCAGCCTATGCATATCACGGCGTCAAGGAGGCAGTGGCGCAGCATCATGTCGGCTGCCGAGCTGAGCTCGAAGGTGCCCGGCACGCGTTTCACCATGATGTTTTCCTCTTTCACTCCGTTGGCCGCGAGGGTCTCCACGGCGCCATTGAGCATGGCGTCGGTCACAGTGGGGTTCCATTCGGCGGCTATGACGCCTATGCGGTATTTGCTGCCGTCGGGCACGGCGTCGCGGTTGTAGTCTGAGAGATTGGTTTTCTTCTCGGTCATGCTTAAAAGTCTTTTGGGTTGATGGTTGTTGCCTGTGCCTTGCGGTTCTTCTTGCTCTCGCGTATGATGCTGTTGTCGGCCTTGTATTGCAGCTCCTCGCCCTTGCGGGGCTGGCGGATGCCGAAGTAGCTTTTGTCGAGGTGCAGGCGTCGCGTGCGCAGGGAATAGTTGCTGAAGTCCAGTATCCATTCTGGGTCGAAAGTCTGGTAGAGGAAGCGGCACTCGAAGTGCAGGTGCGGGCCGGTGCTGTTGCCGGTGCTGCCGCCGAGGCCTATCACGTCGCCAGCGGCCACCTGCTGGCCGTGTTTGACGTTGATTTTTGAGAGGTGTCCGTAGAGCGTCTCAAGTCCGTTGGGGTGGCGCAGCACCACGCAGTTGCCATAACCGCCCATGCGCGATGCCACACGCACCGTGCCGCCGAAGGCCGCGTGTATGGGGTCGCCGGTGCGCAGACGTATGTCCACGCCGTGGTGCCCGCGGCGCCAGCGCCATCCGTAGGGGCTGGTCTTCGTGTTCTTCACGGGGAAGCAGAAGTCTGCGGTGTCTTTTATCAGCACCAGGTTAATCTCGTCGGGCAGCATGCTGACCATTGTCTTGCCGTGCGGGTTTACGCGGTTGCGCGGAAAACCGTCGTACCACATCGGCACCATGAAGGCCTCGATGGGCGTCAGTGAGGGTGTCTCGGTGGCGGAGCTTTCTGCGTGTTGGCGCTGCGGCGCCGCTTTTGGTTGCGGTGCAGCCTTGGCCGCTGCAGCTTTGGCGGCTTTCGGTGCCGGTAGCGGCTTGACGGCGCTTTCGATGCGGGCGGCCTTCTCCATGCGGGCGGCTATGATGCTGTCATAGTATGACATCTGACCTTGTGCGCCATAGGACGCCAGCATTGCCAGCAGCAGCACCAGCGTGCGGCGCAGGCGCGCCACCGGTATGCCCAGCTGTTCGCGGTATTTGGCCACCGTGCGGCGGGCTATGGGCAGGCCTTTCTCGTTGAAGAGCTTGGTGATGGCATCGTCGGACAGCGGTGCGTGCTTGTCCTCGGCGGCAATGGTGTCGGAGAGGTATTGCTTTATTGTCTCAACGGCCACCTCTTCGCCACCGTCTGTGGACATGCCTTTCGAGAAGCATTCCTTGAGGGGGATGGTGCCAAAGTCTGTCTGCAGGTACTTGCTGTTGGCCATGCGGCTCACCGTGCTGATGTCGAGTCCGGTGGCTTCGGCCACTTCGCGCTGGCGCATGGGCACCAGCAGGTCGGGGTTGCCGCTGAGCAGGAAGCGGCGTTGGTGCTTCACAATATAGTGCATCACACGTACGATGGTGTCGTGGCGTTGTTGCAGCATGTCTATGAAGCCTTGCGCGTCGCCTTGTTTGGAGCGCAGGAAGCGCACCGTCTCGCGGTCGCCGCCGTTCTTCTCCATGGCGGCAAGCATGTCGGTGTAGTAGGTGTTGAGGCTCAGCCGTGGCAGGTAGCTGTCGTTGACGTAGAAGCTGAGTTGTCCTTCGTGCTGTGTGAGCACTATGTCTGGTATGACGTAGGCCGCGGTGTCGTTGTCCTCGCTGTCCGAACCCAGGGGCTTGGGGTTGAGGTTCCGGATGGCGTTGGCGGCGGCCTCCATCTCGTCGTTGCCTATGCCGAGGGCTTGGCAGATGTGTTCGTAGCGGTGGTTGGCGAAGTCGTCGAAGTGGTCGCGCAGCACGGCTATGGCCGTCTGCCGCGTGCTGTCTGCCGGATGCTGGCGTTCCATCTGCAGCAACAGGCATTCCTGCAGGCTGCGGGCTCCTATGCCTGCGGGGTCGAGGCTCTGTATGATGTGCAGCACCTCCTCCACTTCTTCCTGCGTGGCGTCTATGCCTTGGCGGAATGCCAGGTCGTTGGTGATTAGTGCCAGGTCGCGCCCCAGGTAGCCGGCATCGTCGAGGGTGCCCACCAGCTCGGTGGCTATCTTCTCCTGGCGTTCGGTCATGTGGCGCAATGAGAGCTGCTGCATGAGGCGCTCCGATGCCGTCTGGCTGTCGCTCACCACGAACTCGCGGCGCGTTTCGTTGGGGTCGCCTTCCTGATGTTCGTGGTAGTCGTACTCGTAGTCCTCGTCCTCGTCGCTGTCCCAATCCGAGCGGTTGTCGGACTGTGGCAGGGGCGTCTCGTCTTGCACTTCGGCCTCCAGCAGGGGGTTTTTCTCCACCTCCTCCTTGATGGCCTGCTCCAGCTCGGTGACAGGCAACTGCAGCAGCCGCATCAGCTGTATCTGCTGAGGCGATAGTTTCTGCTGCAGTTGCTGTCGCTGGATTTGTTTCATGCCTTCTTTATCTGACGATGTCCATCTCCTCGATGAGGTTCTTGGCGCCGGCATAGACGTCGATGACCCAGAGCATGTAGCGGCTGTCGAGGCAGATGCAGCGCTGCAGGTTCTCCTCGAAGTCGATGTCGCCGCTCATGGCCTCGCTGTTGCCGTCGAAGGCCAGGCCTATCAGCACGCCATTGGCGTTGATGACGGGCGAGCCGCTGTTGCCGCCGGTGATGTCGTTGTTGGTGATGAAGCATGTGGGCATCTCGCCCTTCTTGTTGGTGTAGGGGCCGAACTCCTTGGCATTGTAGAGCTTCTTCAGACGCTCCGGCACGGCGAACTCGCTGCTCGTCGGGTCTTCCTTCTCTATGACGCCCTTCATGGTGGTGTAGTGGTGGTAGGTGACGCCGTCCTTGGGCTCGTAGCTCATCACGTTGCCGTAGGTGAGGCGTATGGTGCTGTTGGCGTCGGGCGACATGAGCTTCTTGCCCTCGTTCATCTGCAGCACACCGTCGGTGAAGTCGCGTATGCCGCGCTGCAGGCCGTCCTTGCTCTCCTGCGACACTTGGTCGTCAAGGCTGAAGTAGAGCTCCAGGGCCTCCTTGCCGGCGGCAAACAGGGGGTCTTTCTGCAGCTGCTTGAGGTTGGGCTTGTTCATGAAGCGTCCCACGGTCTCCTCGTTGGCGAAGATACTCTTGCCGTAGAGGTCGTTGGTGTACTTCTCCCAGTCGCCCTTGTATTTCTTTTGGGCGGTCTTGAGGAACTCGGGGCAGATTTCGGGATTGATGTGGGCGTAGACATAGCCGAAGAGGGCTGCCGTCAGGCGGCGGTCCACCTGTTCGTCATAGTCCTTGAAGAAGCCCGCCACATAGTTCTCGTAGCGGCCCAGGTCGGCGTTCTTGTCTTTCTCAAGGTCTTTCATGAAGCTGGAACCCAGGCGTGCTGCCATCATCGGGGCCTCGGGGCCCGTCAGCAGGCCTTCCAGCACATACTGGTTGGCTTCCTCCACCTTGGCGCGGTCGGCGTAGCCTTTCTCTATGAGGCCAAGGGCGCGGCCGTATTTGGGGGCGTGGCTGCGTGCCCACTCGCTGTACTCCTTCTCCACCTCTTTCTTCAGCCCCATGGTGTTCAGGGCCTTCAGAGCCTTGTTCTGCTCGTTGCTGTACTTCCAGTAGTTGGAGCAGCTGGCGTACTTCGAAGCGTATTTGATGCGCGTCTGCTGGCTGGCGGCCATCTCCTCGCGCAGGATGTTGATCTTCACGGTGCGTATCTCGTAGCGCAGCTTGTTGGTGATGTTCATCGTCTCCTCCAGACCGTAGCTGGTGAGGAAGTGGTCGGTGGTGCCGGGGAAGCCCATGACCATGGCGAAGTCGCCGTCTTTCAGCTCGCCTGCGCTCACGGGCAGGTGGTGCTTAGGCTGCAGGGGTATGTTCTCCTTGCTGTAGGGGGCGGGGTTGCCATCCTTGTCGGTGTAGATGCGGAACATGCTGAAGTCGCAGGTGTGACGGGGCCACGACCAGTTGTCGGTGTCGCCGCCGAACTTGCCCATCGACGATGGGGGAGCGCCCACGAGGCGCACGTCCTTGTAGATTTTGTGCACGAAGAGGAAGAACTGGTTGCCGTTGAACATCGGTATCACCTTGGCGTCGATGCCCTTGCCCTCGCGTGCGGCGTCGGCAATCTCGTCACACACCTTGTTGATGGCCGCCTCGCGGTCGCCCTCGCTCATGTCGTCGCTCAGGGCTTCCTTCACCTTGTCGGTGACATCCTCCATGCGCACCAGCACCGAGGCCGTGAGGCCCGGGTTGGGCAGCTCCTGGTCCAGGGTGTAGGCCCAGAAGCCGTCGCGCAGGTAGTCGTGCTCCACGGTGGAGTGGCTCTGCAGGTAGCCGTAGCCGCAGTGGTGGTTGGTGCTCACCAGGCCCTGCTTGCTGATGATCTCGCCCGTGCAGAAGTGGCTGAAGGGACGCCCCTCGCGGCCGAGGCCCACGATGGCATCCTTCAGGCAGCTCTGGTTGACGCTGTAGATGTCCTCGGGCGTCAGCTTGAAGCCAGCCTTCTGCATGTCGCTGTAGTTCTTTCCGATTAGTGACAGAAGCCACATGCCCTCGTCGGCGCGGGCTGCCGTGGGCAGCATCAGCGCAAGGGCCATTGTTACGATTAAAGTGCGAATTTTCATTGTATTATTTTTATTTATTGTTGTTTTGCCCGTGTATTTACAAAATGCAAAGATACGACTTTTTCTCAATGTGGCAAAGAAAAAAGTGCCATTCGGCGCACTTTTTGTTTCGTTTTCCGCTTCGGCAGCCATGCTGCTGCCATCACTCCCGTGCGGCTGTTCTACGGTTGTTTAACGGTTGTTCTACGGTTGTTCTACGGTTAAAACCGTAGAACAACCGTAGAACAACCGTTAAACAACCGTAGAACAGCCGTAGCGGGGCCGTAGGGACTCCGTAGGGGAAAGGGCGGGAGGCGGAGGCGAAAAGGAGGAGAAGAGATGGTGGCGAGGGGATGACGGAGTGGTGGTTGGCGGGCGTTTTTTTATCAACAGCATCCGGTGGCGGCGCGGCGCGAGCGGAGCGGAAGATTTTTGACAATACAAATAGCTGTGATACAGTCTTGTAAAAATAAATTTTCGGCAAAGTGAAACTTTTTCGGCGAAGTTGCGTTAAGGGTTATGAACAACAAAAAAAGGATAAAAAAAACAAAAAAAGTAATTTTTAGGCAGTAATTGGAAATTTCTTCGTAATTTTACAACCTGAAAAAAAGTAGGTGGAAATGGTCTTAATACTTGGAAAAGAATACTGTAAGGTGGACTCGAACGGTCGCTTCAAGTTCCCAATTGCCCTGAAGAGGCAGCTGGAGACCGAGGACGGGCGTTTCGTCATCCGCCGCAGTGTCTATGCCGAGTGTTTGGAGCTGTGGACTTACGCCAGTTTCAGGGAGGAAGTGGAGAAACTGCAGGAACGCCTGAATCCTTACCGCCGCGAAGACCGCGACTTGCTGCGCAAGCTGACGGAGGGCAACATCATCGAGCTGGACACCAACGACCGGCTCCTGATTCCCGCCGAGCAGAAAGCAGTGGTGGCCGAGGCCAAAGAGGTGGTGCTGCAATCGACTGGCAAGTTCATCGAGCTCTGGGACCGCAAGACCTACGACAAGATGGAAGAAGCCGGCGGCGACTATGCGGAGCGCGCAGAGGAGCTGCTGGGCCGCCGCGTGGACGCGGAGGGCAAAGGACCAGTCGAGAGCGATGCAAGAATTTGAGTACCATAGACCCGTGATGCTTGCCGAGGCGGTGGACGGTTTGAACATCCGCCCCGACGGCACCTATGTCGACGTCACCTTCGGCGGCGGCGGCCATTCGCGTGCCATCATGGAGCGTCTGGGTCCTGAGGGGCACCTCGTGGCTTTCGACCAGGACGAGGATGCCGCCAAGCGGGTGGAAAGTGGAGAGTGGAGAGTGGAGAGCGATGCACGCTTTACTTTCATCGGCGAGAACTTCCGCTACCTGAAGAGCTACCTGCGGCTGCACGGTGTGCGCCGCATCGACGGCCTGCTGGCCGACCTTGGGGTGAGCAGCCACCAGTTCGACGTGGCCGAGCGCGGCTTTTCCACTCGTTTCGAGGGTGCGTTGGACTTGCGCATGGACCGCCGCGCCGCCACCACGGCGCGCGACCTTGTGAACGGTGCCGACGAGGAGGAGTTGGCACGCGTGCTGCGCCTCTACGGCGAGCTGCCCAACGCCAGGCAGATGGCACGGGCCATAGTGAGGTGGAGGACGGGCGGCGAGCGTCGCGACATCGTGACGACCACCGACCTGAAGGAGGCTGTGAGCCACCACCTGCCGCGTGGCATGGAGAACAAGTACCTGGCCATGCTCTTCCAGGCTCTGCGCATAGAGGTGAACGGCGAGCTTGACGCCCTGCGCGAGATGCTGTCGCAGGCTGTGGAACTGCTGCCGCCGGGCGGCCGCCTGGTGGTCATCAGCTACCATTCGCTCGAAGACCGCCTGGTCAAGAACTTCATGCGCAGCGGCAATTTCGAGGGTGTGGTGGAGAAGGATTTTTACGGCAACCCGTTGGTGCCGCTGAAGCAGCTGGCGAGCCTTGCGGCATCGCCCGAGGAAGTGGCCGCCAACAGCCGCGCCCGCAGCGCGAGGCTCAGGGTGGGGGAGCGAGTAGAGAGTGGAAAGTTGAAAGTGGAGAGTTGAAAACGGATAGTTGATATATGGGCAACAAGTTCAGAGAGAAACAGGCTGCGGAAGAGCCTAAGGCGAAGGTCGAGGAACCTGTCGTGGAGACGGTGGCCTCCGAGCCTGTCGCCGCCGAGGAGGCAAAGCCCCGCAAGAAGGGGCGCGCCGACAAGGCTGCACGCGGCCTCGGGCGCCTGCTCGGGGGCGACCTGCTGGCCGACAAGCTGGTGCTGCGCCAGATACCGCTGCTGCTGCTCTGCTTGCTGTACCTGCTCCTGATTATCGGCAACCGCTACCGCATAGAGAGCATGAGCCGCGAAAAGCTTGCCACCGAGGAGCGCATCAACTACCTGCGCGAGCAGCGCATACAGATGCAGAAGCAGTATCAGCAGAGCGTCAAGATGTCGCAGATAGCTGAGGACCTGAAGGAGACGGGCGTGGGAATCACGGCAGGGCCGCCGTATGAGTTGTGAGGGGTGCAGAAGATGAGAGGTTAAGACAATACTATAAAAGGACATACAATATAATATAGAAAGGATTTGTGAAGGAAAAGGAAGATAACAAAGACAGGCGTCTGTCGCGCGGGCTCATGGTGCTTTACCTTGTGCTCACGGTGGGTGTGGGCCTGGCCATCACGCTGGCCATGGTGAACATCCAGTTTGTGCACGGCGACGAGTGGCGCGCCCTCGGCGAGCGCCGCGAGGCCGGCCTGCGCAGCGACCCCGCGCGCCGCGGCAACATATACTCCAGTGACGGCAAGATATTGGCCACCACGGTGACGGAGTGCGACCTGTACCTCGACCTGCACAACAAGCCCGAACTTGACGAGCGAGGCAACGCGAAGTATGACAAGCAGGGTCGCCCGATGCAGACGGGCCCCATAGTGGACAGCAGCTTCAACCTTTACCTTGACACCCTGTGCATCATGCTTGCCGACGCCATGCCGGGACACGATGTCTCCTATTACCGCGAACGCATAGCTGTGGAGCGCTGCAAGGAGCGTCCGCGGCGCTGCTTCCTCGTGCAGCGGGGTGTGCCCTATTCGGTGTGGCTTCAGATTACGCGTCTGCCGGGGTGGAGCCATGGCGTGGTGCGCCAGGTGGACGGCCAGAGCGTGGTGCACCAGGTGCGCGCGCACATCTACGGCAACCTGGCCGGCAACACCATAGGCTTCCGCAACCGCAAGGAGAGCGGTTCGTACACGGGCCTGGAGGGCTACTACGACAGCATCCTGCGCGGTCAGGACGGTCTGCTCAACTGCCGCCGCCTGACCAAAGGCATCTGGCTGCCCGACGAGCCTCACGCCCCAAGGGAGGTGGCGCAACGCACCGACACGGCAACGATAGACACCATAGTGCTGCAGCGTCGTGTGGACGGGCGCAGCATTGTCTCCACCATAGACACCCGCTACCAGGATATCGCCGAGAGCTCGCTCCGCAAAGCCCTCAACATGTATGGCGGCACGGCGGGATGCGCCATGCTCATGGAGATGAGTACCGGCTACATGCTGGCCTGCGTCAACCTGGCCATTGACACGGCGGCGCACGACTACCTTGAAGTGCGCGACCGCAACGTGGCGGTGAGCGATGTCTATGAGCCAGGCTCCACCTTCAAGACCGTCATCCTCACGGCTATGCTCAACGACCCCAATGTGAGGATAGACACCACCATGATGTTGCCGGCGCGCTATAAGAACTTCGGTGGCGTGAACGGTGAAATAAAGGACGACCATGGCGATTGGGACTCGCTGACGCTGAAGGGCGTGATGGAGCAGTCGTCGAACGTGGGAATGAGCGACCTGGGCTGGCGTCTCTACAACAACCGCCGCGACACCCTTCGTGCGTTGGTGGAGCGGATGTTCCCCTACGGCAAGCTGAACCCCGACATCAAGGCGCCGGAGTATAAGACTTATGTGAACAACCTGCATGCCTCCAACCGTGACTTCCTGAACTTCTGCTACGGCTATTCCACGCGTGTGTCTGCCCTGCAGCTCCTCACCTTCTACAATGGCCTTGGGGCTGGCGGGCGCATGGTCAAACCACTCTTCTGCCGTGCTGTCATAGAGAGCGACGGCAGCCGTAGTGAAATTAAGCCTGTGGTGCTCAACGAGCACATCTGCAATCGCCGCGCGGCCGCGCTGATGCACGACATGCTGGAAGGTGTGGTGGAAAACGGTACGGGCAACAACATCAAGAACACCACCTATGGCATTGCCGGCAAGACAGGCACGGCAGTGCACAGCTACTCTAACAAGAGACGTTACAATGCTTCCTTTGCAGGCTTCTTCCCTTCGGAAAGCCCTCGCTACACCTGCTTGGTGATGTTGGAGAACATACCTGTTTACGGACGTCAGGCTGCCGTGGTCTTCAAGACCATCAGCGACTGTGTGGTGGCTGTGGACAAGGGGTTGAGTGACGGTGCCGTGAAGAGCGTGTGGCCGCGTCTGGAGGAGGACAGTGCCATGGCGCAGCAGCGCCCGACGCTCG
Source organism: Bacteroidales bacterium (assembly GCA_017522105.1). Classification (GTDB taxonomy): domain Bacteria; phylum Bacteroidota; class Bacteroidia; order Bacteroidales; family P3; genus Colimorpha. The sequence goes on along the minus strand of JAFXAA010000031.1, from coordinate 43,721 downwards.
CCAAGGGACGTGCCGACGATATACGCGACCTCTACAAGCGCTTCAAGCTGCCCTTTGCCTGTGACGACAGCGTTGGGACGTGGGTCTCATACGTGGCGGCGAGCGATTCGGCAGAGGGACGCTATGTGGCATACGAGCCTGTCGGTGGCAGGGTGCCCAACTGCTACGGCATGACGGCCAAGGATGCCATAGCCCTGCTGCATGAGAACGGATACAAAGTGAAGGTGAACGGATACGGCAAGGTTCGCTCGCAGAACCCCAAAGCAAATAATGCTGCCAAGAGGGGCGTGACGGTGGTGCTTGAACTGAGATAGGCAAGAAAGATATAATAGATGATACTGAAAGATATAATAAAAGGTATTGATGCCGATGTGCGTGGCGCGATGGATGTTGAGGTGAAAGACATTCAGTTTGACTCGCGTCGTGTGTCGGAAGGTACGCTCTTTGTGGCACAGCGAGGCACCAAGGTGGACGGCCACAGCTACATTGGCGGTGCCGTAAAGCAGGGGGCCGTGGCTGTGGTGTGCGAGGAGTTGCCTGCCGACATGGCGTGTGGCGTGACATACGTGAGAGTGGCCGACAGCAGCAAGGCTCTCGGACTGATTGCCGACAACTGGTACGGACATCCGTCGAAACAGTTGACCCTTGTGGGCATCACCGGTACCAACGGCAAGACGACCACGGTGACCCTGCTGCACAGGATGTTCCGCCAGCTGGGATACCATGTGGGCTTGGTCTCTACCATAGTCAACAAGATAGACGAGGAGGAAATAGCTACAGGCCACACCACCCCCGACGCATTGGAGCTCAACGCCCTGTTGCGCCGTATGGTGGATGCGGGCTGCAAGTATGCTTTCATGGAGGTGAGCAGCCATGCTGTGGTGCAGCACCGTATAGCCGGAGTGCGTTTTGCTGGCGCCATATTCAGCAATATTACGCACGATCACCTGGACTTCCACAAGACCATGGCCAACTATATAGCAGCCAAGAAAGGCTTCTTCGACGGTCTTGACAAGGATGCGTGGGCGCTTGTGAACGTGGACGACAAGAACGGGCGCGTGATGGTGCAGAACACGAAAGCCGAAGTGCATACTTACGGTCTGCAACACGATGCCGACTTTCGCTGCAAGATAATGGAGAACACCTTTGAGGGTATGCACCTTAGGGTTGACGGCAAGGAGATGTGGTGCAGGCTTGTCGGTCGGTTCAATGCCTACAATCTGCTGGCGATATACGGTGCCGCGGTGCTGTGTGGTGCTGAAAAAGATGAAGTGCTGAGGATACTCAGCATGCTGGAGGCAGCCCCTGGCCGCTTCCAGTATGTCAGCGGACGTGGCATTACCGGTATCGTGGACTATGCCCACACTCCCGATGCTTTGCAGAATGTCATCTCCACCATCGACGAAATACGTCGTCAGACACAGCAGCTCATCACTGTTGTGGGCTGTGGTGGCGACCGCGACCGCACCAAGCGTCCCGAGATGGCCAAGATAGCCGTCGAGGGCAGCGACAAGGTGGTGCTCACAAGCGACAATCCGCGCACGGAGAAACCCGAAGCCATTCTCGACGAGATGGAGGCGGGCCTCACTCCGCAGCAGTTGTGTCGTACGGTCCGTATCACCGACCGCCACCAGGCCATTCGCACGGCCTGCATGATGGCCAAAGAGGGTGACATAGTGCTTGTGGCAGGCAAGGGGCATGAGACATACCAGGAAGTGAACGGAGTGCGGCATCACTTCGACGATGTGGAGGAACTGGAGAGAGAGTTAGGAGTTAAGAATTAAGAGTTAAAGATATGCTATACTATTTATTCGATTGGTTGGATAGAGTGTTTGACTTTCCCGGAGCGGGAGTGTTCCAGTACATCTCGTTCAGGGCTGCGGCGAGCATAGTAACATCGTTGTTTATCATGCTTGTGCTTGGCAAGCCCTTCATCAAGTGGATGAAGAACAAGCTGGGGATGATGGACGAGGTACGTACTGAGCTGGGCCTGGAGGGTGCAGAGCAGAAAGCCAAGACCCCCACGATGGGCGGGCTGCTGATCCTGACGGCCGTCGTTGTGCCGACACTGCTCTTTGCCAAACTGGACAACATCTATGTGCTTATCATGCTTGGCACCACACTGTGGATGGGTATGGTGGGCTTCCTGGACGACTATCTCAAGAAAACTCGCGGTAAAGCTGGATTGCCGGGCAAGTACAAGGTCATAGGCCAGGTGCTTCTCGGGCTTGCCGTTGGCTTGCTGATAACGTTCCACCCCGACATCAACGAGCCGTTGAAGACCACGATACCTTTTGTGAAGAACAATGAGTTCGACTATACATGGCTGGTGTCGTGGATGGGTGACTGGGCTGTGGATTACGCATGGGTGATATATGTCGTCATTGTGATATTCATTGTTACAGCCGTGAGTAATGCCTCCAACCTGACCGACGGCATAGACGGCATTGCCACAGGTGTGGCCGCTGTCAATGGTGGCGCCCTGGCGCTGTTGGCGTGGGTGAGCGGCAACGTTATCATGTCGTCATACCTTAATATAGTATATCTGCCCAACATTGGCGAGCTGGCGGTATTCAGCACAGCATTTGTCGGTGCCACGTTAGGCTTCCTATGGTACAACACCCATCCGGCCGAGATATTCATGGGCGACACCGGGTCGCTGGCCATCGGTGGCATCATTGCTGTCTTCGCGGTGCTCATCCGCAAGGAGCTGCTGTTGCCGTTGCTCTGCGGTATATACTTGATAGAGGACCTGTCGGTAATAATACAGACTACGGGATGCAAGCGCTATCGCCGCAAGCACAAGTTGCCTGCCGGAGTGCCGGTACCTGTTGAAAAGAGGCCGTTCCTCATGTCGCCGCTGCACCATCATTACCAGAAGAAGGGCATCGCGGAGGAGAAAGTGGTGATGCGCTTTGTAATCATTGCCATACTGCTGGCTATATTCACATTGTCAACACTGAAACTAAGATAAAAACATGACTATAGAGACACTTGCCAAACAAGGCACACCCCACACCGGATTGGCCGGCATAGACACTGCACGACTGAAAGCCATGCGCAATGCCATGCTGAGATCCTGTTTCAACAGACTGGAGGACACCCGTTACAGGCTTGAGTTTGTGGGTCGCATACTGGGTCGGGAATATATCAACGATGCCGGAGCGAGAAACGTCAATGCCACATGGTATGCTCTTGAGAGCCTGCAAGGAGGAATTGTATGGATAGTTTGTGGAACGGCAGCGGAGACCGACTACAGCAAACTGGTGCCAGTGGCGTTGCGCAAGGTGCGCATGATGCTTGTGATAGGGCCTTCTGGCCAGTTGACCAAGGCGTTTGCGGGTGTTGTGCCTTCGATTGTGGAGTGCCAATCGATGTCGGAAGCACTGCACAGGGCATATCTGTATGACTCCACCGACGTGAAAGTGCTCTTTTCGCCGGCGTGCAATGACGGAACCCCTACGAACGCGCTGGGCGAAGCTTTCCGCAACGAGGTGAATGAACTGTAAAGATATATAAATGATGAAACTGGCGAGGATTTTCAAAGGCGACAAGACAATCTGGGTGGTGTTCTTCCTGCTCAGCATTATCTCGTTGCTGGCGGTGTATAGCTCCATAGGGCTGTATGCCTATTCGGCCTTTGCCAGCAAGACTCCGACGAGCCTGTTCCTGCGCCACCTGCTTATAGTAGTAGTGACATACGTTGTAGTGGCAGCATTGTCGCATGTGAACTACAGGTACTTCTCTCGCTTTGCAGTTCTCGGATACTGGGCTGCTATTGTGCTGCTTGTGGTGCTGCTGGCTCTAAACCGCGGACGCTGGTTCCACATACCTGTGATAGGCCAGTTCCAGCCGTCGGAGATTGCCAAGGTTGTGCTGATAATCTTTGTGGCAAGACTTCTCGCCCTGAAGAAAGAACATGTCGGAGAACTCGGAACATTCCTGATGCTGCTGATATATATTGCTGCTGTGGTGCTTCTTGTGCTTCCCGAAAACTTTTCCACGGCGGCGCTGATATTCCTGTCGGCATACCTTGTGATGTATTTCGGCGGGGTGAATAAGACCTACTGGTGGCGTCTGTTCCTTGTCGGAGTGGTGTTGGTTGTGGGATTTTTGGCAGTGAGCTACTATAAATATGAGAAATCATTGGGCCAGACGGGTGAGGAGACAGAAATGGTTATGGAGCGTCAAGAGACTTGGGGGCACCGTGTGTACTCGTGGATAAACCCCGAACCTGATGAGTTGACGCAAGAAAATATGGCCAGGATGGCTATAGCACGTGGCGGCTTTGCCCGCCTCGGGGTGGGTACTACGGTGCACGCCCGCTTGATGACACAGGCTCACAACGATTTCATATATGCTATAATTATTGAAGAGTCTGGCATGATTGGCGGTTTGTTAGTGTTTGCACTCTATAGTGTGTTCTTTTTCCGATGCATTCGTGTAGCACGTAGATGCAAGGGCCGTTTTGGCGCACTCACTGTGGCGGGGCTTGGTACCGTTATCTACCTGCAAGCATTGGTGAATATGAGTGTTGCTGTAGGCGTGTTGCCTGTAACCGGACAGACATTGCCTTTTATCAGCTATGGAGGAACGGCATACCTTTTCCTTGGGTGTGCGTTGGGGGTGATACAGTCGGTGGCAGCAGATGTTGAAGTACACGAGAAGGCTGGGGACGAACCGCAGCCGGATGTGGACCCCGAACAGATAGAAGAAAGTAAAACAGAAAAATGAATATCAGGATATGAAAGCAATAATCAGTGGAGGAGGAAGCGGAGGACACATATTCCCCGCCGTGGCCATTGCAGGAGCGTTGAAGCGTCGTCATCCAGATGCTGATATCCTTTTTGTAGGAGCCGAAGGACGTATGGAGATGGAGAAAGTGCCTGCTGCGGGCTACAGAATAGAAGGGTTGCCTATAGCCGGATTGCAGCGTAAGCTGACACTTGAAAATATTGTAAAGAATCTTCAGCTTCCGTTCAAGATGGCTAAGAGCCGCAGAAAGGTGAGAAGCATTATCAGTGACTTTGCCCCGGACATCGTTGTTGGAGTAGGTGGCTTTGCCAGCGAACCGACCCTTAAAGCTGCAGCGGATATGGGATACCCAACATTGCTCCAAGAGCAGAATTCATATGCTGGTCTGACCAACAAAATGCTTGCGAGAAGTGCCAGAAAGATATGTGTGGCCTATGAGGGTATGGAACGCTTCTTCCCCAAAGACAAGATTGTTTTCACAGGCAATCCGGTGCGAGGAGATATAGAGAAGATGAATGCCACACGTGAAGAAGGCTGTTCAACGTTTGGTCTCAAAGCCGATGGGCGGGTGCTGCTGTCTGTAGGAGGGAGTCTTGGCGCACGTAGTATAAACCAGATGATTATGGGGCATCTGCATTTCTTCAAGGAAAACCGTATTCAGTTGATATGGCAGACTGGACGTTGGATGTATGACGAAGCCGTGTCCGCGGTCAAGAAGGCCAACGTTGAGGAATGGGTTAAGGTGCACCAGTTTATCAGCAGGATGGATATGGCCTATGCTGCCGCAGATGTCGTTATGTCGCGTGCTGGTGCAATAGCCATCTCTGAGCTCTGTATAGTGGGGAAGCCAGTGGTACTGATACCATCGCCCAATGTGGCCGAAGACCATCAGACTAAGAATGCACTTGCCCTCGTGGACAGGGGCGCTGCCGTCATGGTGCGTGACGTTGAGTGCGATGCCCTGTGCCTACCGCAGGTGCAGGAATTGTTTGAGAACACAGCCCATCGCGAAGCTATGAGTGCAGCTATCAAGAAAATGGCGGTGTACGGTGCTGCAGATAAAATTGTGGATCAGATAGAAAGAATTGTGGGATGAATTACTTTTTTTTGGGTATAGGCGGGATAGGCATGAGTGCCTTGGCACGTTTCTTCAACCAGAGAGGCGACAGGGTCAGTGGCTATGACCGTACGCCGTCACCGCTGACAGAAGAATTAGAACGCGAAGGCATATGTATTCACTATGAGGATAATCCCGAGTTGATACCATCCGATGTCGATATGGTTATATACACCCCTGCCGTGCCGCAGGAGCTGCACGAGTTTGTGGCGCTAAAAGAAAGAGGTGTACGTATGGAGAAGCGTTCCCAAGTACTTGGCGAACTAACGAGGGGGAAGAAATGCATAGCTGTAGCTGGTAGCCATGGTAAAACCACTACAACAACTCTTATCGCGCATTTGCTCAGCAATGCGGATTATGGCTGTAGTGCTTTCCTTGGCGGAATCAGCAAAAATTTTGGCAGTAATTTGCATGTGGACAACAAGAGTGAGTATGTGGTGGTGGAGGCTGATGAGTTTGACCGTTCATTTTTGCAGCTGCATCCACACTATGCTGTTATTACGGCCACTGACCCCGACCATTTGGATGTGTATGGCACACATGAAGCAATGCTTGAAGCATATGCCCAGTTTGCGAACCAGGTAGATGTTGATGGGTGTCTGTTCCTCAAACATGGTGTCTTTACCACAGCTGATGGCGAAATGTTTGGGCACCATGAAGACCACGATGATCATGATAATCATGACCATGGTCAGTACGATTTTATTGACAGGCCATATAGCACCTATACAGCGCACGGTGTGGAGGCCGATTATTATGCAATAAATGTACGGGCGTATAATGGCAACATATTCTTTGATATGCGCACCCCTGACGGTGTGATGTACGACCTTGAGCTTGATGGCACTGCCCTGTTCAATGTGGAGAACGCTGTTGCGGCATCTGCAGTGGCCCTCACCTGTGGTCTTGACCAGTATCAGCTCCGTAGCGGTCTGAAAAGCTTTGCCGGTGTGCAGAGGCGCTTTGATTATAGGATAAGGGAGAAAAACTTGGTGTATGTTGATGACTATGCACATCATCCCAAAGAGATTGCTTCTACAATTGAATCTATCCGGTTCCTTTATCCGGGCAAACGTGTCGTAGGCGTATTCCAGCCACATCTGTATACACGTACGCGTGACTTTGCCGATGAGTTTGCCAAGGTCCTTCAGGAGCTTGATGAGGTGGTGATGATGCCAATATACCCGGCTCGCGAGAGACCTATTCAGGGTGTTACATCAAGTATGGTGTTGCGAAAGATGGAGAGTATGTCAAAGTACCTGTGTACGCCGGATCAAGTGCTGGAGCTCGTGCCGGCGCTATGTCCCGATGTTGTGCTAACGCTTGGCGCCGGAGATATCGACCGTCTTGTGCCACGGCTTGAATCTACATTGAGGGAACAAATGTTATAAACATCAAAGAGAACAGCAGTGATAAAAAAACCGTATAGAATACTGTTCATCCTCCTTGGCACCGTAGTGGTGGCAATATTGGTCATTGTGGCCAATGTCAACCGGTCTCGTCGACATGTACAAGGCATAGAGGTGAACATCCGTTACGGTTCTGCACCTAAAATCATCGATGGCCAGACCGTAGTCGACAGTATTACTGCGGCCATTCCCACAATTTATGCCGTGTTGGTGAAGGATGTTGATCGAGCAATGGTCGCGGATGCTGCTTCGCGAGTGCCGTACTTGAAGGATGTTTCGGCATCGGTGAGCGTCAGCGGCAAGGTGGTGGTAAGAGCCACACAACGTAGGCCGATAGCGCGACTTTTCTATGGTGCAAACGAGCTGTATTTTGATGAAGAAGGAGCGATTATGCCAGTGAGTAAAGTGGGAGACTGTGATGTGCTGGTGACTGGTGGGGACTTTGTGGAACCATTGCGGGTAGACAGTTTGAATAATCAGATGCAGTCGCTGCTGACTGTTGCAAGGTTCCTTGATGACAAACATCAATATAAGGGGCTGGTGGATCAGGTATATATAGAGCGTGACGGCGACATGATAATGGTGCCTAAGCTTGGCGACCATGTCATAGAGCTTGGTCCGGCGGAAGATCTTGACAACAAGTTCGCCAACTTGATGACATTTTACCGTAAGGGCATGCCTCGGGCGGGGTGGAACACCTACACGAAGATAAGCCTCAAATTCCGCAACCAGGTGGTATGTACAAAAGAGAAGAAATAAACAAAAACAATACGTATTATGGCAAATGAAATAATTGTAGGCCTCGATATCGGCACCACGAAGATTGCATGCTTCGTCGGTATGAGAGGCGAAAATGGCAAGGTGAAGATCCTTGGCTTCGGCAAGACAGAGTCCATCGGTGTGGAGCATGGCGTTGTGAAGGGCATTACGCAGACGGCAGATTCCATCACCAAAGCCGTGAACGAGGCTGCCGACCAGGCCAATGTGGATATCGACGAGGTGTGGGTTGGCATTGCCGGTCAGCACATCAAGTCCAATCCAAGCCATGGCAGCATAATGATTCCAGCCGAGCACACTCTCATAGAGCAGGAGGATGTTGACCGCTTGATTGATGAGCAGTACAATATACAGCTCCCGCCTGGCGAGGAAATTATCCATGTTTTTCCGCAACAGTATATTGTTGACCGTGAACCGCTGAGTCGTGATATACCGCCAGTTGGTGTTGCAGGAAAGAGTCTTGAGGCAGATTTTCACATGGTGACTGCCAATGTGCAGAATCTGCAATACATCAAGTATGCTGTGGAGCGTGCAGGTCTTAAGATAAAAGGAGTGGTCCTTGAGCCCATAGCATCGGCAAAAGCTGTTCTCGATGACAGTGATAGAGATGCCGGTGTGGCCATGGTGGATATTGGTGGTGGGACCACGGACATTGCAATTTTCCACGATGGCATCATCCGCCATACATCAGTGTTGCCGCTGGCCGGCAATGCCATTACGAATGATATCAGGGAAGGGTGCAATATTCTTAAACGCCAAGCCGAGAATCTGAAGGTTAAGTTTGGCTCGTGCCTTGTGCAGGCTGTGAGTGAGAATGATGTCATTTCGATCCCCGGCATCCGTAGCCAGGCTCCGCGCGAGATTTACGTCAAAACTCTCGCCGGCATTATCAATGCTCGCGCCAAGATGATAATGGAGCAGGTGGATTATGAGATAAAGCTTTCCGGTTATCACAAGAAACTAATTGCCGGTGTTGTTCTCACTGGAGGCGGTGCTCAACTGAAGAACATAAAAGACCTCTGCGAGCTTATGACCACCACAGACACTCGCATAGGTGTTCCCAACGAGCACCTCGACCCCGAGAGCGTTGCCTTTGCCGACCTTGCGCATCCCATGTATGCTACAGGTATTGGCCTTGTTCTTTATGGACTTGAGAAGACTGAGGCACCCCAAGTAGATGAGGAGGAGAAGCGTGGTAATGCACACGTGGACATTTTCGCCGACATGGGTGCAGAAGCTCCTGCTGAACCTGCTCCGCAACCTGCCGAGCAGTCCAAAGGTAAGGACAAGAAAGTTAAAGGAAAAGGGAAGTTCGATGATGTTCTTGGACGTTTTCTCAACAATATCTTCAATGAGGACATTGATGAGTAGATGAAAAGTTATTGTACACAACCTGTTGATAACTAATATCTATACGCTTCCGATATTTCGTAAAAAACGAGTAATTTTACACTGCCAAAGTTATAGGCGATAACTGAATAACGATATCTTTATCAACGAGATAAACACATACAAGCACATGGAAGACAACACAAATTCTGCCCTCTTCACCTTTGATTCCCCCAAGGGTCAGTCGTCTTACATCAAGGTTATTGGTGTAGGTGGTGGCGGTGGCAACGCGGTGAACCACATGTTCGACAAGGGCATTGAGGGTGTGGACTTCATCGTTTGCAACACGGATATGAAGGCTCTCAATGCGAGTCCTGTCCCCAATAAGATACCTCTCGGGGATCTTGGTCTTGGAGCAGGCAACAAGCCTGAGCGGGCTCGCAAGGCCGCCATGGACAAGGCTGACGAGATTCGTGAGGCAATTTCACATAACACGCAGATGCTCTTTATCACCGCCGGCATGGGAGGTGGCACTGGTACAGGTGCGGCTCCTGTCATTGCTGAGATCGCGAAGAGCATAGACCTCGACAACGATGAAAACAAGAAAATCCTTGTTGTCGCCATTGTCACCAAGCCTTTCAGCTTTGAGGGCAAGCGTCGCCTTGAGCAGGCAGAGGCAGGCATAGAGGAGCTTCGCAAGCATGTTGACTCCATCATCGTTATTAATAACGACAAACTGCGCTCCTATGGGAATATGCGTATTTCCGAGGCTTTTGGATTGGCTAACGACGTGTTGCTCACAGCAGCCAAAGGTATTGCGGAAATAATCACCAAGAATGCCTATATCATTGTTGATTTCCAGGATGTCAACACCGTAATGGAGAACAGCGGCACAGCCCTTATGGGCACCGGCAGCGGCCGTGGCGAGAACCGCGCCATCGATGCTATCACTGCCGCTACAACGTCAGTCCTGCTTGACGACAGCGATATCAGCGGCGCCAAGAACGTCCTCCTCTATTTCTCCTACTCCTCCGAGCATGAGCTCACTATGGACGAGCAGGCCGAGATTACGGACTATATCCTCGACCGTACCAACGGCACGGCCGACTTTATATGGGGTGCTGGTACCGATGAGAGCCTTGGCGATGAGCTCAAGGTTATTCTTATTGCTACGGGTTTCGAGAAAGGCTCCAAACAAGTGCCGACGCAACCCAAGCGTTATGAGCTTCCTTCGGATGCTGATGCCACTGTCCAGGAAAAGCCGGCAGAAGCAAAGGTTGACGAGGAGGGAATGTCTATCATCCATCGTCCTGCCGATGATGCCAAAGCATCGGTGTCCGAGCCTGTTTTCGTGCCGGAAAGCGTCATAGTGCCGGAAGCTGTGGTGGCAACCGAACCCATTGTGGCGCAACCCCAACCAGCCTCTGTGGAAAGACATGTGTTCGTTCTTGACGACGACGAGCCTATGGCATCCGCGCCTGCAGCCACCCCTCGTACCCGCGCCGTTGCTGACGACTTCAAGACAGAGATAGACACCATGGTGGACGAGATTCACATCGTTCAGCCCGAACAGAGTGTGCGTGTTGAAGCTCCTGTTGCGGCCAAAGAGCGTGTCGCGGAGCCCGCTCCTGTGGCAGCCCCAGCAAAAGACCCTTTCACTTCGGCTTTTGGCAACGACAATGATGTCACCACTGCCGCCGACCGCATACGCCGCATCCACGAGTTGCTGCGCAGCAACCCCAACGGTGCCGACATAGTGCAGCAGATGACCACCAGCCAGATTTCCGAGGACGCCCTCTTCGAGGGGCAGCATTCTGCCGCACGCGAAGCGTCGGCCTACACCATGCGTGCCGACGGAACCATGGCCAAGAACTCCTTTCTCTATGGCAACCAGCCCGATTGATGCAAGCATAATATAACCCGGAGAAGGCCAAAGGCTCTCGTCCAGACGAAGACTCTTTGGCTTTCTTCTTTTTCTGTCGCAATGAATAAGAAACTAATAGGAATACTCTGTGCCGTAGGTGCCGCCGTGTGCTACGGCACCAACCCTCTTGGCGCCCTCAATCTTTATGCCGAAGGCATGAACACGCCGTCGGTTCTTTTCTATCGCTTCGGCCTTGCGTGGCTCATTATTGCCGTCGTCATGCTTTTCCGTCGGGAGAGCCTTAGGGTCAACAAGCGCGAGTTCTTGACGCTCACCGCTCTTGGCATCCTCTTCATCTTCTCGTCGCTCACCCTCTATCTGAGCTTCCACCTCATGCCTGCCGGCGTGGCCTCCACCATTCTCTTCACCTACCCGGTGATGACGGCAGCCATCATGGCGTTCTTCTTCCGCGAGCGCATCCGTTTCGCCACTGTGGCAAGTATTCTCCTCAGCCTTTTGGGTGTTCTGCTTCTCTACTGGGGCGATACTGACGGCGGAGCCCTGCACCTTGGAGGCGTTGTCTTGGTGCTCGTCTCTGCGCTCACATACGCGCTGTATATCATTGTCGTAGACAAGTCACCGTTGGCCATGTCGTCCTTCAAGATTAATTTCTACGTCCTCTTCTACTGTGCTGCCGGTATGGCTATGTTCGCCTTGCTGAGCGGCCAGTCGTTGCAGTTGCCGTCCACGCCGCGTGCATGGCTATGGGTCTCGTGGCTTGCCGTGGTGCCGGCCATCATGGCCTTGGTGATGATGGTCTATGCCGCCAAGTATATAGGCTCCACGCCTACGGCCATCCTTGGTGCCTTGGAACCCACTACGGCTGTACTCATCGGGGTCCTCGTCTTCGGCGAGCCGTTCTCCCTGCGCCTCCTTTGCGGCATAGTGCTCATCCTCGCCGCCGTGACGATTGTCGTCCTTGCCAAAGGCAATAAGCGTGCGGTGGATAGTAAATGAAGGCTTGTCGTTAAGTTATCTTAGCAGCAGTATGGTGCCTGTGGCGCTGTGGCTACGCAGTGGGGTGTCGGTAAGGCTATAGTGCAGACGCCAAACGTAGGCTCCCTGCTGGCAGTTGCCGCCATCCCATTGTTTGGATGGGTCGTCGCTTTGCCATACCTGCAGCCCCTCGCGGTTGTATATAGTTAGCTTGAAGTCTTTGAATGACACGTTGCCGACGACGCCGATGGTGCGGTTGCTCTCGCCTCCCGGAGTGAATACGTTAGGCATCCACCACCCTTGGATGTTCTCGGTCGGCATGGCTCTTGACGAGGTGTCCCATGAGGTGAAGCAGGCGGTGTCGGTGACCGTGCATATCCGCTTGAGTGTTATGTTGTTGAAGCGGTCGGCGTCGGGCAACAGTATGCCTATGTGTGCCGTGCTGTCGTTGTCGTCGACGATGTCGACGGTCAGCGGTGCGGTGCCCACGGTGTCATCGAGCACGAATGTGCCGTTGAAATACACCATCACGTGGCGCGGACTGCCGTCACCGATGGTGACATTCAGGTTGTATACGACGCCTGGCTCTATCGGAGCCCGGAACCATAGCGGGTTGTCGACGGTGTCTATGGTGTCGGCTTTGTAGATGACGTTGATGGGGTCTTCCATTGCGGCTGTCACCGCTATACAACGCCGTTCGTTGCGTTTGAGAGGGAAGTCTACGGTATCACCCTCGGGGTTTGCGAAGAGATGCGCCGGTTCCCAGCGAAGACGGATGTTGCTGTCGGCGACATAGGCTTGGACGGTGACTGTTGTGTCGGCATATACTGTCCGCTCCCCCTCAATATCGACGCTGCACTGCACCGGAGGCAGGGGCTTCATGTGCAGATGTATGCGTTCGAGTGGGTCACATGCGTCCTCGGCGGCATGACGGTCGTAGGTATAGGTGCCAGGCAGCACATAAGCCGAGTCGGCCAATAGCAGGGCGTCGCCCGGCATTATCGCGGTGTCGATGTCTATGACAGGACGTGGCACAACGGTCAGGCAGAGTATATGACAGAGCACCTCGCCTGTTGAGTCTGGCGTGTCGTCGCAATGTGTCAGTATATGCTGTCCAGGGCCGAGGTCGTTGGCTGCCACAAGAAAGCCGTTATCCGTATAGTATCCACCTTCGCATATCGTGGCCGTTATCTCGTCGTAGTGTGGCGACGGCAGTATGGAGACGTCGTCAATGTATAATCCCCAGCAGTCGAAGTATTGATCGGGTTGGTACAGCGTGCGCCACGCCACGTGGTAGGGCTGCGGTATGCCGTAGAGTGGCAGCGCTTGGTGCTCAAGAGCTATCCAAGAGTTGATACGGCTGTGGAACACCACGCTGTCCACGGCCACAAAGCTGTTGTAGCAGTCGCTCATGTCTGTGACATAGCCCACCTCCACGGTGAAGTGTAATGGGCTGCCGTTTCTGCTGGTGAGATTAAGGCTGTTGAATACCAGCGCGCGTGGTTGCTGCTGGAAGGGTGGCGACACTATCACCGCTCCACGGCCGTGCTGTGTGGTGGCGCCCCGCGTACTGTCGCCGCAGATGGGCAGCACGAAGCCCAGCCCCAGCGACTTGCATTCGTCGTTACCATCCCACAGCGAGTCGACCGACGGGCACCTGAATCCACCTTCGCGCCACAACGTCCAGCAGTTGTTCACCGTCGTCCCTCCCGGACATTGCTGGTAGTTAGAGCCTGTTACCCACCAGCTTGCAGGACTGTCGTCTGTGAAGCTGCGGTCGAAGTTCTCGTGGTAGGGCAGCGCTCTTGCAGGGCAGCCGCTCTGCGCCGCCGCCGTTAGGCTGATGGTGGCGAGAAGCACGACGATGATATGCGAAAGAGACTTCATGCTTTTCGGGGCTTTATATATATGACGATGAGGTGGCAAAAAAGTAACATTTTTTAACTTTTTTTAACCTATACTAAACTTCAGGCCTCAACGTTATTATTAATATGACTATCGCGGCATTGGTATCGGGGGGCGTGGACAGCTCCGTCGTGGTGCACCTGCTCAAGGAGCAGGGCTACACGCCTGACATCTTCTACATCCGCATCGGCATGGAGGATGAGGAGGGGTATATCGACTGTCCGGCGGAGGAAGACATAGAGATCACGCAGTGGATAGCCAGGAAATACGGCTGCCGCTTCGAGGAGGTGAACCTGCACAAGGAGTACTGGGACAATGTTGTGAGCTACACCATAGAGAGCGTGCGCAAGGGCTTGACGCCTAATCCCGACGTGATGTGCAACAAACTCATCAAGTTCGGTGCTTTCGACGACCGCCGTGGCCACGCCTACGACCGCATAGCCACAGGCCATTACGCCACTACGGCCATCGTCGACGGCAACACCTTCCTCGCCACCGCCAAAGACCCTGTGAAGGACCAGACGGACTTCCTGTCGCAACTAAGCTACAAGCAGATACAGAAGCTTATGTTCCCCATCGGCCACCTCATGAAGGGCGAGGTGCGCGCCATAGCCCACGAGGCCGGCTTGCCCAGTGCGGACAGGAAGGACAGCCAGGGCATCTGCTTCCTTGGCAAGATCAACTACAACGACTTCATAAAGCGCTACCTTGGCGAGCGCGAGGGCAAGATTGTGGAGCTGGAGAGCGGCAAGGTGCTTGGCACCCACAAAGGCTACTGGTTCCACACCATTGGGCAGCGCAAAGGCCTCTACCTCAGCGGTGGCCCCTGGTTCGTCGTGCGCAAGGACATAGAGAACAACGTGCTGTATGTGAGCCAGGGCTACGACCCGCGCGAGCAGTACGGCGACCGCATCACCCTCATGGGCTTCCATCCGCTGGCACCCGTTGAGTTGCCGCTGCCAATGGAGGTGAAGTTCAAGATACGCCACACGCCTGAGTTCCATCCGGGGCGCCTCGTGCAGCTGCCCGACGGCCTCGTGCAGATAGAGAGCGGCGAGCTGATACAGGGCATCGCCGCGGGCCAGTATGCCACCATCTACGATGCCGACGCCCACTTGGTCATCGCCTCAGGAATGATAGATTAGCCTATGCAGTTATTCTACAGTAAAGACATTGCCCTCGGCGGCATCTGCACCCTCGACGCCGAGGAGAGCCGCCATGCAGTGCGCGTGCTGCGTCTGCGCGCGGGCGACACCCTCAACGTCACCGACGGGCAGGGGCACCTCTACCGGTGCCGCGTGCTCCAGGCCGACGACCGCGCTTGCGCCGTGGAGCCGGAAGAGGCTCTGCGCACCCCGCAATCACCGCTACCCGCGCTCCATCTTGCCGTGGCGCCCACGAAGAACCCGTCGCGCATGGAGTGGCTCGTGGAGAAGGCCGTGGAGGTCGGGGTGGGGGAGGTCACCCTCCTGGAGTGCGACCACAGCGAGCGCACCTTCCTCAAGACCGAGCGCCTGGAGCGCATAGCCCTCAGCGCCATGAAGCAGAGCCTCCACCTCATCCTTCCTGAAATCCACCCCGCCGTCCTCCTCCGCGACTGGCTTTCCTCTTTCCGCTTTGCAAATCCCACACAAAAGTTCATCGCCCACTGCGAGGCCGGGCAGCCGCGCACGCCGCTTGGCACGGCCCTGCAGGCCGGAGCGGACGCCGTGGTGCTGATAGGCCCCGAGGGCGATTTCTCGGCGGAGGAGATAGCGCTGGCACAGGAGCAGGGCTTCCAGCCCGTGAGCCTCGGCCCCAGCCGTCTGCGCACCGAGACGGCGGCCCTCTACGTTTGTTGCGCTTTCAACCTTGTCAACGACCGAAGCCTATGAAAAAGACTGTCCTATTTCTCATTTTTCATTTTTCATTTCTCATTTTGACAGCCCAGCCGCAGATAGCCCTGCTGAAGTACGGCGGCGGTGGCGACTGGTATGCCAACCCCACCTCGCTGCCCAACCTTATAGCCTTCTGCAACGCCGACCAGCAAATGGGGCTTGCCCCCGAGCCTGCCACCGTCGACGTGGGCAGCGCGGAACTCTTCAGCCACCCCTTCGTGCACATGACGGGCCACGGCAACGTCGTCTTCAGCGACGCCGATGCGCAGAACCTGCGCAACTACCTCATCGGTGGCGGTTTCCTGCACATCGATGACAACTACGGTCTGCGCGAGTTCATAGTGCCGCAGATGAAGAAAGTCTTTCCTGAGCTGGAGTTCGTGGAACTGCCCTTCACGCACCCCATCTACCACCAGAAGTACCAGTTCCCCAACGGCCTGCCCAAGATACACGAGCACGACAACCTGCCGCCCAAGGGCTACGGCCTCATCTGGGAGGGACGCTTGGTGTGTTTCTTCACATGGGAGTGCGACCTCGGCGACGGCTGGGAAGACCAGGACGTGCACAATGACAGCCCTGCCACGCGCCAGAAAGCCCTCCGCATGGGCAGCAACATAGTGCGTTACGCGTTCGGGGAGTAGTCCGCCAGCCAGTCGGCCCCGCGCGGGGCGTCGTCCCAGCCGTCGGTGTCTATGGTCACCTCGAGGAATGTAGCCTTGCCTTCGGGGAAGAGCTCCACGCTGTCGGCCGCCGCGGGCACCAGGCAGCATTCGCCGGCGTGCAGCGGCACGATGGTCTCCATGCTCTTCACCGCCGCCAGCCCCTGCACGCAGAAGTAGACGACGAAGCAGTCCACCGCTTCGAGGTTCTTGCGCATGGGGGTGTCGAGCGGCAAAATGTTGGTGGTGAAATGCTCGCAGTGGGCCACCGTGGTGGTCTCGTTGGTGCGGGCGTCGTAGCGCGTGTTGGCGTGCCCGCTGACGCCGCCGAAGTCTATGGCCTCCATGGCCTCTGCGGTGTGCAGCTGCCGTTTGCGGCCGTCGGCGTCTACGCGGTCGTAGTCGTAGATGCGGTAGGTGCAGTCCGAGGTCTGCTGTATCTCGGCCACCATGAGTCCGGCGCCGAGGGCGTGGACGCGGCCGGCGGGGATGAAGAAGACGTCGCCCGGGGCAGGCTGCTCGCTGTGCAGCAAATCCATGAGATGGCCTGCGCCAAGGGCTGCGGTGTACTCTTCGGGCGTGGTGTCGCGGCGGAAGCCGCTGATGAGCCTGGCGCCCTGGCTGGCCTGCATGACGTACCACATCTCCGTCTTGCCCCACGGCATGCCGCGCCGCATAGCCAGCGCGTCGTCGGGGTGCACCTGTATGGAGAGGTCGCGCGCTGCGTCGATGACCTTCATCAGCAGCGGGAACTCGGTGCCGTAGCGGTTGAACACCTTGTCGCCCACCAGTTCGCCCATGTATATCTCTATGGCCTCGTTCAGCGTGTTGTCGGCCAGGAAGCCGTTGGCGATGACACTCTCGTGCCCCTCAACGGCCGAGAGGGCCCACAACTCGCCGCAGTTGGGCAGTGGGTCGTAGTTGAAACCATAGTCTTTCAGTCGGTTGCCGCCCCAGATGACATTCTTGTAGAGCGGCAGGAATTTCAGCGGATAGATCATTCAGTAGGAACGTGTTGTGTGGCCGTTGGCCTTGTTGCTGCCCTTCACTTTGATGTTCGACTTCACCGTAGCCCCTTTGTTGGATTGCTTGCGGCCGTACATGGTCTGCTCCGAGCGGCAGGCTCCGAGGGCGGCGCAGCTCATGGCCACGATGGCGGCCATCAGCATCAACGACAATGTTTTTTTTGCTCTGTATTTCATTGTTATCTGTTGTTTTTCAGTGCTATAGTGCCCCTGTATGCTAATTCACCCACATGGCAAAGGTACACATTATTTTTGATTGGCGCAAGCGGAAGGCGTAAAAAAGTATGAAAAGCACCTTTTCCCCTCACTTTTTCGTACGGAGTCCCTACGGCCCCCCTACGGAGTCCCTACGGCCGTTCTTCAGTGGAAGACCGTAGGAGGGCCGTAGGGATGCCGGAGAGGGGCCGAAGAGGGGCCGAAGAGGGGAGGGTGAGTTAAGAGTTATGAGTTAGGAGTTGTGAGTTTTGTGTGAGGAAACAATAAAATGGCGGCATGGGCGTTATAAAAAATATGAGTAGGAATAAAGATATTGCAATAGGGCATCTGGCGTGCGCGGCGGCGTATGTGATTTTCGGTATCAACGTGGTGGTGTGTCGCGACATAGCCACCGACGGTGGTCTGGCGCCCATAGTGCTGTTCGCCATGCGGAGCCTGGTGGCCGGCGGCCTGTTCTGGCTGGTGTCGCTCTTCGGGCCGCGTGAGCGTATGCCGTGGCGCGACCTGCTGCGGCTGGCAGGTGCCGGCATGCTGGGTCTTTTCCTGCCGCAGCTGACGTTCCTCCACGCCATAGCGCACACCACGCCGGTGGACCTGTCGGTGATGAGCACCACGACGCCGATATTCACCATGTTCGTGGCGGCCATCTTCCTGAAGGAGCCCATCACATGGAAGAAAGCCCTGGGTGTGGCCTTGAGCTTCGGCGGCATCCTGTGGCTGATACTGCAGAGCACCTTCGGCGGCAGCGGTGCGTCGGAGACGGAGCCCGTGGGCATACTCTACTGCTTCGCCAACTACATAGTCTTCGCCCTCTACCTCGGCACCTGCCGGCCGCTGATAGCGCGCTACACGGTGGTGACGAGCATGAAGTGGATGTTCCTGGCGTCGTTCCTGCTGTCGGTGCCCTTTGCGCTGCCGCACCTGCCGCAGAGCGACTTCGGCGCGGTGCCGCAGTCTGTGTGGTGGGAGATAGGGTTCATGATATTCTTCTCCACCTTCGTGGCCTACTACCTCGTGCCCGTGGGGCAGAAGCGCATAAGGCCCACGCTGGTGAGCATGTACGGCTACCTGCAGCCCATCATAGCCATCGCCGTGGCCATCTGGACGGGGATGGACCGCCTGACGGTGACCAAGGTGCTGGCGGCGCTGCTGGTCTTCGCCGGCGTGTGGGTCGTCAACAAGAGCCGTGCAGCGGCGCCGCCGGCAGACAGGGAGATGGAGTGCGGCGGCGCCGTAGGCGCCAGACAACGGTAGCCAGCCGTTTCAACGGCTGGAATATGAGACGGGAAAAAACATGCGTGCCGTAGATACGCGAAAAAAACACAACACGATGGCCAACACGTATACACAGATTTATATGCATATCGTCTTCGCGGTATCGCACCGCGAAGCGATGATTGCCGACGAATGGGTTGACAGCCTGTACGCGTATATTGCAGGTGCATGTCGCAACCGCAAGCACCATTTAATCGCCCTGGGCGGCACAGCAGACCATGTGCATCTGCTCGTGGGTATGCATCCATCGGAGAGTGTTTCTGCCTTGGTGAAAGAGTTGAAGGGGCAGAGCTCGAAGTGGATTAACGATACTTACCTGCATGGGACGTTTGCCTGGCAGGCCGGTTACGCGGCTTTTTCTTACAGCCGGTCATTGTTGCCTGCAGTGAAGTTATACATTGAAAGACAGCGTGAGCATCATAGGAAGGTCACATTCAGGGAGGAGGTGGAAGAAATGTTCCGCAAGGCGGGTCTGGAGTATGCCCCGGAATATGCGATGAAGGGTTTTGTCGCCGCCGAAGGGTAGCATGTCGCACCCCCAAGGGGGTGCAAGAATGTGTGTGCCATGATTACCAGCCGTTGAAACGGCTGGCTACCGCAATCAGGCACCTCTGGTGCCGGGAGCGGCCGTGTGATGGGTGTGGTGGCCGCACATTAAGTGTGTGCAGAAAGTACGGTGGCGCCGTAGGCGCCAGACAACGGTGGCCAGGTGTCGATGTAATTTGTGGCAGTACAATTGGAGTGTAGGACGGTGCGGCGGCGCCGTAGGCGCCAGACAACGGTAGCCGGAAGTAGGTGTCATTGTGTGGCCGTACAAATGGAATGTGAAGGACGGTGCGGAGGTGCCGTGGGCGCCAGACAACGGTAGCCGGGAGTCGGTGCCATTGTGTGGCCGTACAAATGGAGTGTGGAGGACGATGCAGTGGCGCCGTAGGCGCCAGACAACGGTAGCCAGCCGTTTCAACGGCTGGAATATGAGACGGGAAAAAACATGCGTGCCGTAGGTACGCGACGATTAAGACAACACCGTCGGGGTTCTGGATCTATGGTTGCTGTGGTGGGTGATAACGTGCGTGTCGCAGAAAAAAAACTGTCGTTTAAGGAAAAAATTGTATATTTGCATTGCCCCAAATATTGTAAATTTGGGGTAATGTTTTTATATTAAACAAATTAGATATGGCAAAGGAGATAAAATTCAGTCTGGTGTACCGCGATATGTGGCAGAGCAGTGGAAAATACCAGCCCCGAGTGGACCAGTTGGTGCGTATTGCGCCGGTGATAGTCGACATGGGGTGCTTCGACCGCATAGAGACCAACGGCGGCGCCTTTGAGCAGGTGAACCTCATGTATGGCGAGAACCCCAACAAGGCGGTGCGTGCATGGACCAAGGCCTTCAACAAGGCCGGCATACAGACGCACATGCTGGAGCGCGCGCTGAACGGCCTGCGCATGTATGGGGTGCCGAAGGATGTGCGCCGGCTGATGCCCAAGGTGAAGAAGGCGCAGGGTGTTGACATCATGCGCTCGTTCTGCGGCTTGAACGACCCGCGCAACCTTGAGCTCTCTGTGAAATACGCCAAGGAAGCCGGCATGATCAGCCAGGCGGCCCTGAGCATCACCCATTCGCCGGTGCACACGGTGGAGTACTACATGGGCATCGTGGACAAGCTGGTGGAGTTTGGCGCCGACGAGATATGCCTGAAGGACATGGCCGGCGTGGGGCGTCCCGCCACGCTGGGCCGTCTGGTGAAGGAGATCAAGACCAAGTATTCGCATATCGTGGTGCAGTACCACGGCCATACGGGTCCCGGCCTGTCGATGGCCAGCACCCTGATGGTGGCCGAGGCGGGAGCCGACGTGATAGACTGCGCCATGGAGCCCCTGTCGTGGGGCATGGTGCACCCCGACGTCATCAGCGTGCAGGCCATGCTCAAGGACGCAGGCTTCATGGTGAAGGACATCAACATGGACGCCTACATGGAGGCCCGCAAGCTGACGCAGGAGTTCATCGACGACTTCCTGGGCCTCTACATCAACCCCGGCAACCGCGTGAGCACCTCGCTGCTGGTGGGCTGCGGCCTGCCTGGCGGCATGATGGGTAGCATGATGAGCGACCTGCGCGGTGTGCACGGTGCCATCAACATGGCTCTGAAGAAGAGCGGCAAGCCCGAGGTGAGCTTCGAGGAGCTGACGGTGCAACTCTTCCAGGAGGTGGAGCACATCTGGCCCATGCTGGGCTACCCTCCGCTGGTGACCCCCTTCAGCCAGTATACCAAGAACATAGCGGTCATGAACCTGTTGGCCATGGCGCAGGGTAAGCCGCGCTTCAGCCAGATAGACAAGGACTCGTGGAGCATGATCCTGGGACGTGCCGGCAAGCTGCCAGGCCAGCTGGCCCCCGAGATTGTGGAACTCGCCAAGCAGCAGGGTATGGAGTTCTACACCGGAGTACCGCAGGATGCCTATCCCGATGCGCTGCCGGAGTATATCAAGGAGATGGAGCAGAACGGCTGGGAGCGCGGCGAGGACGACGAGGAGCTCTTCGAGCTGGCCATGCACGACCGCCAGTATCGCGACTATAAGAGCGGTGTTGCCAAGGAGCGCTTCAACAAAGAGGTGGCGCAGCTGCGCGCCGAGAAGGACGCCCCCAAGGCTCCCGCCACCGCCGAGAGCTTGGCCCTCAACTATATCACCCCCAAGCACCCCGGCGCCACGCCGGTGGTGGCCACGGCGACAGGCCGTATGCTGTGGGAGGTGCGCTTCGACGACAAGAGTACGGCCCCGGCCCCCGGTACCGAGGTGAAGGAGGGTGCTGTGCTGGCCAACATTGAGGCCAGCTACGCCGTTGTCCCCGTTGTGGCCCTGAAGGGTGGCAAGGTGGTGGACACCTGCATCAAGCAGGGCCAGATGGTCAAGAAGGGCGACGTGATAGGTTGGGTGGAATAAAGCCACATGACAGACCTGAAGCAACTGAAACGCCTGCTCAAGCAGGACAACACAGCGCTGCCTTCGGTGAAGGTGGCGCTGTTGGGTGACAGCGCCACCCAGCTGTTGGCTACGGCCATACGTGGCACCGGGGTGTTGCGTGGCTTGAACATCGACCTCTTCGAGGCCGAGTACAGCCAGGTGGAGAGGCAGCTGCTGGACCCCGCAAGCGAGCTCTATGCCTTCGATGCCGAGTATGTGGTGCTGTTCCAGAGCACCCATAAGCTCGGCGAGCACCACAGCCTGCTCGACACCGCCGGGCAAGAGGCGCTGGCCGACGGACGGCTGGCTTTCGTCGAGGCCGTGTGCGGCAACCCGCGGATGGCTGGCAAGAAGGTTGTATGCTTCAACTATCCAGAGATTGACGATGCGGTCTTCGGCAGCTATGCCGACAAGGTGACGTCGTCGTTCACGTGGCAGGTGAGGAAGCTCAACTATGGCCTCATGACCCTTGCGCAGTGGATGCCGAACCTATATGTGTGCGATGTGGCGGCGTTGCAGAACAAAGTGGGACGCGACATGATGTTCGCCCCCAACGTGTACACCAGCACAGAGATGGTGCTGTCGGTTGACGTTGTGCCTGCTGTGGCGTCGAGAGTGCTTGATATCATCTGTGCCGTGCGTGGCAGCATAAAGAAATGCCTGATACTCGACCTTGACAACACGCTGTGGGGCGGGGTCGTCGGTGACGATGGCTGGGCGGCATTGCAGCTCGGTCACGGACTTGGCATAGGCAAGGCGTATACGGAGTTCCAGATGTGGGTGAAGAAGTTGCGCCAGAGAGGCATTATAATATGTGTCTGTTCGAAGAATGACGATGACAAAGCCCGTGAGCCCTTTGAGAAGCACCCCGACATGGTGCTGCGGCTGGACGATATAGCGGTCTTCATGGCCAACTGGGAGACCAAGGTGGACAACATAAGAGCCATACAGAAGGTGCTGAATATAGGCTTCGACAGTATGGTGTTTGTCGACGACAATCCATTTGAGCGTGCCATGGTGAGGGAGAACATAGCTGGCATAGAGGTGCCGGAGATGCCTGAAGACCCGGCGGAATGGCTCGAGTACTTGTATGGGCTCAATCTCTTCGAGACGGCTTCGTTTAGCGGTGCCGACGCGGAGCGCACACGGCAGTATCAGGCCGAGGCGCGGCGTGTGACGCTGGCGAGGAGTTTCGACAGTGAGGCTGATTTTCTGCGCTCGCTTGACATGAAGGCTACGGTGAGCGGCTTCACGCCCTTCAATACGCCGCGAGTGGCGCAGTTGAGCCAGCGCAGCAACCAGTTCAACCTGCGCACGGTGCGCTACACCGAAGCCGACGTGGCGGCTCTGGCTGCCGATGGGCAGACGGTGTGCTTGGCCTTGACCCTCGAAGACCGCTTTGGCGACAATGGGCTCGTGGCCGTGGTGGTCATGAAGCCGATAGATTCCGAGAGCCTCTTTGTGGAGACATGGCTGATGAGCTGCCGCGTGCTGAAACGCGGTATGGAAGACTTCACGCTCAACACCATGGTGGCCGTCGCCAAGGAGCGTGGATACAAGCGCATAGTGGGTGAGTATTTGCCCACGGCGAAGAACGGTATGGTGGCCGACCACTACAGGAAGCTTGGCTTCGCGGAGGTTATGGGATCTGCTTCGTCACGCTGGGCTTTGGAGACTGACGGCTATATTCCGCACGAATGTTGTATAGAAAACAAGGCATAGATATGGAGAACGCAGAGATACTGCACAAAGTGGAAGAGGTGTTCCGCGATGTGCTCGACGATGAAGAAATAGCACTCACGATGGCTACCACCGCCAACGACATAGAAGATTGGGACTCGCTGACGCATGTGGAGCTGGTGCGTGCCGTGGAGAAGGCTTTTGGCATAAGATTTACATCGGCCGAAATATTGACCTGGAAGAACGTGGGTGAGATGGTGGAGAGCGTGGCAAGGCACAAAGCATAGCATGACACTGGCATCGTGGAAGTTCTTGGGGTTCTTCGCGGTGGTCTTCGCTGCGTATTACCTGCTGCAAAGGCGCCGGATGTGGCAGAACGTGCTGCTGTTGGCGGCCAGCCTCGTCTTCTATGCGATAATGGATCTTCGCATGTTGCCGATGTTGGTGGCGATGACACTGATGTTTTATGGCGCAGGCTTGTGGATAGGGAACCTGAAGAATAAAGGTGCAGCGAATGCTGCGGCGTGGCTGACACGTGCCACTGTGGTTGTGGGGCTGTTGCCACTGCTGTATTTCAAGTATTATGGCTTTTTCTACAGTGAGATATGCACCATGCTGGGGCGTGAGAGCGTGGCATTGGAACTCTTGTTGCCTATGGGCATCTCGTTCTTCACCTTCAGGCTGTTGAGCTATGCCATCGAGGTGAACCGCGGCACGCTGGAGCCTACACGTGATGTGGTGGCTTTCGGCATCTATGTTATGTTTTTCCCCACGCTGATGGCAGGCCCCATCGACAGACCGCAGCAGCTGCTTCCTCAGCTGGCTGTGGAACGCAGGGGGGACTATGGCGTGCTTGTCGGTGGCCTTAAGCGTTTTGTATGGGGATGTTTTATGAAGGTATGCGTTGCCGACCAGCTGTTTGTCTTTGTGGATGTGATCTTCGCGCAATACAGCGAGTGGAGTGGAGGTATGGTTGTGCTGGCTGCATTGTTGTATCCGTTGCAGTTGTATGCCGATTTCGCTGGCTATTCTCACATGGCCATTGGCTTGTCGAGTATGCTGGGGTTAAAGGTGGCAGAGAACTTCAACCGCCCGTTCTTCGCGCAAAATGTTGCGGAATACTGGCGGCGGTGGCACATGAGTCTCACCTCGTGGCTTACGGACTATGTGTTCATACCGCTTAACTTGAGTTTTCGTAATTTAGACCGTTGGGGTACGGTGCTGGCTTGTGTGGTGAACTTCCTGTTGGTCGGGTTCTGGCACGGTGCCAACTGGACTTACGGCCTCTTCGGCTTCTACTATGCTTTGCTTTTTGTGCCGCTGATACTGCGCGGCCGCATGAACAAGAAAAACAAGTTCAAGTGGCGCTACGGCTGGCTGCTGCCGCCGGCTGTTCTATTGCGGATAATAGGTACTTACCTGCTGATAGTTGTGGGGCAGATAATTTTCCGCAGTGTTAGTGTTCCGGATGCTATCGGCTTCATGGCGCAAGTGTTTAATAATGGTAAGAACGAGCTACCGCCATATATGGCTCATAGCCTTGCGGCTGGTCTGCTGTGCCTGGCAGTAGTGGTGGTCAACGACTGGATGGAGGAATGCCGTGGCGGAAAGATAGGTGACGGACTGCTGCGCGCTGAACGGCCAGTGGCTGTGGTGGCATTGGTGGTGGTGCTGGTGGCGCTGGTGTTGTTCCTGGGCTCGTCAACTACACAGGTGTTTATATACCAAAAGTTTTAGGCCATGAAGAGATTCCTGCTGAAAATAATTGTTCCGTCGTTGGTGTTGATTATGGCTGTCGTTGTACTGTGGGAGTTTGTCCTGCATGCTTTCCCGCATGAGCACATGTACAAAAGCCATTGGATGGAGCGCCACGCCGAGGAGGTGCAGGTGCTGGTACTTGGCTCGTCGAACACCAACCGCGCCGTTATACCAAACGGTCTGGGGCTCGGCAGAGGCTTCTCCTGTGCAGGTTCGTCGCAGGATATACAGAACGACTATTGGATACTGAAGCGTTATATTGACAGGATGGACTCGCTGAAATATGTGGTGCTGGACTTGAATTACCTGTCACTGTTTCTCAATATAGACTACGATGAAGACTATGCCGCCTTGCGAAAGAAATATGCAATATATTGGGACAATCCTCACTATTCAGTGTCAGCACTTGAACGGCTTGAAGTGAGCCGCTTCAACTGGCTTGTGTGGTGGCAGGAGACTCTCTCGCGGACTGATACCATACATGAAGACGGCCATGCCTCACTTGCCGTAGAGTCCTACAATGATGAGTATTGGCGCTATTACGGCTGGCAAACTGCGTTAGAACATACGAAGGTAAACGACAGTACTGCGATGACAATCTATTCTGGCAACATGGCCTGCCTTCGGAAGATAGCGGAAATGTGCGCTGGGCGCGGAGTCACGGTGGTTCTGATTAGCTGCCCCGTACATGAGTACTTCCGGTCTTTTATCGAGCAGCGTCAGTTGGATGTATTGCACGCTGCAACCGACAGCCTGTGTGCCGAGTACCACAATGTGGTCTACATGGACTATATGTCCAGTCCGCTGTTTACGGCGGATGACATGAGTAATGCCAACCATCTGAACCGGCGCGGTGCACTGCGGTTTACTCAGATGGTTGGCGATAGTATCAGGAATCTTTAGTCTTCGGTATGCTTGCGTGAGCCGTCGATGGCCTCAGAGATGTTGATAACATAGTCGCCAAGCTTCTCGTAGAGGGCGTAGAGACTGCTGTAGGCGTTGCCTATAGAGTAGTCGTAGGTACCGTGCTTGAGGGCGTCGAGATGCTGCGAACGCAGCTGGTCTCGGTATGTGTTGATGGCGTGTTCGGCGGCATAGGCGGTGTCGAGGTCCACGTGGTCGTAGTCGTGGAGGTTCTTGTCCATGACGTCAAGGGCGTTCTGCACCAGTTCACTCATGTGGGAGAGGTTGGCGTTGAGGCTTGCGTCGAAGTGGACGGCGTCCTCGCGCTTGTTCTTGCGTGTCATGGCTATCTGGTAGACGGCGTCGCCGATGCTCTCAAGGTTGTCTATGATGCGCAGCATAGTGCTGACGCGCGTCGAGGCATGGGCGCTGATGTCGCCGGAGCCCACCTTGGTGAGGAACTTGGTCAGCTCAAGGTCCATACGGTCTGTGATGTTCTCGTATTTGGCTATGCGGTCCATGATGGCGTCGAACTCCTCGTCGCTCTTGGCGGTGCGCAGACCCGGCAGGAAGGTGTACATTCGCAGCACGCGCTTGCTGAACTCCTCTATCTCGCTCTTGGCGCTCTGCAAGTTGAGCTCGGCTGTGGAGAGCCAGTTGCCCTCAATGTAGGTCAGGCGGAAGTCATCCTCGGTGTCCTCGGTCTTGGTCTTCACCATCCAGTTGACAATCTTCAGTATCTGTGGTATGAAGAAAGCGAGGATGATGGTGTTGCCAACGTTGAAGATTGTGTGGAAGAGTGAGATGGCCAGAGGTACAGAGTCGTGGTTGTATGCCGGGTCGTCGACGGCGGTGTAGGGGCTGCAGCCGGTAATGTTCTGTGTGAGGAAGGCAATGAAGTGCATGAGGGGAGAGAAAACGATGAGCGTGATGATGACACCGATGACGTTGAACACCAGGTGGGCGCGGGCCGCTTTCTTGCCTGCGGCGTTGGCCACAATTGCCGCCAGGTTGGCTGTTATCGTGGTGCCGATATTCTGGCCCATGACGAGGGCGACGGCCACGTCGAAGCCTATCCAGCCGTTATAGCACATCACCAGCGTGATGGCCATCATGGCCGCCGAGGCCTGCACCAGACATGTCAGGATGGCGCCGATGGCCACGAAGAGCAGGATGGACCAGAAGCCGTAGCCGCTCAGCGTGCCAAGCATGTTGAGAAACTCCGGGTATTGGTCAAGGTTGGCCAGAGGTTTCTGTAGTAGCTCCATGCCGACCAGCAGCAGGGCAAGGCCTATGACCGTCTGGCCTATGGACTTCATCCTGTCGCGGCTGGAGAATATGAAGAACAGGCTTATGGCGGCCAGCAACATGGGCAGGCTGAACCCTCCAGCCCCTTCGCCGAGGCCGAAGAGCGTGATTATCCATGCCGTAACCGTGGTGCCGATGTTGGCGCCCATGATGACGGCAACGGCGCCCGCCAGCGACAGTAGGCCGGCATTGACAAAGCTCACCACCATGACCGTTGTGGCCGAGGAGCTCTGGATGGCTGCGGTGACGACTGTACCTGTGAGGATGCCGCTGACGGGGTTGCCGGTGATGTGTTTCAGTACGGAGCGCATCTTGCTGCCGGCTATCTTCTGCAGGCCCTCGCTCATGAGCTTCATGGCAAACAGGAAGACCGCCAATGCACCTGCCAGGTTGACGATGATGAAGATGATGTCTGTGGTTGTCATTGGTGAGAACTAATGATTATTGTTGTATGTGGGGTTTAGTTTTCGGGCAGCTTTATCTCCTTGAAGCGGCGCTGGCGCTGCTGCCACCGCTCGCGGGCGTACTGCTGCATGTCGGCCACCTCGTCGCTTTCGTCTATAATCTCAAGGCCGAAGATGGTCTCTATGATGTCCTCAAGGGTGATGATGCCCTGGAAAGAGCCGAACTCGTCGATGATGCCGGCAATCTGCTCCTTGTGTTTCAGTAGCGAATCCCAGATGTCGGCCACGCTCATCTCTTCGTTGAAGAGCGGTATGGTGCGTTTTATCTCGCCCAGCGTCATGCCGAAGTGGTCCTCCGCCAGCTCTTCCAACACCTCGCTGCGCAGCACGTAGCCTGTGATGAAGTCTTCCTCCTCGGCGTACACGGGTATGCGCGAGAAGTGGCTGTACTCGTCGTTGCGGTAGAAGGCCTTGAGGGTCATGCTCTCCTTGGCGGTGGCGGCCACCACGCGCGGCGTCATCACGTCGTAGGCCTTTATGTCGTTCAGCTTTATGACGTTCTGTATTATCTTGTTCTCGTCCTCGTCAATGACGCCCTCGTCCTCGCCCATGTCGGCCATCGCCGCCACCTCCTCGCGGCTTACGGCGGTCTCCTCCTCGTCCTTGCGCGAGATGAGCTTGGTGAGCCATTGCACCAGTACCACCACAGGATAGAGCACGAAGATGAGCACCCGGATGGTGTTGGCCGTGAAGCCCATCATGCGTCGCCAGTTGTTGGTGCCGATGGTCTTGGGCACAATCTCGGAAAAGATGAGTATGAGCACCGTCGTCACCGTCGACACTACGCCGAAGGGCACGCTGTCCAGCGCTATGGCTGCCTGTTGTCCCACACCTGCTGCACCGATGGTGTGGGCGATGGTGTTCAAACTCAGTATGGCAGCAATGGCCTGGGCATTATCCTGCTTGTATTTCTTGAACAGGGTGGCAGACCGGTAGCCTTCGTCCTCGCGCATGGTGATATACGACAACGGAGTGGACATCAGCACAGCTTCCAATATCGAACAGAGGAACGATATCGACAGCGCACCTAACAGGAATATGATAAGTAGTGTCATTGTGTGGCTATGCTTTCAGTTTCTTGTAGTGTATGCGGTGCGGCATTTCGTCGCCGAGGCGCTTCTTGCGGTTCTCCTCGTACTCTGTGTAGCCGCCCTCGAAGAAGTAGACCTGCGAGTCGCCCTCGAAGGCCAGTATGTGTGTGCAGATGCGGTCAAGGAACCAACGGTCGTGGCTGATGACCACGGCGCAGCCGGCGAAGTTCTCCAAGCCCTCTTCCAGTGCGCGCATTGTGTTGACGTCAATGTCGTTGGTGGGCTCGTCGAGCAGCAGCACGTTGGCCTCGCTCTTCAGTGTCAGGGCCAGGTGCAGACGGTTGCGCTCGCCGCCGCTCAGCACGCCGACCTTCTTCTGCTGGTCGGTGCCGGTGAAGTTGAAGCGGCTGATATAGGCCCGGCTGTTCACCAGTCTGCCACCCACCTGCAGGTTCTCGTTGCCGCCGCTGATCATCTCGTAGACGGTCTTTTCGGGGTCTATCTCCGCGTGCTGTTGGTCTATGTAGCCTATCTTGACGGTCTCCCCCACCTCGAAGGTGCCGGTGTCGGGCTTCTCCAAGCCCATGATGAGGCGGAAGAGCGTCGTCTTGCCGCAGCCGTTGGGGCCTATGATGCCCACGATGCCGGCCGGCGGCAGCGAGAAGGTGAGGTTCTCGTAGAGCAGCTTGTCGCCGTATGCTTTGCTCACACCGTTCACCTCCAGCACCTTGTTGCCCAAGCGCGGGCCGTTGGGGATGAATATCTCCAGGTTCTGCTCTTTCTCCTTGACGTCCTCGTTGAGCAGGCGGTCATAGGCGGCCAGACGCGCTTTGCCTTTGGCGTGGCGGGCCTTGGGGGCCATGCGCACCCACTCCAGCTCGCGCTGCAGGGTCTTGCGGCGCTTGCTCTCCTGCTTCTCCTCCATGGCCAGGCGGGCAGTCTTCTGCTCCAGCCACGAGCTGTAGTTGCCCTTCCAGGGTATGCCCTCGCCGCGGTCAAGCTCCAGTATCCATCCGGCCACATGGTCGAGGAAGTAGCGGTCGTGGGTCACCGCGATGACGGTGCCCTTGTACTGCTGCAGGTGCTGCTCCAGCCAGTCGATGCTCTCGGCGTCGAGGTGGTTGGTGGGCTCGTCGAGCAGCAGGATGTCGGGCTCTTGCAGCAGCAGACGGCAGAGGGCCACACGGCGGCGCTCGCCGCCGCTGAGGTTCTTCACCAGCTGGTCCTCGTCGGGGCAGCGCAGGGCGTCCATGGCGCGCTCCAGTTTCTGGTCGAGGTTCCACGCGTCGTGGGCCTCCAGCAGCTCTGTCAGCTCCCCTTGGCGGGCGATGAGCTTGTCGAAGTCTGCGTCGGGTTCGGCGAAGGCGTTGTTCACTTCGTCGTACTCCTTCAGCAGGTCCACGGTCTCCTGCACGGCCTCCTGCACCACCTCCTTCACCGTCTTGGTGTCGTCCAGCTTGGGCTCCTGCTCCAGGTAGCCCACCGAGTAGCCCGGCGCGAAGACCACCTCGCCCTGGTAGTCCTTGTCAACCCCGGCGATGATCTTCATCAGCGAGCTCTTGCCGCTGCCGTTAAGGCCTATGATGCCTATCTTGGCCCCATAGAAGAAGCTCAGGTATATGTCTTTAAGAATCTGGCGGCTGGGCGGTATCAACTTGCCCACGCCAACCATAGAGAAGATTATCTTCTTGTCGTCTGCCATAGTTTAGTCCACGAATTTTATGTCTTTCACGTTGAGCTGTATCTCGGTGCGGCCGCGCCAGTAGTTCTCCTCCAGCTGGTAGCAGAGGTCGAACCGCTCGCCGTGCTGCGTGCGCTGCAGGGCCTCGCCCATCTGGAAAGCTATGGCGGGGTAGGGGGCCGAGCGTTCGGTGAGGGGGATGGCGTTGAACTTGAGGTGGTTGGTGCCAACGATGCGTGCGTTGCCAGTGTCCACCAGCTCGCGGCTGACGAAGACCGGCACGTTGTTCTCCGGCCCGAAGGGGGCGAACTGCTTGAGGATGCGCAGGAACTTCGGCGTCACCTGCGAGAAGCCTATCTCGGCGTCCACCTCCACCTCCGGCACCACCTCCTCGGTGCCTATGCTCTCGCGCACCAGCTTCTCAAGACGGTCCACAAAGGCCCGCATGTTCTCCTTGCGCAGGCTCACGCCGGCGGCGCTCTTGTGGCCGCCGAAGTGCTCCAGCAGGTCGGCGCACTTCTCCAGGGCCTCGTGCATGTCGAACTCCTTGAGCGACCTCGCCGAACCCGTAATCAAGCCGTCGCTGCCCTCGGTGAAGACTATGGCGGGCTTGTTGTAGGCCTCCACGATGCGGCTGGCCACGATGCCCACCACGCCGCGGTGCCACCCCGGGTCGTAGAGCACCAGCGACTGGCGCCCGGCGTAGAAGGGGTCGGTGTCGATGCGCCGTTTGGCCTCCTCGGTGGCACTGGTGTCCAGGTCCTTGCGCTCCATGTTGTACTGGTTGATGTCGTCGGCCAGCTGCCTCGCTATAGCAGGATCGTCGGTGAGCATGAGGCGCACGCTGTCGAAGGCCGACCTGATGCGGCCGGCGGCGTTGATGCGCGGCCCTATGAGGAAGACCAGGTCGCTGATGGTGAGGTCTTTCTCAAAGTATCCGGGCTTCTTTTCGCCTGGGGCGCCCTGCTCGCCGCCCTCGTTCTGGTCGGCGCGCCGCTTGTCCACATGGCCGTAGTGCAGGATGGCCTCTATGCCGGGACGCGGCTTGGTGTTGAGCACGCGCAGGCCGAAGAAGGCCAGCACGCGGTTCTCGCCCATGATGGGCACTATGTCCGAGGCTATGCTCACAGCCACCAGGTCAAGATACTTCAGCAGGCGGAGCTTGAGTTCCTCCTGGCGCTGGCGCCGGTGGGCGTCGAGCTGCTCCGGCAGGTCGCACAGGCGCACGCCCATGCGCTCCTCCAAGTGGGCTTCCACTATCTTGAAACCTATGCCGCAGCCGCTGAGCTCCTTGTAGGGGTAGGGGCAGTCGGCTTGCTTGGGGTCGAGCACCGCCACGGCCCGCGGCACCTCGTCGCCGGGCAGGTGGTGGTCGCCGATGATGAAGTCTATGCCGCGTTCCTTGGCATAGTCCACCTGCTCCATGGCCTTGATGCCGCAGTCCAGGGCTATCATCAGCTTCACTCCCGTCTCGTGGGCATAGTCGATGCCCTGGTAGGAGATGCCGTAGCCCTCGCGTTCGCGGTCGGGCACGTAGAAGTCTATGTTGCGGTCCAGCTCCTTGAAGTAGCTGTACACCAGCGCCACGGCCGACGTCCCGTCGACATCGTAGTCGCCGTAAACCATGATTCGTTCTTGCCGTCTGATTGCTTCGTTGATGCGGTCTATCGCTTCGCGCATGCCTTTCATCAGGAAGGGGTCGTGGATTTGGTCGAGCCCCGGGCGGAAGAATTTCCTCGCCTCTTCATACGTCGTAACACCCCGCTCTACGAGCAGTGTGGCGATAATTCGGTCTACCCCAATCGAAGCAGCAAGTTTTTCAACAGTCTCTAAATCATAGTCTTTTCTGATTATCCAACGTTTTTCTTTCATATTTTTCTGGCCGTAAAGATACGAAGTTTTTTTTACATACGCGCAAAAACTTTTCAACGCGCGTTTTTTTGTGCATTTCAAACTCGTCAGCTTTAGCGCCATAGTGTTGTTCATACCCCTCTGCCCCGCATCACCACCGGAGCCCCTACGGCATTTCTTCAGTAGTTCTTCAGTCAAACACTGAAGAACTACTGAAGAACTACTGAAGAAATGCCGTAGGGACTCCGTACCGGTACCGGGGAGGGAAGGTGCGCCCCCTGGCGGGGTCGTGTGTGTTGATGTTGGCGGGATGAGGCTATTAGCATGCGACCCCTGGCAGGGTCGAGCGGTTCAACCCTGTCGGGGGTGCATGTCAATGGCATGTGCAGAACGGAGGCCCGGCGGCTATGTCGGAGCGGGCTCGCGTCGGTGGCGTCGGTGCAGGGTGGGGCTTACACCACGTGGCGCTGGTAGGTGCGGGCGGCGAGGGCGGTGGCGGCGGCGGCGAAGAGCAGCAGGAGTGCTGCGGCGAGGGCTACCTGCCACAACGGGAGGCCGAAGGGGAGGCGCAGCATGGCCGCCACGGGCGCGGTGAAGGGCACCAGGGTGAGCCACAAGGCCATGGCTCCCGAGGGGGCATGGAGCACCAGGGGCGCCAGCGCGAGGGCCAGAAGCAGCGGCGACCCTACGACGAGGGTGCGCAGGGTGGCGTCGCTCTCGCTGTCGGCGCGGGCTGCCACGGCGGCCAGCAGCGAGCCGTAGAGCATGTAGCTCAGCAGGAAGAAGAGGGCGAAGATGCCTGCCACGAGGGGCAGCTGTATGGATGCGAGGCCTTGGACGGTCTGGTCCACCAGCTCCACGGGGGCGCTGTACTGTGCCGTGGCTTCGGCGCCCTTGGTGGCTATGGAGTGCATCTGCTGCGCTTGGCGGGCCTGCTCGAAGAGGTCGGGGTTGGCGGCCTGCACGCCGCCTATGGCAGCGGCGGTGAGCGTCACCCACAGGACGAGCTGCAGGGTGGCTGTGAGGGCCACGCCGCACACTTTGCCGGCAAGCAGCTCGCCGGGCCGCGCCGAGGTGGCCACGATTTCGGCCACGCGGTTGTGGCGCTCTTCCTGCACGGCGCGTGTCACCGTGATGCCGAAGAGCAGCAGGGCGAGGGCCATGAGGACTGCCAGCACGAGGGCCACGACGCTCCTGACGCGCAGGTGGCTCTCGTGGCCGGTGGCGGTGTCGCGGGTGTGGAGGCGCAGGTGCGCGGCTTCGACAGAATGGTAGACGGCGGGCTCGACGTTGTAGACGTCCTCGAGGATGGCGTTGTGCAGGAGGGTCTGCAGCTGTGCGTCCACGGCGCTCTGCACGTCGAGCGACGGCGGCGTGCCGCGGTAGTAGAGGAAGGCGTCGTGCGGTATGGTGGTCTCGCGCAGGGGTATGAGGAGCACTACGTCGCGGTCGGCGGCTTGCCGCTGCGCGTAGTCGAGCGAGGGCATGGGCTTGAAGGCCAGTGCCTCGGTGGACTGGAGGCCGTTCTCGAAGAGGCCTGTCTGGTCTACGACGTACACGGTGGTGCGTTCGTCGGCATGGCGTGCGGCGACGACGGGGAGGGCGTAGAGCAGCGTGATGACGACGGGCACCAGGAGTGTGAGCACCCAGAAAGCCGGTCGCCGCAGGCGCAGGCGGCACTCGCGTCCGATGACGAGGATGGTCTTTCTCATAACTGTACGGTTTTGTCGCAGAGCGCGCTGGCGGCCTGCAGGTTGTGGGTGGAGAGGATGATGGCCGTGCCGCTGGCGCGGAGGCTCTGGATCTGGGCTGTGAGCATGGCCGCGCCGTCGGCGTCGAGGCCGGAGAAGGGTTCATCGAGGATGAGCAGGCGCGGGTTGTGGGCCACGCTGACGAGGAACTGGAGCCGTTGCTGCATGCCTTTGCTGAGCTTGCGTGTGGGTTGCTGCCACCAGCCGTCCATGCCGAGGCGCGGCATCCACGAGCGCAGGGCTGCTTCGGCCTCGCGGCGTCCGAGGCCCTTGAGGCGCATCAGGTAGAGGGCTTGCTCGCCGACGCGCATGTTGCGGTAGAGGCCGCGCTCCTCGGGCAGGTAGCCCACCTGCCGCAGGTCGGCCTGCCCGAGGGGGTGGCCGTCGAAGAGGATGCTGCCGCTGTCGGGTTCGACGAGGCGCGTGACGATGCGCAGCAGGGTGGTCTTGCCGGCGCCGTTGCCGCCGAGGAGGGCCACGCACTGCCCGCTGTCGGCGCCGAGGTTCACGTCGTCAAGCACTCGCTTGGCGCCGAAGGATTTGCTGATGTGTTCCGCCTGTAGTAGCATGTGGCTGTATTGTTCAGTGTTTGGTGTTCAGTTTGAGCACCGCCGTCTCCGCCGCGAGTGCGGCGAGTGCAAGGATGAGGCAGAGGAGCCAGAGCCGCCGGCCGCCGTCGCGGGCGCGGAGTTCGTCGCCGAGGTGGCGCGAGGTGTTGGCAATGACGCTGTAGCCGCTCACGCTGCCGACGGCGTCGGCCACCTCGGAGGGACTTAGGAAGTCCATTTGCGATTCTCGTCGCGGGTGGTTGAAGGCCAAGTGTTCGTCGGCGAGGGTGTAGATGCCGTCCGCACCTATCTCGCCGTGTGGCACCAGGAGTGTGCGGTTGCCTGTGCGTCGCAGGTCGGGGATGACGCTGAAGGCGGGCTGTCCGTTGCCGGTCGATGCCAGATGGGGCGGGTTGCCGGGGTCGTAGCGGCCCTGCAGCACTATGGGGGCTGGGTCGCCGAGGGTGTGGCACGGCGGCGGCAGCGGGCGGCTGAAGAGGGCCATGTTGTAGAGCGTCGGCACGAAGAGGGCCTGCGAGGTGAAGTCGGTGTAGTCGTTGCGCAGCGGTGTGGAGAACAGGTAGACGCGACCGTCGCCGCATGTGGTGGCGGAGAGCAGGTCGCTGCCGTCGGCAAGGGTGATGATGGAGACGGGGGCGGAGGCTTGGGCGTTGAGGGTGGGGAAGTGGCCGTGGACAGTGGGCATCTCCATCTCGTCGCTCTTGGCGCTGAAGACGCCGCTGAAGAGGCTGCTGGCAA
Organism: Bacteroidales bacterium; assembly: GCA_017522105.1. Lineage (GTDB taxonomy): Bacteria > Bacteroidota > Bacteroidia > Bacteroidales > P3 > Colimorpha. The sequence continues at coordinate 7,816 of JAFXAA010000031.1, read as the reverse complement.
AGTCCACCCGTGAAGCCTTGAGGGTGGCGGCATGCCACCGTGCGAGTTGAGGCACCTTGAGGGTGGCGAGGAGCGTGTTGTCGGCCCCGCGCGGCGACGGCACTACAAGGAGTGTGCCGCCGTCGGCCACCCATGCCGCCAGCATCTGCACTTCGCCGGAAGGCATCTCGCCCACCTCGTCGAGGACAATGAAGTCGAAGCCCGCGAGGTCGGCAGGCAGGCGTGTGGCCGTGTTGTAGTCCATGGTGCTGTCGTCGGCGAAGAGTCGTTGCAGGTGCGGGTTGGCGGTGCCGCCGTGGAGGTCGAGGACGGCTATGCGGTCGGCGACGCGGAAGGTGAAGAAGTAGTTGTCGTCAAAGATGACGGGATAGTCTTCGATGCTGACGCTGCCGTCCACCCAGCCTGTGGCGTCGATGGCGAAGCGCAGTGTGGCCTTGGCCGTTGCGCCGGCGGGTATGTCGACGGTGGCCATGGCGCGCTCGTGGCCGCCGACGAGGAGCTTCAGGGGCACTTTCTCGGCATCGCGCGAGCCGCTGTTGCGCACCGTGACGTCCACGTCGACGCTGCCTCCTGCGAAGTAGGCGGGGGCGTTGAGCCGCACGGTGTCTATGAAGAGGTTGTCGGCTCCTGTGCCTTGCAGCGGCACGAGGGTGACGGAGGCGAGGCTGTCGGCGGGCATGGCGTCGAGGTCGCTGGCGGAGCGCTGGAAGTCGCTGACCACGTAGGCGTGGCGGTTTGGGGCGCCGCTCTGGCGCATGAAGTCGAGCTGGCGGCGCACCACATCGCTCATGCGTGGCGATGCAGCCGAAGGCCTGACTTCGTCGAGGGCTTCGAGGAACTCGTCGCGGCTGAGCCACCGCATGCTTTTGCCGCCGAGGTCGGCGGTGACGAGCTGGTAGCGGTCGCCGATGGCGTGGGCGCCGGCTATCTCGCGGGCTTTGCGCACGGCTTCGTCGAGCAGGCTGCCTTCGGTTGAGGCGCTCTCCATGCTGTGCGTGTTGTCCACATAGACGCTCACCACCGTGGCACCGCTGCGGGTGCTGTTGGCACGGTCGGGTATCACGGGTTGTGCGAAGGCGAGGACGAGGAAGACCACGGCGAGAATGCGGAGGGCGAGGAGCAGCCAGCGGCGCAGGTTGCTGCTGCGACGGCTCTCGGTGTGCAGCTCGGCGAGGCGGTCCACATTGCTGAAGTACACCGTGCGGTAGCGGTGGAAGTTGAATAGGTGCACGGCGATGGGTATGAGCACCGCCAGGAGCCCCCATAGGAAGGCGGGGTTGGCAAAGATCATGCGCATCCCCCTTTCTCCATGCTCTTGTGGTAGCGGCAGACGGCTGTGAGGCCGCAGCTGTCACACTTGGGTTTGCGGGCCTGGCACACGTAGCGGCCGTGGAGGATGAGCCAGTGGTGGGCCTTGGACAGAAGCTCCGGCGGTATGTGTTTCACCAGTTCGCGCTCGGTGCTCAGCGGTGTCTTGCTGTTCACGGTGAGGCCTATACGGTTGGCCACGCGGAAGACGTGAGTGTCCACGGGCATGGCGGGTTGGTCAAAGACCACGGCGGCCACCACGTTGGCAGTCTTGCGGCCTACGCCGGGGAGGCGTTGCAGGGCGTCGATGTCGGCGGGCACCGTGCCTCCGAAGTCGTCGCGCAGCATGCGCGCCAATGCCACAAGGTGGCGGCTCTTGCTGTTGGGGTAGGATACGGAGTGTATGTAGTCGAATATCTGGTCTTCGGAGGCCTCGGCCATGTGGCTGGCGTCGGGGTAGGCGGCGAAGAGGGCTGGCGTGACCATGTTGACGCGCTTGTCGGTGCACTGCGCCGAGAGCACCACGGCCACCAACAGCTGGAACGGCGAGCCATAGTGGAGCTCCGTCTCTGCCACGGGCATGGCCTCGGCGAAGTACTCCAGCACGCTCTTGTATAGGTCGGCTTTTTTCATTGCGTAAGCTCTAAAGATGTGATGACGGGGTAGTGGTCGGAGAGTGGCGTCTTGGGGCGCTTGTAGCTTAAGGTGGTGAATTCTTTGCTGTGGAACACCATGTCGATGCGGAACTTCGGCAGCCAGCCGTGTTTGACGGGCAGCAGCCGGTCGTTGCCGCCGTTGAAGGTGTGGCACATGCCTATGCCCTTGTCGCGGTAGGTGTCGTCGAGGTGCTTGCTCACTTGGGCGTAGAGCCAGGAGGACGGTATGTCGTTGAAGTCGCCAGCCAGCAGCATGGGTACCGAGCTTTCGCTGATTATGGGCTTCAGCTTGTCCTGCCATTCGGTCTCGTGATTCAGGATGGTCTCCTTGACTTTGGCCAGGGTGGTGCTCGACGGGTTAAGCTCGCCGTGACGCATGTTGTCTATCTCTTTGATGTCTGTACTGTCAAGCTGGTAGCTGTCCATGTGTATGCAGCAGAGACGGAACCGCCTGTCGTCGAGCATGAGTTCAACGAGCAGTTTGTTACCGTCTATCTTGTTGACGTAAGTGATTGGCAGCCGCGAGAATACTACGGTGCCGTAGGGAATGCCGCGGCGGCTGCTGTGGGCGCCGTGGTAGTGGTTGTAGCCCATGACGGTGAGGCTGTCCACGAGGTTCATGGACTTGACGGCGGCGAACTCCAGCAGGCACAGCATGTCGGGGTTGTACTCGCGCACCAGCGAGAGGAACCCGAGGGCGTTGGAGTCGGGCTGCGACGGCTTGTCGTCAGAGCCATGAAACTGATGAACGTTGTAGCTCATCACTGTCACCATGTGCGGGTGCTCGCTGCGGTCTGGTGTTTTGGTGGTGCCGCCCACCTGTACAAATAGGCCGACAAAGCTCCAGCGCAGGGCTATGGCGGCCACGCTGACGAGAAACTGCCATTTGCCCATGATGAGCCACAGCACCACCATCAGCACGTTGGCCGCCAGCATGGGCAGGTAGCCGAAAGCCAGTAGGCTGGGCAGGAGCGAGCGCGACGGCGCCACAACGGGTGCAAGGGTGGTCAGCAGTAGCCCCAGTGCCAATAATATGTTGACTACGAGTAGTATGGCTCTTATTATCTTCATGGTTTACAGTCTGCAAAGTTACGCATTTTTTCTCTTATGGCGTGACGTTATTGTCAGAAGCCTTCATCGTCGCTGCTGTACACTGTCTTGGAGAACCACTTGAGCCAGTTGGGAACCTTGGTGCTCTCGTTGCCCACCGAATAGCGGAATATTCCGAGCCCTTCTTTTTCAATCTTGCGCTGGTCGAGGGGTATTGCCTTGATGCCGTCAAGCCATGTGCCCACTGAACTGTAGACGGTGAGCTGTTGTGCCGACAGGTCATACTCGAAGAAGTACCAGTGGTCTTTGGCAGCCTCTACATAGTAGCGCATAATCTGGCTGCCGCCCTGCTTGCTGATTTGGGCTTTCAGGCGAACCTCCAGGCCGAGGGTCTTGTCGCCCATGGCCACGAGACCCACCTTGCCGTCGCAGTAGAGTCCCACTGCGGGGTTGTACTGCCAGCGTATGTTGTCGAAGAGCATGGTGCTCTGCATGGCTGCTGGCATGTCGTTGAGCTTGCCTGTGGCGCTGTAGAGTGCATAGGCCCCGCCACCCTTGTCGGCACCGAGGTGGTACATCAAGGCGTGGCGCATCTCGGCGTTGGTGCTTGTGGCAGCCATCTGCAGGCGCAGGTCGTCCTTGAGGTTGTTGTACATGGCGTCCACCACGCTCTGCGCCAGCGGGAATGTCATGCCGAACACCGTGGTCAGGTGGTCCTCCTCCGTCCTCTCGCCAATGTTCACCGCCGCCGTGCCATAGGCGTAGAACGAGGCCTGGGTGGGTTTGAGGCTGAAGTCCACCAGACCCTCGCCCTCTACGATGCAGTCCGTGGTGCTCATGGACAGGTAGGGGGCCACCACCCCGTCAGGGTTCGAGACCTTGGCCTCGGAGCCTATCATGTACTGCTTGCGGTCGCCGAGGTAGGTGAGCACGCCATGTGCCGTGAGGAGTTCGTTGCCCGTCACCTTCTCGTTGGTGAGGAACGACGCGCTGGGTCGCAGGGTGTTCTTGTCCATGGTGATGGAAGCCGTTATGCGTTTGCCCTTCCAGTCGGTAGGCTCTTCGGGCACCGAGATGTGCACGTGCTCGGGGTCGGTGTAGTCGGCGTAGGCCAGAAGGCCCATCTGCTGCTGCGGTATGCACTGCTGCAGCAGGCGCACGCCGCCGTCGAAGTGGAGCCACTTCTTGTCGCCCTCGGCACGCACTTTGCCGGCGAAGCCGAAGGCCGAGCTGATGGTGAAGGAGGCGCTGTCGCTAATCTTGCCGCGAGCCACGGTGACGCCGCGCCCGTCAACGCTGATGTCGTCGAGGAATATGCGCTGCTTCTTCTCTGTGTCATTGCGGTAGTCCATGAAGCCCTTGCCGGTGAAGCTGCGTGCCCCTGCCACCGTCAGGTCGGCACCGGTGACGTAGTGGTAGGCGCTGTCGCGGTTGAAGACGAGGCGTGCATTGGACAGCTGCTTCATCTTGCCGCCGTTGGCAACGTGCAGCGTGTCGGCGGCAGGTGCTATGGCCGCGTCGGCCACGTTGATTATGAACACGCCGCGGCTTGACAACTCGCCTTGCTCATAGTTGTAGGTGCTCTGCAGCGAGTTGTAGCTCAGGCCCTCCTGTTTGGGGTCGGTGCTCACAAAGCGCACTCCCGGCAGGTCGTCGTGCTTCTGCAGGCGCATGCGCAAGTCCATGGCGTCCATGCCCTCGCTGGTGGCGCGTGTGCCGTTGACGATGTCCAGGAGCTTGCTGTCCATGTCCCAAGCAAAGAAGTCGGCGTAGGCTTCCTGCTTGACGAGTTGCAATTCCGTGCGTTGAGGCCCGTCGGGCATCGTGAACTCGGCCTTGCGTTTGTCGTAGTCCACGTGCGACCGCACATGGCGTGCCGAGAATGCTATGTTGTTGTGCTTCACGCTGCGCAGGGTGAAGTCGCTCACCTCGGCGTTCATCTCCATGGCCAGCATCTCGAAGCGGCTGCTTGTCAGGGTGCCCTCCTTCACCGTCGCCGTGCCGGCACCGCGTGTGCCCTGTGGCATGAGGTCAAGGCGTCCGCGGAAGGTGGCGTCGCCGTGGTACATATTCATCGGGCGTCCCTTGGCCGTTGTGGCCACAGCCATGGAGTCGGCGTAGGGGTGCCACCGCATGGCGAGCCGTCCGCCCTTGATGTCCGGGAAGCCCTGCTCCTCGCGCACGGTGAAGGTGTCGGTGTTGGCCACGGCGGAATCGAGCAGGAAGAGGAAGTCCTTGCTGCGCACGTTCGCCGTCAGGTAGTCGAGGTTGCCGGAGCCTTGCAGGCCGAAGTGGTCGAGCGATATTCGGCTCTGATAGGTGCCTTTGCCGCCGTAGGCCGGGTAGCCGCCCTCCGGTGTGGTCACTTGGAAGCCCAGGTAGTAGTCGCGCTGCACGCTGAGCGGATAGGTGATGTCCGGGAATATGCCGCCGGAGGTGAGCACGCCGTTGAACTGAAGGCTGTCGGTCACAAAGTCCACCAGGCTGTTGATGGTGAAGGGGTGAAGGGTATAGTAGAAGCGCTCCTTGACATACTGGCCTCCGCGGATCTCGGCCTTGTCGTAGTAGACGTAGCTGTTCTCGCGGCTCTCGAAGATGGGGTACTCCTTGTTCTTCTTCAGCCCGCAGTGGTTGTCGGGCATGTCCACCTTCAGGCTGCCGGCAAGGCCGTAGAGCGGCGTCATCACCATGTGGTCGGTGTCGGGGTTGTCAAACTCCGGCACAAAGAAGAACAGCGAGTCCACCTTGGGCATCTCGAAGCCGAACTGCTCGTAGCTGAAGTCGCAGTCGGTGACGAACATCGTGAAACGGCCCGCGTCAATGCGCCCGTTGAAGTGTATGGAGCGGTTCTGCCCCATGGTGATGCGCCCCCCGCGGGGGTACACCACCACGCGCTGGCTGTCGCTCACCACAAACTGCTGCACGCCGCGCATCTCTATCAGGCGGTCGTCGAGGTTGAGGCGCGCGTTGTAGTTCTTCGCGTTGCTCTCTATGGAGAGGGCGTCGTAGTCGGCCCCCTTGGCCTTGCTGAGGGCTTTCATGTAGTCCTCCAGCTTCTCCTTCACGGTGACCATGCCCGTAATCTCGTTGTACGACACCAGGCCGTGTTTCGTCAGCCCGTGTATCATCAGCATGGTCTGCCCCATGTCGAGGCCTATGTGTGTGGAGAAATCCTTGGCCGCGAAGGTGTAGTTGTAGCCTCCGAAGTAGTCGTAGACGCGCTTTACGGGGCTAATCTCGTCGATGCCCTGTATCTCGCGTGCCTTGCGGTAGGTGTAGTAGTTGCTGCTCTCGAAGGTGGCCGTGCCGCTGGTGGTCCCGAGGTTGGAGAACTCCAGCACGCCGCCCGTGGTGACCCACGTCATGACGTCGCTGTAGATGTCCAGCTCGTGGTAAGAGTCCGTGTAGGGGCTGTAGAAGTTGCGCTTGGGGTCGTTGATCATCGTCAGCTTGTGGTCGGCGGTGGTGTAGCGCACCGTGATGCCGGTGTTGGCAATGGAGTCGTCGGGACCCACATAGAAGGCCACGGCGGCGTTCTCGCCCACAATGCGGTCGGCGGTGATGGTGAACTTCTGTGCCGTCACCGCGAGCTGCCGCTGCCCCTCGCGCTTGAAGATGAGGCTCGCCGGGTGCTTGCTGCTGGCGGTGATGAACTTGGCCCCGTTCATCATGAAGCTGCCTCGGTAGTCCACGTCGGGCATGATGTCCTTGATGACGAAGTCGCGCTTGTAGCTGCGGAAACGCGGATAGCTGTATTTCTCAGGCTCCTGCGGCACCGAGAGGGCATCCTCTACGCGCCCGGCCACGGGTTCGCTGAAGTAGTGCGTGTTCACAAGCAGGGCCGAGTCGGCGCTGAACTTGGGGAACTTGGTCTCCGCGCGGTAGCTCCGCAGCTCGGCATAGCAGGCTTCGGCGCCGAGGCCCGTGCGGCTCCAGTCTATGCGGCCGCCCTCGCCGTGCCACATGTTCTCCTTGTAGTCGTAGCGTCCCGTGGTGCCGCGTATCACGCCGTCGTCCTTGGCCGAGGAGTAGTGCAGGTCGGCCGGTGAGTCCACCCACACCGTCGGCAGCCCCTCGTCCACGCCTATGCGGAACGCCGTCCGCGCGTCGAGGCGCCACTCGCTGGTCTGGCTGCGGTAGAGCACGCGCTCCGTCAGCAGCCGCCCGCTGAAGTCCACCCATTCCATGACGGCCTTCCCTTTGGCAGCTTTGCGCTTCATACCCTCCATCGCCTTCACCCATCCGTCGAGGTTCTGCCCCCCGCCGGGGGCTGTGGCGTAGGCCGTCAGCACGCGCACCAGCTGCACCATCTCCGTGCCGCCCTTGAGCTTGGCCTTCACGCCGTAGTTCATCACTTCCGTAACGCGCTCCTGCATGCCGTCGTCCATGGCCCCGTAGGAGGCCCGGAAAGCCTTGACGGCCTTCGCCGCCTCGCGTTGCCGCTCGCTGTCGTTGGTGCTCTTGTTGATCCATTCCTGCAGCTCGTCGGGCAGGCCCGCCGCGCTGAACTCCGTGGCCTGCTTCGGCTTCTGTGCCATCAGGGCCACAGCACACATCATTGTCGCCACAAGGACTATATATCTTTTCATAGCGTGTAGTTTACATATTAATTCAAAATGCAAAAATACCGCTTTTCCACCGCCCGCACCCCGCCGCCGGACAAAAGTTATCAATACTCGGCGGTTAATTTCCGCCGCTTCTACGCCGCTTCTCCACCGCCTCCCCTACGGAGCCCCTACGGCCGTTCTTCAGTAGTTCTTCAGTAGTTCTTCAGTGTTTGACTGAAGAACTACTGAAGAACT
>JAFXAA010000030.1 GCA_017522105.1 Bacteroidales bacterium | reverse complement strand
GACAATAGGTGGCACAGAGATAACAAATCTCGTAATCCCCAACGGCGTGACGGAGATTAAACAATATGCTTTCTATAACTGCACCAGCCTCACCTCCGTCACCATTGGTAGTGGCGTCACCTCGATAGGCTCTTATGCTTTCTCTGGCTGCACCGGCCTCACCTCCGTCACCATCCCCAACAGCGTCACTTCGATAGGCAATTATGCTTTCTCTGGCTGCACCGGCCTCACCTCCGTCACCATCCCCAACAGCGTTACCTCAATAAGCAATTATGCTTTCTCTGGCTGCACCGGCCTCACCTCCGTCACCATCCCCAACAGCGTCACCACGATAGGCAGTTATGCTTTCTCCGGCTGCAGCGGTCTCACGGAGATGTGGATGAAACCAGCCACACCACCGACATTAGGAAATGTCTCAAGTATCTGTGATAGCATTATCGACCTTATCGTTCCACGCAATGCCTACACGGCCTACACCAATGCCGGTACAAATTATACCAGACACCGCATCCATAATGACACTATCTTTGTTGTGGTGAATGTGAATGACACTTCTCGTGGCCGTGTAATTTGTGAATACGATTCTGTTTATCCCTATCCTTCTGTTCCGCCGGATACTATCACACTGACGGCCATAGCCAATTACGGATACCACTTCACTCGCTGGAGTGACAATGCAACCGAAAACATTCATTTCTTGACAGAAATCACTCAAGATATCGTGATGACAGCCTATTTTGATACAAATCAATACACTATCACACTTTCGGCAGACTCCACAATACACGGCACGGTGAGCGGCGGCGGTAGCTATAACTACCTCTCCAACCGTACAATTACAGCCACACCAAACTACGGCTACCACTTCACCCACTGGAACGACGGCGTTTCCGACAACCCACGTACCATCACTTTGTCACAAGATACTACGTTTACGGCTCAGTTTGCCAATAACACCTACACGCTGACATTCCAAAGCGCCACCGACTTGGGTATTGTGGACACAACGAGCGTGAGTGGAGAGTACCTCAACAGTACGTCACTGATTTTTGCAATCCCAATACCCCACTACCACTTCATTCAATGGAATGACGGCAATACCGAAAATCCACGTCGTTTTGTGTTCGATGACAACAAAATATATACTGCCTATTTCGCTATTGATGTCCATGCAGTTGACGTTCAAGTCGACAATTTGGCTCACGGCTCAGTCAGCGGTGCCGGTAATAGAGAGTATGGGCAACCAATTACAGTTTCTGCAACACCATATAGCGGTTACAGTTTCACACATTGGAGCAATGGATCTACATACAACCCCTACACTTTTGCTGTATTGCAGGATTTATCATTGACAGCCTTCTTTGTCGCCGACGGCGAACCTTGGCAAGACACAGTGGTGCTATATGACACTATTAACGTTGATGTACACGACACCACCTACATCGATGTGCATGATACTACCTACATACCATACGCTGTGCATGACACCACATATATAGACGTACACGACACCACCTACATCAATGTGCATGATACTACCTACATACCATACGCTGTGCATGACACCACATATATAGACGTACACGACACCACCTACATAGATGTGCCGTATGCCGTACATGACACCACTTACATAGACGTACATGACACCACCTACATAGATGTGCCGTATGCCGTACATGACACTACTTACATTGAAGTACACGACACCACCTACATCGATATACCGTATGCCGTACATGACACTACTTACATTGAAGTACACGACACCACCTACATAGACGTGCCCTACGCTGTACATGATACGACAATAGTGGTTGACACACTGACGGTGACACAATTTGACACTATCACCAACACCGTTTATGACACCATAGACAATTACATATACGACACGTTGACGCTTACAGACACGTTGTGGTTGACGCAATTTGATACCATCTGGCTGCACGACACCGTCATCATTCACGACACGGTTTATATAACCCATGAAGCCATCAATGGCGTCGAAGCACTGAATGCCAAAGTGTATTCAAGTCAAGGCCAGATAGTCGTGGAAGGCGCCGACGGCAACAGAGTGACGCTCTATGACGTGAACGGGCGTATTTTAGCCACCAAGCAGGACGACTACACTCCACTATACTTCGACGCACCCGTCAGTGGTACCTATATGATTAAGATTGGCGCCTATCCCGCCCGCAAGGTGGTGGTGATAAGGTAATATTGTTGTATATGATACTGAAAGCTTTACGCTGACTATAGTGTTAAAGTTTAGTTAAAAAAGGCCCTGTCGCATGACGGGGCCTTATATTATATATGCGACGCTTCCCTCGCGGGAGACGACGCAGAGTTCTTTGACAGGTTGAGAAGATTGGTTTATTTGGTGAGGTAGGCTTCCACCTCGTCGAGGCGGAGGGCGTCGGCGACGTTGTAGGAGCCTATCTGCTCGCGGCGGAGGGCCGAGAGGAAGGCGCCGCTGCCGAGGGCGAGACCGAGGTCGCGGGCGAGGGAGCGGATGTAGGTGCCCTTGCCGCAATGGATGCGGAAGTCGGCCTGCGGAAGGTGTGCGGGGACGGTGCCGAGCGGGTTGTCGTAGAGATGGTGGGCTTTTTTTAATGTGTTATTGTGTGAATGTGTTAATGCGTTAGTGGCTGACGCGTCAGTACTAACGCATTCACGCATTGACGCATTAACACATTCAGATTCTTCATTCCCCGGGCGGAAGTCCGTAATCTCGAAGCTGTAGATGTTGACGGGCTTGGGTTGGATGGTGACTGTGGGGTCGTCGAGGCGTGCATACTCGTAAGCCCTCTGGCCGCTGATTTTCACGGCGCTGAACATTGGCGGCACCTGCATGATGGTGCCTGTGAACTGCGGCAGCGTCTGCTGCAGGAGCTCGGGAGTGATGTGCTCGTAGGGGTAGTAGCGGTCTATGGGGCGCTCAAGGTCGTAGCATGGCGTTGTGGCGCCAAGCACCATGGTGCCGGTGTACACCTTGTCGCCGTCCTGCAGGGTTGGGATGGTCTTGGTGGCCTTGCCGAGGCATACGAGGAGGAGGCCTGTAGCCAAGGGGTCGAGGGTGCCGGCATGGCCTATCTTGAATTTCTTAAGGCCGCCATTGGGGCCGGCCTTCGCGCCGCTTGCGTCGCGTTGGCCGTAGGTGTTGCGCACCACGGCCTTTATCTTGTTGACGGCTTGGAAGGAGGTCCACTGCCGCGGTTTGTCGATGGGGAGGACGATGCCTGCCTGCAGCTGCTCTACAGTTACCATCAGAGGACGTAGGGGAGGACGATGGTCAGTGTGCCGACGATGGCGCAGTAGAGAGCGAACCAGATGAGTTTGCCGCGCTTGACGATGTTGATCATCCACTTGCATGCTATGCATCCGCAGACGAAGGCGGCGAGGAAGCCCACGAGGAGTGAGAGTGGCGGCAGGCCGGCCATTGCCTGGCTGACGCCCATCTCGGCTATGTCCTTGACGTCGAGCAGCGCTTCGCCGAGGATCGGGGGGATGACCATGAGGAATGAAAACTGCGCGAGACGCTCTTTCTTGTTGCCCAGCAGAAGCCCAGTGGCTATGGTGCTGCCGGAGCGCGAGAGGCCGGGGAGCACGGCGAGGGCCTGTGCAAGGCCGATGATGAAGGCGTGCAGGGGCGAGATAGTCTCACGCTGGCGCGGTTTGGCCCAGTAGCTAAAGGCCAGCAGCGTGGCAGTGACCAGCAGGCAGATGCCCACCACGAGGAGTCCGCTGCCGAAAATAGCTTCCACCTTGTCCTTAAAGAAGAGACCGACGATGCCAACAGGTATCATGGAGATGATAATGTTGACGATGTACTTGGTGCCTTCGTTCCAGCGGAACTTGAACAGGTCAGTGATAAGCCACACTATCTCACGCCAAAGGATGACGATGGTGCTGAGCACGGTGGCCACATGGACGGCAACGGTGAAGGTGAGGTTCTCTTCTCCGCTGAGGCCGAAGAGGTTGGCGCCTATGGCCAGATGACCGCTGGAGCTGACCGGCAGGTATTCTGTTAGGCCTTGGATGATGCCAAGGATAAGAGCTTCAAACCATTCCATGGATTACTTCTTGCTTTTGTACATGATGGCTACAATCTCCACGACAAAGCCGAGGACGATGAGTATTGGAGCCCAGACGAGACGACGGCTGTTGAACATGGCGGGGTTGAAGACGTTGGGGTCGTCGGAGCCGCCGCCGGAGAGGAGTATGTAGCCCAAGGCGAGGAGAAGTATGCCGGCACCCATGAGGATGTAGTTGACGGTGCCGAAGGGGAGCTGGAGGTCTTTCTTTTCTTCGTTATTTTCCATTGTGTTGTTTTTTTCAGTTTTTGGCGATGTAACGGCGCACTGTGATGGCGGTTGAGAGGTAGGATATTATGATGCCCACGATGATGAGGGCGACTGCGATGAGGCCGTACCAGGGCCAGTGGGTGGACGAGGTGAGGTCTATCGTGAACTCGTTGCCGGCCACCCAGATGGCCATGAATGTGAGCAGCGAAGCGATGAGGCCGCCGAGGGCTCCGTAGGCGATGCTACGAATGATGAAGGGCCGTTTGATGAAGCTGACATTTGCACCTACCATGCGCATGGTGCGGATGGTCTCGCGTTGTGCATAGAGGGCTATGCGAATGAGGGCGTCGATGAGGACTACGGTGATGAGGACGAGGACGAGCATGAGTGCTATGAGGAACCAGGAGAGCTTGTAGAAACTTGTGCGCAACTCGTTGACGATGTTTTCCTGGTAGGCCACGCCGGTGACACCCTCCTCTTTGCCTACTTCTTCGCAGAAGCGGTCAAGTACCTCGCTGCTGTTGTCGGGCAAGAGCGAGACGTTGAAGTTGACCATAAGGGAAGGGTAGAGGGGGTTGTAGCCTATGAAGCCCACGAAGTCCTCGCCGAGTTCGTCGGTGAAGATCTCGGCGGCCTTCTCCTTGGAGATGTAGTCCACGTGCTTGATGTACGAGCGCTGCTCTATGCGGCTTTTGACGGCAAGGGCGAGGGAGTCGCTGACATCGGGCGAGAGGTCCACCTTGTAGGTGATACGTTCCTGTGCGTCGTGGGTGATACGGTAGGAGTGATACTCTATGCAGAGCAACAGTCCCAGCATGAAGAGCACGAGGGTGATGCCGAGAATGGTGGCGCCATGGGTGGCCCAGAGAGATACTTTCTTGCTCATCAGTTGGCGAGCATTACGGGCATAACGAGCATGAGGATGTCATCCTGCTTGCCTTCGGCGTCGTCGCCATAAGGGAAGATGATACCCGCGCGCGAGGGATGGGACATTTCCATGATGACCTGCTCGGAGTCGAGGTTGCTGATCATCTCGGTGAGGAACTTGGCGTTGAAGCCGATGTCCATGGGGCTGCCCTCATACTGGCAGGGGATGGTCTCCTTGGCGTTGTTGGAGAACTCGAGGTCTTCGGCGCTGATGGTCACCTTGTCGGCGTTGATGGAGAGGCGCACTTGGCGAGTGGCTTCGCTGGCGAAGATGCTGACGCGGCGCAGGGTGTTGATAAACGACTGGCGGTCGAGGATGAGCTTGTTGGGGTTGTCCTTGGGGATGGCGGCTTCGTAGTTGGGATAGCGACCATCGACGAGGCGGCAGACGATGTAGAAGTTGTCGAAGGTGATGAAGAGGTTAGTGTTGTTGTATTCCATGGTCACATCGCCGCCTTCCTTGCGTGCCGCGAGGATGTTTTTGACTATGGTGATGGGTTTCTTGGGAAGGATGAAGTTTGTGCTGTCGGGGGTGGTGACGTCTTTGCGACGGTAGCGGACGAGCTTGTGAGCATCGGTGGCCACGAAGGTGATACCGTCGGGGGTCATCTCGCAGAAGATACCGCTCATCTGCTGGTGCATCTCGTCGTTGCTGGTGGCGAAGTATGTCTTGTTGATAGCGCTGACGAGGGCGTCGCAGCTCATGACCACAGTGCTGGTGCCTTCGGCGGTGGGCATGGCGGGATACATTTCGGCGTCCATGCCTGCCAGGTGGTATTCGCCTTCTCCGCTGCTGAGTTCTATGGCGTGGCTTTGCTGGTCGACGTTGAAGGTCACGGGCACGTCGTCAAAGCTCTTCAATATCTCAAGGAGCATCTTGGAGGGGATGGCCACCTCTTCGGCAACCTCCATGCGTCCGGTCTCCACTTCCATGCGTGCTACGAGGGTGGTTGAGAGGTCGGTGGTCTTGATGGTCAAGGTGCCTTCCTCAAGGTGAAGGTGGAAGCAATTGATGATGGGCATGGTGTTGTTGGTGGTCAGAACACCGCTCAGGGACTGCAGCTGTTTGAGCAACTGCTGGCTATTGACTATGAATTTCATATTGTTTGTTGTTGTTTGTTTCTTCATTGATTTTGCAAAATTACTAATTATTTAAGGAATAAGACCCTTTTGCGGGCACTATTTATTCACTTTTTAATCAACACTCACTTCTGTGAAGACTCCTTGGGGCAGGTTGTCGTCGGCATGGATGTGCATTGTGCAGTTGGTACGCGAGTATTTGTCGTCGAGGTAGAACTTGCCGCTTATGTGGTTGCCGTTCTGTATGCGCATGCCAGGCTCGTAGAGTATGATGACGTTGTGGTAGGTCTCTGTGCCGATGGTGAAGTCGGCGCCGGTGCCTTCGGGCATTTCCAGTGCCGTGTAGAATCCTGCGTTCGACTGTATGTCTTGCGAGGCGCAGTATTCTATGTTCACCACGGTGCCCCTGAACGTTATTTCGTCGTGCTTGGCGCAGGAGGCGAGTGAGAGGACAAAAAGGGCCAGCAGGCTAAAAGAGACGCAGTGCTTCATTGAGGGATGTTTTGAGGTCGGTGGATTCTTTACGTTGCCCAATTATCAATGCGCAGGGGAGGGCATAGTCGCCTGCGGGGAAATGGCGGTTGTATGTGCCTGGTATTACGACGCTGCGTGCCGGCACCCGTCCGCTATAGGTGACGGGGTGTTCGCCAGTGACATCGATGATGTGTGTGGAGGCGGTGATAACTGTGCCTGCACCAATGACAGCCTCATGTTCTATGATGGCACCCTCGACTATGATGGAGCGGCTGCCTATGAAGCAGTTGTCCTCGATAATGACGGGGTTGGCCTGCAGGGGCTCAAGGACTCCTCCTATGCCGACACCGCCGCTGAGGTGCACGTTCTTGCCAATCTGGGCGCAGCTGCCAACGGTGGCCCAGGTGTCCACCATGGTGCCGCTGTCCACGTAGGCTCCGATATTTACGTAGGAGGGCATGAGGACGGCCCCGGGGGCTATGTAGGCTCCATGACGGGCTACGGCGGGTGGCACGACCCTTATGCCACGTGCGGCGAGGTTGTGCTTGAGCGGTATCTTGTCGTTGTACTCCATGTCGCCGGCGGAGGTGATCTTCATCTCGCTGACACGGAAATATAGCAGTATGGCCTGCTTGACCCACTGGTTGACGTGCCAGTTGCCGTCGTCGCCGCGCTGCGCGACACGCAGCTCGCCGTTGTCGAGCATGTTGATGGTCTCGCGTATAGCTTCAACCACGGCCCTGTCTTTCAGCAACTCGCTGTTTTCCCAGGCTTTTTCTATTGTTTCTTTCATTGGTTCTTATATCGTTATTTGAGCAGGAGCAGCGTCCCGGTCTTGTCTTGAAGGCGGTCTGGATGCACTTTGGTGCGGTATTGCACTTTGTACACGTATGCCCCTTGTGGGCAGGGATGGCCGTCGAGGGTGTGTCCGTCCCAATAGCCGTCTATGTCGGTATATTCGCCCACAAGGTTGCCGTGGCGGTTGTATATCCAGACGTGTATTTCCGTAATGTCGGTGGTGGCAACGAACCAGTGGTTGTTGATTTCCTGGTCGGGGGTGAAGACGTTGGGCGCAATGAGTGCCGAGCGGTCGAGCAGTATCAGCGTCCTGGCCGTATCGGTACAGCTCTCGGTGTTGTAGGCGATGAGGGTAACGGGCAGCGAGTCAACCTCCGAGGTATAGGTGTAGCTGAAGCTCTGCCTGTCAGTCTGGTAGTCGTCCACAATCCACAGTCGGCTGGTGGCGTCGCGACTGTTGTCGTTGAATACAATCTTCGGGTCTTCGAGGGTCACCACGGTGGGTGTTATGTGCGGCCGGGCCATGAGGTATATGCCCTTTACGGCGAGGCTGAGGCTCCTCACGCTGTCGCATCCGTGCACGGTGGCCATCATGACGGTGGATGTTATGTCCGACTTGCCGCCATAGAACAGAGATTGTCCTTCCCATGAGTAGGGCAGTTCCGAGAGGCACACTGTGTCATAGTCCTTCTCCGACGCTGTCGGCCATACCCTAAGACTGATGCGGACGAGGCTGTCGCAACCCGCCGCCGTGGTGTACATGAAGCGGAAGACGCCATTCCTCCGCAGGGTCTGTCCGTCGTGCACGTATCCTGTGTTGTCGCAGGTCTCGGCTTCTATGGTGCTGTCGTACACCGGCATGGCCGTCACCGTCAGGTGCACGGTGCTGTCGGCTCCATGGGCGTTGTAGAGTGTGCGCTGTACGGTGCTGCCGCCATTGAAGCGCGCACCACGCCACACCAGCGGCCACACGTTGTCGCACACCACAGTGTCGAAGCTTTCTTCCACATTGTACCACACGTGCAGGCTGAAGCTCACGATGCTGTCGCATCCTTGGGCGTTGGCCAGCATAATAGCCGTGTCGGCTATGGTGTCGAAGGTACCGATGCCTGAACGCATCCACGGCAGGTTGTTCTCCACCACAGTGTCTTTTATATCATTGTAGGTATCTTCCCTCACACTCAGCGTCATCACCACGAGACTGTCCGCACCGTGGCTTTCCGCCAGTGTCACTGTCTTGGTGCCGCTGTCGCCGAAAGTCTCTCCGTTCCATACCACCGGCAGCTCGTGACGGCACACCGAGCTGTCTATCTCCGTCCTGCGGTTCCACCACACGTGCAGCGAGTAGTGCAGCAGGCTGTCGCATCCTGCGGCGTTCTGCAGCAGGTACAGCGTGTCTGTGGTGCCTGTCAGCGGTTCGAAGCCTTCCACTCCCGGCCACGGCAGGTTGTTCTCCACCACCGTGTCGCTCCATTCTCCCAGGTTGTCTTCGTTCACGGCGAGGGTCATCACCGTCACGCTGTCGGCGCCGTGCACGTCGGCCAGCATCAGCGTCTGCACCCCGGCGTCGGCAAACGTCAGTCCGTTCCACTCTATCGGCAGCTGGTGTCGGCATACGGTGCTGTCTATGGAGTCGAGGCTGTTGCGCCACACATGCAGGCTGTATGTTATCAGGCTGTCGCAGCCTCCCGCATTGACAGTCATGTATTCAACGGCGGTGTCGCCGGCAAAGGTTTCGTGTCCGTCGAGGCCCCATGGCAGCTGGTTTTCCACCACGGTGTCGTGCACGTCAAGCCGAGTGTCCTCTATCACGGCCACCCGCATCGTCAGCAGGCTGTCCACTCCGTGGCTGCCCGTCAGCGTGACGGTCTGTTGGCCTGCGTCGACGAACTCCACGCCGTTCCACGTCAGCGGCAGCTGGTGTCGGCATACGGTGCTGTCCACCGTGTCGGCTATGTTGTACCACACGAAAAGCGTCATGCTCACCGTACTGTCGCACCCCGTGCGGTTGGTCCTCAGCAGCGTGGTGTCGAGCAGCGTGGCTCCGCCGGAGGGGTAGGGTGGCAGTGGCGGGAGCGCCGGCACCAGGGTCTCGCCGTCCACCACGTAGGGCAGCTGGTTCTGCAGCACAGTGTCGTGCACTTCTGTCTGGTCGGAATGCAGTATGTGCAGGCGGTAGCGCATGGTGCTGTCGCAGTTGCCCACCGAAGTGAAGTGCTTGACCACCATGATGTCGTGCGTGTAGGTCTGCTCGAAAAGGGTGTAGCTGTCGCACGCCGTGTCGTATTCGGTGATGTTGTATTTCGGGTGCACGGTGATGTAGGCCGTGCTGTCAATGGTGTCGCCACAGGTGCTCACTATCCTGAACGTCACGGGGAACACGGAATCGTGTGTCACCGACGGAGCCGAGAACCGGTAGGTCGAGTCGTTCTGCCTTGTCACACGCGCCCCTATCACCTCGCGCTTCAGCAGGGCGCAGTCCGTGGGCAGCAGGTTGGGGTTGAGCGCCAGCTCCCAGTCGAATATCCAGCCGTTGTCGCCGCTCCAAGCGTCGATAACTTCAATATACCAGTTGCCATTCAGCGGGCACCCTGTGAGGCTGCTGAAGTTCTGGTCAGGATGGTAGAACTTGCGTCCCAGCGCCACATTGCTGCTGTCGATGCTGCTTCCCGTACGGTTGGCCAAACGGTAGATGCGCCCGTCGCCGCTGGCATACTGATAGCCGCTCGTGGTGTTGTTGCTCCAGCAGTAGTTCCAGCCAGAGCCTGGCTGGTTGTTACTGTTTGTTGAATCGCAGGGGTATAAAGAGTTTGAGTAATCATAAGGGTTGCCGAGGTATGTTCCGTTGCTCACATTGCTGCCCGACACCCAGGTGCGGTGACCCGCAGGCACCTCGTCGTCGCAGCTGCTGCTGCCGTCGCCGCTCCAGTTCATCAGGCTCGCGCGCTGCCCGTTAGGGCAGACGATACCGATGTACAAGTCGCCTATCCAGCTGTGTTCCATGTTAACACGCACATACTTGATGTCCTGCACTGAAG
Organism: Bacteroidales bacterium; assembly: GCA_017522105.1. Classification (GTDB taxonomy): domain Bacteria; phylum Bacteroidota; class Bacteroidia; order Bacteroidales; family P3; genus Colimorpha. The sequence continues at coordinate 56,574 of JAFXAA010000030.1, read as the reverse complement.
TCAGCGTCGCACCGGGGGCGAAGCTGCTGAATGTGACGTTGGAACGGTAGGAGCAGCCGTAGGGCGAACATGACACGCCGTCGGGTAGGAAGGCCCGCTCGGCATGGCTCTGCGACGCCTGCGGCAGGTCGAACACCACGTTGAATTGCGCGTTGTAGCCGAAGCGGAAGGTCTGCGTGGTGCCCGCACACACGTCGGTGGGCAGGTCGAAGCGCAGGTAGCCGTGGGTAGTGTTCTGCGCCGTGGCCGAAAGGAGGCAACACACAACCGCCAGCAGGCACGCTGCCAGTCGAAGCGTCACGCCACCTCTCATTCTTGTCCTATATCTGTTCATTGCTTGTAATAGTGTTCAGTGTTCATTAACTCATAGCTCAAAGCTAATTCCTCATCACCTCAATGGTGCCGTTCTGCTTCACCACCCCCCATGCGCTGCGCGCCGAGAAGCGGAAATAGTAGGTGCCGTCGGGGCTGTTGGTGGCGTTGGGGTCCCAGAAGTCCTCGTGGCGGTACACGTTCTTGGCGTGGAACACCTGCACACCCCACTGGTTGAAAATCCATATCTCGTTCATCGGGTACTGCCCCATATCCACCAGGTTCACCACCTCCCATGTGTCGTTGATGCCGTCGCCGTTGGGCGTCACCAGGCTCGGGAACTGCAGCCAATCGTTGACCACCGTGACGGTGTGCTCCGCCGTGTCGCTGCACACTGCCGTCAGCGTGTCGGGGCCTTGGTGCGTCCACAGGGCCGTCAGCGTCACCGTGTGTTCGCCCGACGGGTTCACGCCCTCGTTGTCCCAGCGGTAGTGGGGTTCATACTCGCTGCTCGTGTCGCTTCCGTCGGTGCCGCCAATCTGCCACCGCCATGCCATGCCCTCGCCCTGCGGCCACGACTCGTTGACGAAGTCGGCCTGCGGGTCGTGCATAGGAGGCTCCAGCGGCAGCCAGCTGAAGTGGGCCTCGGGGTTGCGGAACACCCACACCACGCTGTCCATTCGCAGCGTGTCGCGGCAGCCGCCGGCGCTGACCGAGAGAAGCGTCACGCCGTAGACGCCGACGCTGTCGAAGCGGTGGCTCACCAGCGTGTCGCCGGCCACGGTGTCGGCCGGGTCAATGATCCATTGCCGCCACACCGTCAGCGGCGTGGTGTCCTTCAGCGACACGCCGTAGGGCTCGCAGCCCAGCAGCACGGTGTCGTCGCTCCACCGCTCGCCGTCGTCGCTCAGCAGTATGCGGGGCAGGAACGTGCTGTCGATGACGTTGATTCTGACCTTCACCGTACTGTCGCACCCCCATGCCGAGGTGCGCGGCAGCACGTAGTCGCCAGGGGCGTCGAAGTCCAGCGTGTCGTAGTGGTAGCCGTCCACGGCGCAGAAGGCCACCGTGTCGTGGGTGGTATAGACGGGGTGGTAGGTGAACACCCGCGCCACCACGCTGTCGCACCCGCAGGCCGCCGTCAGCGTGTCGGCCACCGTGGTGTCTGTCGTCACGCTCACAGCACCGACCCACAAGGTGTCGCCCATGCAGGCCAGCACCGAATCCCTCCCCGTGAACGGCGGGCGGAAGAACACGGCGCGGCTCACCACGCTGTCGCACCCGCAAGCCGCCGTCAGCGTGTCGCTCAGCACGGTGTCGCGCGTCACCACGACGCTCCCCACCGTCAGCGACTCGCCGTAGCACACGTAGTCGGTGTCTATGTTCTCAATCTTCTCGCGGAAGAAATAGCTGTTCGTCACCACGCTGTCGCACCCGTGCACACTCGTCAGACGGCGCACCACCGTGGTGTCGCGCGTCAGGGTGCCCACGCCGGCCAGCGTTGCCGTGTCGCCCCAGCAGAGGGTGTCGCTCTGCTCGGTGGCGAGCAGCGGGTAGTAGTGCACACTCACCACGGTGTCGCGCACCGACGGCGAGCCGGTGCCGTAGATGCGCACCATGTAGTCAACCGTCGTGTCGCCGGTGGCCCCGGCCGGGGCCGACACGTGCCACACCGTGTCGTTCTGCCGCATCACCTCTTCGCCCAGCACCGTGCAGCCTGTCATCACGCCTGCCATGGGCACCAGCGTCTCGTCCAGCGACAGCTCCCAGTCGAACACCCACCCGTTGTCGCCGCTGTAGGCGTCGATGACCTCTATGTACCACGTGCCGTTCACCGGGCATCCCACCAGGTTCTGGAAGCTCTGGTCTGGGCGGTAGAACCTACGGCCCTGCGCCACGATGCTGCTGTCTATGCTGTTGCCCGAACGGTTGGCCGAGCGGTAGATGCGTCCGTCGCCGCTGGCATACTGGTAGCCGTGGGTGTTGCTGCTGCTCCAGCAGTAGTTCCACCCCGTGCCGGGGGCGTTGTCGCTGCTTGTAGAGTCACATTTGTAACTGTAGTCCGAATAGTCGTAGGCCGCACCAAGGTAAGTGCTGCCATACACATTGCTGCCCGCAGCCCATGTGCGGCTGCCTGCCGGCACCTCGTCGTCGCAGTTGCTGCTGCCGCTGCCGCTCCAGTTCATCAGGCTCGCCCGCTGCCCGTTGGGGCAGACAACACCAATGTATAGATCGCCGATGAACGAATGCTCTATGTTCAACCTCACGAATTTGATGTCCTCCACCGTGCGTATCTGCACGCTGTTGTCCAGACCGCTGAAGGTCACGTGCGAGCGGTAGGAGCACCCGTAGGGCGGGCACGACACACCGTCGGGCAGGAAGGCCCGCTCGGCATGCGAGAGGTTGAGCAGCATGTCCCTCACCTCCACGTCCGCCGCCGCCGTATGGCCCACGGCAATCCGCACCGTGTCGTTTAGGCACGCCACCGTGTCCACATCCACACGCACTATCTGCTGTGCACCGGCGCGACCACACAAACCCATGGAAACCAGTGCTGTAAAAGCGTATATATAGTATTTCAACTTTCTCATAAACATGTGCAAAGATACGAAATTTCCCCAACACGACAAGCCCGACGGTGAATTTTCCTAAAATTTAACATTTCGACACCGCCTACATTCCACAGTTCTGCCCCCAATCCCCTACGGAGCCCCTACGGCATTTCTTCAGTAGTTCTTCAGTAGTTCTTCAGTAGTTCTTCAGTCAAACACCGAAATACTACTGAAGAACTACTGAAGAACTACTGAAGAAATGCCGTAGGGGCTCCGTGGGGGATACGCAGGGAAGGAATGTCAAAAATATTTTGCCATAATAAAAAAATGGTGTATCTTTGCAGCAAAACTAAAACTACAACACATGAAGCAACTCATTGAATGCGTGCCTAATATCAGCGAAGGCCGCAACATGGATATCATCAATCAGGTTACAGCCGAGATTGAAAAGGTTGAAGGTGTGAAGCTCCTCGACGTGGACCCCGGCCAGACCACCAACCGCACCGTCATCACCTTCGTGGGTGAGCCGGAGCCTGTGCTTGAAGCCGCTTTCCAGGTGGTGAAGAAGGCCGCCGAGCTCATCGACATGACGCAGCACCACGGCGCCCACCCGCGCCAGGGTGCCACCGACGTGTGCCCCCTCATCCCCGTGGCTGGCATCACCATGGAAGAGGTCGTGGAGTATGCCCACAAGCTGGGCAAGCGCCTCGGCGACGAGCTGCAGGTGCCCATCTACTGCTACGAGAACGCCGCCTTCAAACCCGAACGCCGCAACCTGGCCTACTGCCGCACCGGCGAATATGAGAGCCTCAGCAGCCGCCTCGGCACCGAGGAGTGGAAGCCCGACTTCGGCCCCAACGCCTGGAACGACCACACCGCCCGCACCGGCGCCACTCAGGTGGGTGCCCGCGACTTCCTCGTGGCCATCAACTACAACCTCAACACCACCTCCACGCGCCGCGCCAACGCCATCGCCTTCGACGTGCGCGAGAAGGGCCGCCCCAAACGCGAGGGCGGCAAACCCAGTGGCAAGCCCATCAAGGACGAGAACGGCAAGACCATAATGATTCCCGGCACCCTGAAAGGCACCAAGGCCATCGGCTGGTACATCGAGGACTATGGCATCGCGCAGGTGAGCATGAACATCACCTCCATCAAGGTGGCCCCCGTGCACCTCTGTTTCGACGAGGTGTGCCGCTGCGCCCAGAACCGCGGCCTCCGCGTCACGGGCTGCGAGATTGTGGGCCTCATCCCGAAGAGCGTCCTCATCGACGCCGGCCGTTACTACCTGGCCAAACAGCAGCGCTCCCTCGGCGTCAGCGAGGAAGAGCTGATGAAGGTGGCCATAAAGAGCATGGGCCTCGACGACCTCAAGCCCTTCGACCCCAAGGAGAAGGTTATAGAATACCTCATTGAGGACCACTCGAAGAAGAAGCTGGTCGACCTCACCTGCCGCGGCTTCTGCGACGAGACGGCCAGCGAGAGCCCCGCGCCCGGCGGCGGCTCCGTCAGCGCCTACATGGGCGCCCTGGCGGCAAGCCTCGGCACCATGGTGGCCAACCTCACCGGCGGCAAGGCTGCCTACGACGACGAGTGGGAGAAGTACAGCGACGTGGCCGTCAAGGGTCAGCAGCTGAAGGACGAGCTGCTGCACCTCGTCGACGAGGACACCGCCGCCTTCAACAAGATTATGGACGCCTTCGGCCTGCCCAAGAAGACCGACGAGGAGAAGGCCGCACGCAGCGCCGCCATCCAGGAGGCCACACGCTTCGCCACCGAGGTGCCTTTCCGCACCATGCAGCGCAGCCTTGAGGCCTTCGAGGTCTGCCGCGCCATGGTGGAGTGGGGCAACCCCAACAGCGTCACCGACGGCGGCGTGGGCTCGCTGGCAGCACGCAGCGCCGTCATGGGTGCTCACTTGAACGTGAAAATCAACGCCTCTTCGCTCAAGGACGAGGCCTTCAAGGCCGACATACTGGCCAAGGCCCAGGCCATCGAGGACGAAGCCATCAGGCAGGAGGCCGAGATATTGAAGATTGTAAACGAAAAGATTGGTCTGTAATGAAAAGGAAAGCTTTGACACTGCTTGCCGTCGCGGTGCTTGCGCTGGTGGCTGCCAGCTGCACCCACCACACCTGCCCCGCCTATCGCGGCAGCGTGGTGATGGCCGAAGCGGCCGAATGACGACCCTGTAGGGTATACGCTACAATCGCCCTGCTATGGAATATGACTCATGTTCCATGGCAGGGTATTTTGCTTTTTGCCGACCGCGGTGTCAACTGTCCATGCCTTCGCGGAACTGGGTGGGGGAGAGGCCCGTCTCGCGACGGAAGTAGCGGCTGAAGGCGGCTTGCTCGTCGAAGCCCAGGAGGTCGGCGACGGCCTGCACACTGAGGTCGCGCCGCATGTGCAGCAGCATCTTGGCCTCGACCACCACATGGAGGTGTATCCAGTAGGCGGCCGTATGGCCTGTCTCGTTTTTTATCACCGCGCTGAAGTGTTTGGCCGACAGGCAGGCCTTGTCGGCATAGAAGGCCACGTCGCGGTGCTCGCGGACATGTTGCAAGAGGTGCTGGTGGAACTGCTTGCTGACACGCATGTTGGCGCCGCCATCGTCGACTTTGCCGGCACGGTAGTGGCTGAGCAGGCGCAGGAAGAAATCGAGCAGACGTGTCATCAGGATGCGCCAGTCGGGCAGTTTGAGACGCTGTATCTCGCGCATACCGTCCACCACATTGGCCACCATCTTGTATTCGCGTTTGTCCAGTTTCACCATCGGGTGCGGCTCATAGAGGTAGCGCATCTGGCTGATAATCTTCAGCATGGGGTCGTTGAGCACCGATGAACTGACAATTATCAGGGTGGCACGGTAGTCGTCGGTCTTGTCCACCTCCAGGAGGCTGTGGTTTGGGAAGATGACGGCCACGGTGTACTGCCCGGAATAGTCTGATATGTCGTCATACTTAAGGTTGATGTGTCCCCGATGGCCTATGCAGATGACATAGTCGGGCGACACGAATGGCTTGTCGCCTGTTGGCAGCCCCCTCACGTCGTCGAGGACAACGATGCCTTCTTCCTTGATTTTCTGTTGGTAGAGGTTGAGTGGATGGGTGTATGTATGCTCATTTTCCATAGTGCAAAAATACGGATTTTTTTGATATTATCCACAAAATAGTACTTTTTGCCAAACATAACCGACGATATGTTAATGCGCATGAATCATAATAGTAGTACTTTTGCAGTCGGAAAACAATTAACCCAAACAGTGAACAAAATGAGAAAGAATGGCCTTTTAAGCTTATTGATGCTGCTGGGTGTCAGTGTTATGGCGCAGGCCCAGAGCAACAACACCGTCACGGTGGTCTACAACGGCGACACGGCGACGGTCAGTGTGGCCGATAACGTGACGCAGTATCTGACAGTGACGCAGGAAGGCGCCCACGTGTCCATTGCGCAGTGCGACACTCTCGCCACCGAAATCACATATACGCTGAGTGGCACTTCCACCGACGGCGAGTTCTACATGTCGGGGTCTTACAAGGCCACCGTGGAACTGAACGGCCTCACCCTGACCAACACCACCCCGGTGTATAGCGGTGCAGCAGTGCACATACAGAACAGCAAGCGCATCAATGTGAAGGTGATCACCGGCACCACCAACACCCTCGTCGACGCTGCCAGCGGCTCGCAGAAGGGGTGCCTGTATGTGAAGGGGCACGCCGAGTTCAAACAGTACGGCACCCTCAATGTGGTTGGCAACATGAAGCATGGCATCAAGGCGGGCGAATACATCAGCCTGAAGAATGCCACCCTCAACGTGACATCAGCGGTGGGCGACGGCATCTCATGCAACCAATACTTCCTCATGGAGAGCGGCACCGTCAACATCAGCGGCAGCGGAGACGACGGCATTCAGTGCGACCTGGACGGCACCGCCTCAACAGGCGAGACCGCGGACCATGAGGACGAGGACAGCGGCAACATCTACATCAGTGGCGGCACCGTCACCGTCAACTGCGCCGCCATCGCCGCCAAGGGCATCAAGAGCGCCGGCGACATCTACATCAGCGGCACCCCCGTCATCGACGTCACCACAAGTGGCAACGGCACATGGGATGCCGACGAACTTGAGACATCGGCCGCCTGCGGTATAAGCGCCGACATGGACATCAACATCAGCGGCGGCACCCTCACGCTTACCGCCACAGGCTCGGGCGGCAAAGGCATGAAGTGCGACAGTGTCATGACTATCAGCGGCGGCGACATCACCGTCACCACCACAGGAACTCTGTATTACAACAACGGCACCACGGAGAACACCAACTACACCGGCAATACCGACAACGTCAGCAGCGACTATTATTCGTCGCCCAAGGGCATCAAGGCTGGAGTCAAGACGCAGAGCGGCAACAGCTACACCTACGGTGGAGGCATGGTCATCAGCGGCGGCATTCTCAGAGTGACCACCAGTGGCCGCAATGCCGAAGGCATAGAGTGCAAGAACACTTTGGACATCACCGGCGGTGAGATATACATCAACTCCTACGACGACGCTATCAATTCGGGGCAGAACCTGACCATCAGCGGCGGATATGTATATGCCCACTCAAGCAACAACGACGGCATTGACGCCAACGGCAACTGCTATCTCAACGGCGGCCTCGTCTACGCCATAGGCGCCCGCTCGCCCGAGCTTGCCGTCGATGCCAACAGCGAGGAGCAAAAAAAGGTATACGTCAACGGTGGCGTCCTCATTGCTGTCGGCGGCATTGAGAACGGCAGCACGATGGCGCAGGCCACCTACCGCGCCTCGTCCGTGAGTGGCGGCACTTGGTATTCACTGACCTACGACAACGAGGTAATAGCTTTCCTCACGCCGACCATCACCAGTGGCGGCGGCCCCGGCGGTGGCCCCGGAGGCGGTGGCCCTGGCGGCAACAACAACTATACCATGATTATATCCACTCCCGCAGCTCCAACGCTCAAAAAGAGTGTGACGGCCAACGGTGGTACAGGCATCTTCGAGAACAATTGCTACCTCAACGGCACGGTCAGCGGCGGCACCAACGTCACACTGACACACCTCGGCGGCGTTGTGGGTATAGAGACTGTGGAGGCGGAGCAGCGCATCAGCGACCCGAGAGTCTTCACTATTGACGGGCGCTATCTCGGCACTGCGGTGCCCGACGCCTTCCGCGGGGTGTTCATACAGAACGGAAAGAAGCATCTCAAGCTACAATGACAATATAAACACTATAAACCACAGGCCCTATGCTTCAGTAAGTATAGGGCCTGTCGGTATATACATCCTTACAGATAATCCTTGCCGTGGCGGAAGGGTAGGGGTCAGGCGTCGGCGCCGAACTGCATCAGGTAGGCTTTGATGAACTCGTCGAGCTTGCCGTCGAGTACACCGGCTACGTCACTGGTCTGGTAGTTGGTGCGGTGGTCCTTGACGCGGCGGTCGTCCATCACATAACTGCGTATCTGCGAGCCCCACTCGATCTTCTTCTGCGAGGCCTTGATTTTGTCTTTCTCCTCCATGCGGTGCTTCATCTCGCGGTCGTAGAGCTGCGAGCGCAGCAGGCGCAGGGCGTTCTCTTTGTTCTTCGGCTGGTCGCGCGTTTCGGTGTTTTCAATGAGTATCTCCTCCTCCTCGCCGGTGTAGGGGTCTTTGTACTGGTAGCGCAGGCGCACGCCGCTCTCCACCTTGTTGACGTTCTGTCCGCCGGCGCCGCCGCTGCGGAAGGTGTCCCAAGAGAGTTTCGACATGTCCACGACCACCTCTATGGTGTCGTCGATGAGCGGTGTGACGCTGACGCTGGTGAAGCTCGTCATGCGTTTGCCTTGGGCGTTGAAGGGACTGACGCGCACCAGGCGGTGCACACCCGTCTCACTCTTCAGGTAGCCGTAGGCGAAGTCGCCCTCTATCTGAAGTGTGCAGCTCTTTATTCCAGCGCCTTCGCCGTCAAGGCTGTTGCTGATTGCCACCTTGTAGCCATGTGTCTCGGCATAGCGTATGTACATGCGCATCAGCATCTCGGCCCAGTCCTGCGCTTCCACACCGCCGGCTCCGGCGTTGATGGAAAGCACGGCGTCGAGGCGGTCGCTCTCGTTGCGCAGCATGTTCTTGAACTCCAACTCCTCCACCTTCTTCTGGGTGGTGGCTATCTGGGCCAGAAGCTCTTCCTCGGTGGCATCGCCGGCCTCAAAGAACTCGCCCATGACCTCAAGGTCGCCACACACCTCGTCCACATCCTTGAATGCCGTCACCCACACCTTCTTGGCGTTGATGCCTTTCACCACCTTCTGCGCCTCCTTGGGGTCGTTCCAGAAGTCGGGCGCTTCCGTCTTCTTCTCTTCCTCGGCAATCCATGCCGCCGTGGCCTCGATGTCGAGGAATTTTCTCAATGCCTCCTTGCGGGCACTCAGGTCTTTTATAGTCTCTTGGTTTGTCATATATGCACTAAAAAAGGGCAAGCTGTTTATATCGCACCGCTACAACCAAACACCCTTGCTGTATTCCTACCCTGGGGGATTCAATGGGAGCTGGTCGTATAAGACTTGCCCAACCGTATGATACACAGGCTTCAGCCTGCAATCCTTGTCTCTCTTTCCGCTTGCAAAGATACTAAATGTTTTGTATCTGGCAAAATTTATTTTGTTTTTCAGTAGGGGTCCACGTCAAAATGCACCGCCACGCGCGCCCATCCGTCCTGCTTCGCCAAGTCGTCGGCCATCTGCATCATCAGCTTCTTGGCGTCGCCTATGGCCTCGCTGCGCTCAAAACGAACGGCGACCACCTTGAGGTACAGCGCCCTGACGCGGCTCACCAACGGGTATTCCGGTCCCATGACCCGCGCGCCGAAAGCCCCGCGCAGCTGTGCGGCGAGCCAGTCGGCGGCGGCGTTGAGCACATCGCTGTCGCGGTGCTTGAGGGTGATCTCCACCAGGCGGTAGTAGGGCGGATAGCGGAAGACGCGCCGCTCGTTGTCCTGGTCGCGGTAGAGGCCCTCGTAGTCGCCGTCCTGCACCTTCTGCAGTATCTGGTGGCTGGGGTTGTAGGTCTGTATGATCACCCGCCCGGCGTCGCCGTGGCGCCCGGCGCGGCCGCTGACCTGCGTCATCTGCTGGTAGGCGCGCTCGAAGCTCCTGAAGTTGGGGTAGTTGATTATATTGTCGGCATTGACGATGCCCACCACGCTCACATGCTCGAAGTCAAGCCCTTTGGTGACCATCTGCGTGCCCACAAGGATGTCTATGCGCCGCTCGGCAAAGTCGTTGAGCAGTTCAATGTACTGGTTCTTCTGCAGGGTGCTGTCAAGGTCCATGCGGGCCACGCGGGCTTCGGGAAACATGATTTGCAGGTCTTCCTCCACGCGCTCGGTGCCGATGCCCACCATGCGCAGACGCGTGGAGTGGCATGCCGGACACTCCGGCGGCACGGGTATGCTGTAGCCGCAGTAGTGGCAGCGCAGCGAGTTGGTGGCTTTGTGGTAGACCAGCGATACGTCGCAGTGCACACACTGCGGCACATGGTGGCAGTCGTCGCACTCCAGCCTCAGCGAGAAGCCCCTCCGGTTCTGGTACAATATCACTTGCTGGCGCGCAGCCAGTGCGTCGCGTATGGCGCGCAGCAAGGTGTCGCTGAAGTGGCCGTGCACTTCGCCCTGCCGCTGTGCCTGCTTCATGTCCACCACCTCCACCTGCGGCAGGCTGAAGCCTCCGTAGCGTGTCGCCATGGTTTGCAGGCCGTACTTGCCGTCCATGGCGTTGTGGTAGCTCTCTATGCTCGGCGTTGCGCTGCCCAGCACGGTGCGCGCACCCCACAGGCGGGCCAGGTACACGGCAGCGTCGCGAGCATGATAGCGCGGCGCAGGGTCTTGTTGCTTGTAGGAGGGGTCGTGCTCCTCGTCCACGATGACAAGCCCCAAGTCGCTGAAGGGCAGGAAGACGGCACTGCGTGCACCCAGCAGCACCTGGTAGCGGCCGGGGCCGTCCTTCAGGGCCGTACGGCGCCACACCTCCACGCGCTGGCTTGCCGAAAAGCGCGAGTGGTAGACACCAACCTTGTCTCCGAAATAACGACGCAGGCGGTTGATTATTTGCGCTGTGAGGGCTATCTCGGGCAGGAGGAAGAGCACCTGCCTGCCGGCACGCACCTGCTCGTCTATCAGCTTGATGTAAACCTCGGTCTTGCCGCTCGACGTGACGCCGTGCAGCAGGCTCACGCTGTGCGCCTTGTCGGTTCTGATACCCTCATAGGCAGCCATCTGCCCGTCGTTGAGCTTGATGCTCGATGCAGGCACAAGGCTGTCGCTGTCATAATGCTCCAGGCGGCTCTCCTCGCGCTCCTCGGTCAGCAGCACACCGTTCTTGACCAGTGTCTGCAACGCCGACCCTTGCGGCAGCTCTCGCTTGGCTACCAGCTCTTTGCCAAAGCCGGACATGGTCATGAACTTCATCAGCAACTCCACCTGTTTGGTGCGTTTCTTGGCCTCCAGCTCGTCGAAGAGCCGTCGCTGCGCCTCTTCGGTGGAGTAGGCCTCGGCCAAGCGCACATACGTCGATTTCCGCGGCACGAACCGCTCCCGCAACTCCTCGTCCATCACCACCACCTGGCGCTCTATCATGGTGCGCACCAGCGGCATAATCTTCTGTATGCCAAGGGCGTGGCTGATGTCGTCAACGCGCATGGTGCCGTGGTCGGTGAGCAACCCCACCACCTGCAGCTCGTACTTGGTGAGGCGCGAGAGGTCACCGTCAAAGTCGGGGTGGATGCTCAGTGCGCTCTCGCTGGCCAGCTTCATGCCGGCAGGCAGTGCCACAGCCATCACGTCGCCGGGGTAGCACATGTAGTACGAAGCCATCCACTCCCAGAAAAGCATCTGTCGCTCGGTGACCACGGGGCGTTCGTCGAGCACGCCGAGCACATACTTGGCGCGCCAACGGGGCGCCTCGGTGTGCAGACGGCGCACCAGGGCGGAATACATGCGTTTCTGCCCGAACTGCACCACCACACGCACCCCTGCCTGCACCTCGTCCACCATCTCGCGCGGCACCCTATAAGTATAGGTGCCAGGCAGATGCAGCGGCAGCAGCACATCGGCGTAGTATACCTCGGCCTCTTCCATTGTGGCTGCAAAGTTACGATTTTTTTCCGTTCCAACAGCTCTTTTTTTATCCACCTTCGGCCGCAATACCGCACAGGCACCATCCATTGACAGCCGCCCCTCCGCCCATCAGCCACACCAATACCCCGTATGGGTTTCGTTTTAATAGTCAGCAACATACAACCAAACATATCATAACCCTATTAGGGTTCCATACACACACTCTCTCCACCGCATCCGGTACGGAGCCCCTACGGCCGTTCTTCAGTAGTTCTTCAGTAGTTCTTCAGTGTTTGACTGAAGAACTACTGAAGAACTACTGAAGAACGGCCGTAGGGACTCCGTAGAAAAGCCATAGAGGCGGCGTTCAACAACGGCTGTTCGTAACTTTTATACAATAAATAAAAACATCCGGCGTTAAGAGAGGGTAATGAAATGCAGAATAACAGCCTTGGTGTTGCTGCTGGCCATGGTGCCGGCGGTTGCGGCGGCGCAGGACAAAGGGCGCATGGCGCTCCACCAGCAGCGTCTGTCCGAGCTCCTCGTACTCACAGCCACAGCACCCACCGACAACGAGCGCTACCTGGCATCGGAGCAGGCCGTGGGCGAGTTGTCGGCGGCCTTGGAAGAAGACGCTTCGGAACGATGGAAATGGCAGCTGCCCACAGTGGCTTCGGTGCTCACGTCGCCGGATGCGATGCTCCGCATCTTCACCTGGGCCGTGGTGCGCGACAACGGCGAGTACGAATGCTTCGGGGCTGTGCAGTTCTACAACGAGCGCGAGGAGGAGTACCAGTATCGCTTGCTCAACGACAAGAGCGAGGAGATTATGAACCGCGAGGAGTCGCTGCTGACGCCCGACAACTGGCTCGGAGCTGTGTACCAGGAGATAATACAGACCTCGCACGGTGACAAGACCTACTACACACTGCTGGGCTGGAACGGCGTGGACAACCTCACCGAACGCAAGATAATAGAACCCGTCATACTCCGCGGCGGCGTGCCGCAGTTCGGCGCCCCGCTCTTCCGCCGCGAGCGCAACCTGCGCCGGGTGGTGCTGGAATATCGCAACGACGCCATGGTCAACCTCGGCTACGAGGAGCAGTACGTCGAGGAGGTTCAGCGCCAGCGCGTCAAGGTGCGCGGCACCAACCGTTACCGCACCGAGGAAAAACGCAAACAGCACAAAGAGAAAATGATAATCTTCGACGAGGTGGGGCCGCAGGTGCCCGGCATGGAAGGCCTGTTCCAGTACTATGTGCCTTCGGGGCTCGAGCTGGCCTATGCCTTCATCGACGGCAAGTGGGAACTGCGCAACGGCGCTCAGGGCCGCCTCAAGGACAAGAAACTGAACAAAGCATTCGAGCCGCTGCCCAAGTCGGCACCAGCCTACGGCGTCAGATAATCGAACACAGAACACGAAACACAGAACACTGAATGGTACTCCGAGACATACACTCGCCCGCCGACCTCAAGCGCATACCCCTCGACCAGCTGGCTCCGATTGCCGACCAGCTGCGCGACTACATCATAGACACCCTCTCGTCGCACCCCGGCCACCTCGCTTCGAGCCTCGGCACGGTGGAACTCACCATAGCCCTGCACTACGTCTTCAACACCCCCGACGACAAACTCGTATGGGATGTCGGGCACCAGGCCTACGCCCACAAGATACTGACGGGTAGGGGAGAGCGCTTCTCCACCATACGCACCTACGGAGGCCTCAGCGGCTTCCCGAAGATGAGCGAAAGCCCCTACGACGCTTTCGGCACAGGCCACAGCTCCACGTCCATCTCCGCAGCCCTCGGCATGGCCACGGCGAGCCGCCTCCAGGGCAACACTTCGCGATGCCACATAGCCGTCATTGGCGACGGGGCTCTCAGCGGCGGCGAAGCTTTCGAGGCACTTAACAACGTGGGCGACTCGCGAGCCAACCTGCTCATTGTGCTCAACGACAACGGCATATCCATAGACAAGGCTGTGGGCGGCCTCAACGGCTACCTGACGCGCATAACCGCCTCGCGACGCTACAACAAACTCAAGCAGCAGGTGTGGCAGCGCCTCGACGGCAGCGACGACGGGCGCCGCCACGACCGCGTGCTCGACTTCTTCCAGCGCCTCACCTCCACCGCCAAGACCGTGGCAGTGGGCGGCAGCAACCTCTTCGAGGCTCTCGGCATACGCTACTTCGGACCTGTTGACGGCCACAATATCAACGATCTCGTCGACATACTGAAACGCTTGCGCGACATTGAAGGCCCCAAGCTCCTCCACGTCGTCACCAAGAAAGGCAAAGGACTGCGACAGGCAGAGCAGAACCCCGTGGCCTACCACGCACCAGGGCTGTACGACATTCGTACCGGCAACCGCATAAAGGCTGAGGAAGTGGACAAGCCCTTGAAATACCAGGAGGTCTTCGGCCGCACCATCATAGAGCTGGCACAGCAGAACCCTGCCATCGTCGGCATAACGCCAGCCATGGCCACAGGATGCTCGCTCAACATGATGATGGAGCAGATGCCTGACCGTGTCTTCGACGTGGGCATCGCCGAACAGCACGCCGTCACATTCTCGGCGGGCCTCGCTGCGGCAGGTATGATTCCGTTCTGCAACATCTACTCATCATTCGCCCAGCGCGCCTACGACCAAATCATACACGACGTGGCTCTGCAGCGCCTGCCGGTAGTCATCTGCCTCGACCGTGCCGGCCTGGTGGGCGACGACGGCCCCACACACCATGGCACCTTCGACCTGGCATACCTGCGCCCGGTGCCGAACCTTACAGTCTGTGCACCAATGAACGAGCATGAACTGCGCAACATGATGTACACCGCACAACTGCCAGGCCACGGCCCAATGGTCATTCGTTATCCGCGTGGCGCCAGCGTACATAGCGATTGGCAATCAGATTTTTGCGAAATCAGGGTGGGGGAGGGTCGCTGCCTGCGCAATGGCAAGGACGTGGCTATAGTCAGCCTCGGCCATCCCGGCAACGACGCCCTTCAGGCCGCAGAAGAACTTGAGGCTCAAGGAATTTCAGTTGCTGTCTATGACATGCGCTTCCTCAAGCCGCTCGACACACGTATGCTTGACGCCATTGCCGCCGCCGGCTACCGCCGCATCGTCACCGTCGAGGACGGCTGCCGCCTGGGAGGCTTCGGCGAAGCGGTGACAGAATACTTTGCCACCAGCCATCCTGAGGCGGTGTGCCGCGTGTCAATCCTCGCCATTCCTGACGAGTTCGTCACCCACGGCAGCGTCCCGCAGCTGAAGGCCGACTGTCATATTGACAAATCAGCCATCATCCACGCCGCTAAATCCTAAGTCTCACCGCAGATGCATACTATATGAATAGGTGCCGTATCTCCATTCCAATTTAACATAACCGCCGTATTGATATTTTCATACCGTTGTAAAAAAACAGGTGCTACGGCGGCGGGACGGATTATTTATATGGAGTGATTTTAGCAGAAATGCCTATGCCACGGGCATGAGTGATGGTTACAAACTGTGTGTCGCCGTCGACAACCCGATAAAGGTTCAGCGTGTCACCGGGCCGGGATTCATGTGCAAAGTTGATTTCAAGGGTGAACGGCTGAGCTGTGCTGAAGCCTGTATTGTACAGGCAGTCAAAAATCATGCGGATGTATTCGGAATTATTCACATGCCGTGTGTGGTCGAGCATGGCATAACTCACCGGGCGCTGCATGGCCAAATCAGAATCGGACATGGCCGGAACCTGCAACTTGGCAAGCTTGTCGTACTCTGTGGCACATTCTGTATGGTTCTCATAATTGGAAATCACGTCGTTGAGGCGCATTACGCGTCGCGAAGTCATGTCGATGAGAGCCCAGGCCGATGTTCCTGTGACGAGCGTCTCGCCTGCTTCAGACAACACACGATAGTCGCGATTAGCGATGAGACCGTTGTTTCCGCGCGACCATGTATTTAACATAATATGCTCGAAAGCCATGGGCAGACGATGGAAATGGTAGAGCGCGTGCGTGATGACCCAGGCGCGGTTCTGCGCCAAAAGGGTCTTGAACCCGATGCCGGTGGCATTGCCATGATATTCTGTCACTTCCTGACACAGCCGTACCGCGGCCCACACATGGAGTCTGTCGT
Source organism: Bacteroidales bacterium (assembly GCA_017522105.1). GTDB lineage: Bacteria > Bacteroidota > Bacteroidia > Bacteroidales > P3 > Colimorpha. The sequence goes on along the minus strand of JAFXAA010000030.1, from coordinate 40,472 downwards.
CCACGTCACACAGGTAGGACGGTACTTCGACTTGCTGTTTGTATATCATCTTACATCCTTTCAGGCACTTCGATGCCGAGTATGTTCATTGTATTCTTGAGGGCGAAAGCCACCGCGGCGCAGAGGCTGACGCGCATGTCCTTGAGATGCTGGTTCTCCTCGCGCAGGATTGGGGTGTCCTGGTAGAAGCTGTTGAAGGCTTTGGCAAGTTCGTAGGCGTAGTTGGCGACCATGGCCGGGCTGTAAGCCGCTGCTGCTGCTTCGATTGTAGACGGCAGTGAATGCAATACTTTAAGCACTCCTCTCTCCTTTTCGTTCAGTTCAAGCGCCTGCCATGCACCGGGCTGGGATTGCAGACCTCCCTCGGCAGCCTTGCGCACGATGCTGCGAATGCGTGCATGTGTGTACTGGATGAAGGGGCCTGTGTTGCCGTTGAAGTCAATGCTCTCCGCAGGATTGAAGAGCATGTTCTTGGTGGGATCCACTTTAAGGATGAAATACTTAAGGGCGCCAAGCGCAAGTATATGGTACAGATGGCGCTGCTCCTCGGGCGACAACTCGTCGTTCTTGCCGTGCTCGCGGCTCATTTCCTCGGCGGTACGCTCCATCTCGTCTATGAGGTCGTCGGCATCCACAACGGTGCCCTCGCGGCTTTTCATCTTGCCGTTAGGCAGTTCCACCATGCCGTAGCTGAGATGGAAAACCTTGTCGGCCCAGGGGAACCCGAGTTTGCCAAGTATAAGTTTCAGTACTTTAAAGTGATAGTCCTGCTCGTTGCCCACGACATATATGAGACGCTCGGCGCCGAAGTCCTTGTGGCGGAGCAGAGCGGTGCCGAGGTCCTGCGTCATATAGACGCTGGTGCCGTCCTTGCGGAGCAGCAGCTTCTGGTCAAGGCCGTCTGCCGTCAGGTCGCACCAGACGGAGCCATCCTCCTTGCGGAACAGCACGCCCATATCCAATCCCTTCTGCACCAACTCCTTGCCGAGAAGATAGGTCTGGCTTTCGTAGTACACCTTGTCGAAACCGACTCCGAGGCGGTCGTAAGTCTCGTCGAAGCCCGCATAGACCCATCCGTTCATCTTTTCCCACAGGGCTCGGACCTCCTTGTCACCCTCTTCCCAGCGTTTGAGCATCTGCTGCGCCTCAACCATGAGAGGTGCCTCACGTTTGGCCTGCTCCTCCTCTACCCCACTCTGCATCAGCTGCTTTACTTCTTCTTTATAATGCTTGTCGAACTCCACATAGTATTTGCCAACGAGGTGGTCGCCCTTCATGCCCGAACTCTCGGGAGTCTCGCCGTTGCCGTAGCGCAGCCAGGCGAGCATGCTCTTGCAGATATGGATACCGCGGTCGTTGACGAGGTTAACCTTTTTCACGTTGGCACCGGCAGCAGCCAAGAGCTGACTCACCGACCATCCGAGGAGGTTGTTGCGGATATGACCCAAATGCAACGGTTTGTTGGTGTTAGGGCTGCTGTATTCAACCACAACTGGAGCCTTGTCGGCATCGGCGCTCACAATGCCATAGTGGCTGTCCGAAGCTTTCTCTTCGAGGAAACGCAGCCAGTAGGCATCGGCAATCTCGAAGTTGAGGAAGCCCTTGATGACGTTGTAGCCGCACACCTCGGCAAGGTTGTTCTTCACAGCCTCGCCAATCTCGGCTGCCACAGCTTCAGGGCTCTTGCGTGCCTGCTTGACATAGGGAAAGACGACGAGAGTGTAGTCGCCGCGGAACTCGCGACGGGTGTCCTGCAGCGTGATGCTGTCCGCTGACTGTTCTATTCCATAGAGTTCTTTGAGGGCCAAGGAAATAGCCTTTGACAGAGAGTCGGTGATATTCAAAGCCATAATGCGTTGTTGCTTATATTATTGAAATGCAAAGATACGAAATATTTTGCAAACTTCGGCAGCAAAAAGCGCACTATTTATGAACACCGAGACAACGCACTGACAAACAGAAGTGTCGCAAACTGCGACGGCAGCAGTACGGAGCCGGTACGGCATTTCTTCAGTAGTTCTTCAGTAGTTCTTCAGTAGTTCTTCAGTCAAACACTGAAATACTACTGAAGAACTACTGAAGAACTACTGAAGAAATGCCGTAGGGACTCCGGTGAGGATGCATGGGGAGGCAGGAGAAAGTGGAGCCGCGTACAACGGCGGACGGTGGTATTGACACGGGGATGTTGATAACAACTTTTGGCATGGAAGTTGCAGATGGTAGGAAAGATGTACTTTTGCAAAGTGAAAAACCGTTGAAAAATGGACAACAACTTAAGTGAGAACACCCGCAAAGCCGTGGCTTTCAGCCGAGACGAAGCCATCAGGCTCAAAAACGGCGCCATCGGAGTGGAGCACATATTCCTCGGCATCATGCGTGTGCCGGAGAGCACTGCGCTGGGCATGCTGGCGGCGCTGGGTGTGAACTGCGACGAAATCAAGGAAAAGATAGAGAAGCACGTGAGCCAGGCCGATGCCGACGTGCGCTACACCGAGGACAGCGAAATACCGATGCTGCGGCAGACTGAGAAAGTGCTACGGCTGAGCTACCTGGAGAGCATCAAGCTGAAAGCCAAGGAAATCGGTACGGAGCACCTGGTGCTGGCCATGCTGCAGGAAGGCGACAACCTGGTGAGCAACCTGCTGCAGAAGGCCGGCGTGGACTACGAGCGGTTCAGCAAGGTGGTGAGAGCCAACGGGCCCGCCACGGAGCCCTCTGCCCTACCCGACTTCAGCATGCAGACGAGCGACGACGACAACGACGACCCCTTCGACGACCCCACGCGGAGCGACGGCGGGAAGCGGAAGGCCGAGAGCGGCAAGAGCGGCACGCCGGCGCTGGAGAACTTCGGGCGCGACCTGACGAAGCTGGCCGAGCAAGGGAAGCTTGACCCCATAGTGGGGCGGCAGAAGGAGATGGACCGCATAGCGCAGATATTGAGCCGCCGGAAGAAGAACAACCCGATACTGATCGGCGAGAGCGGCGTTGGCAAGAGCGCCATAGCCGAGGGGCTGGCGCTGAGGATTGCCGAGGGCAATGTGCCGCGTACGCTCTACGGCAAGCGCCTGCTGAGCCTCGACCTTGCAGGGCTGGTGGCGGGCACGAAGTACCGCGGCCAGTTCGAAGAGAGGATGAAGGCCATCATCACCGAGCTGGAGCAGCATCCGGAGATTATCATCTTCATCGACGAGATACACACCATCGTCGGCGCCGGGAGCGCGGCTGGAAGTCTGGACGCGAGCAACATGTTCAAGCCCGCACTGAGCCGCGGGGCCATACAGTGCATCGGCACGACGACGCTCGACGAATACCGCCAGTACATCGAGAAGGACACCGCCCTGGAGCGGAGGTTCCAGAAAGTGCTGGTGGAACCCGCCACGGCGGAGGAGACGCTGGAGATACTGAACAACATAAAGGACAAATACGAAGACCACCACATGGTGAGCTACAGCGACGAGGCCATAGAGGCCTGCGTGAGCCTGACGGAGCGCTATGTGAGCGACCGCCTTCAGCCGGACAAGGCCATCGACGCCATGGACGAGGCCGGGGCGCGGGTGAGGATAGCCAACGTGAAGGTGCCGGAGGAGATAGTGACGCTGGAGGCCGAGGTGGCAAAGGTGGCAAAGCTGAAGAAGGAGGTGCTTGCCGGCAAGCACTACAGCGAGGCGGCGCAGTACCGCGACCAGGAGCGCGACCTTACGGCCAAGCTGGCCGACATGAAGAAGCGCTGGGAAGACGAGGAGCGCGAGAAGCGCGTGCAGGTGAAGGCCGAGGATGTGGCCGCCGTGGTGGCCATGATGACCGGCGTGCCGGTGGAGCGCATCGCGGAGAGCGAGCAGGGGCGCCTGCTGAACATGGAGAGCGAGCTGAAAGGCTCGGTGGTTGGGCAGGACGAGGCGATAAGCCAGATTGCCAAAGCCATCAGGCGCAACCGTGCGGGCCTCAAAGACCCGAACCGCCCGATAGGCAGCTTCCTCTTCCTCGGTCCCACGGGCGTGGGTAAGACCTACCTCACCAAAGTGCTGGCCAAGTACCTGTTTGACAGCGAGGCGGCGATGATAAGGATAGACATGAGCGAGTATATGGAGAAGTTTGCCGTGAGCCGCCTGATAGGAGCGCCTCCGGGATATGTGGGCTACGAGGAAGGCGGCCAGCTGACGGAGCGTGTGCGCCGCAAGCCGTACAGCATAGTGCTGCTGGACGAGATTGAGAAAGCGCACCCCGACGTGTTCAACGTGCTGCTGCAGGTGCTCGACGACGGTGTGCTCACCGACGGCATAGGGCGCAAGGTGGACTTCAAGAACACCATAATAATAATGACGTCGAACATCGGCAGCCGTCAGCTCAAGGAGTTCGGCACGGGCGTGGGCTTCAACACCGCCGCCCGCGAGGCCGAGAAAGCGGAGCTGCAACGCGACGTGATAGAGAAGAGCCTGAAAAAGGCTTTTGCGCCTGAATTCATCAACCGCATAGACGACATCATCTACTTCAACAGCCTGAAACGCGAAGACATACATAAGATAATAGACATTGAGTTGAAGGGTCTGTTCGCACGCGTGAGGCAGATGGGTTACGGCGTGGAGATTGACGAAAAAGCCAAGGACTTCCTTGTGGCCAAGGGATGGGACGAGCAGTACGGCGCGCGACCGCTGCGGAGAGCCATACAGCGCTATGTGGAGGACGACCTGGCCGACGAGATCATCAAGGCCGTGAAACTGCCCGGCGACACCATCCGCATCAGCGCCGACGAGAACAAGGTGTTCTTCGATGTGGAGAAGGGCGAGACGAGCCGCGAACTGGAGGAGGCCTTCAACACGGAGCCTACGCCCGTAGGCTGAAGCCACGGGCCGCCTCCCCCACCCTGCGCCTCGGCGTGGCAGCGGAGCTCGAGGCAACGGACGTACGCCACACGGGCGCCAAACAAAAAAGATGGCCGGCTACGAGGTAGCCGGCCATCACTTTTATTGTCTGCCCAATGACTATTCAGCCCAGACGGCCTGCAGGTTGCGGTCGCCGTAGGCGTCGTCGATCTTGCTGATGGTGGGCCAGTACTTCTCGCAGTGGGGCTGCGGGAAGGCAGCCTTCTGGCGGCTGTACGGGAGGTTCCACTCGTCGGCGCAGACCACCTGCATGGTGTGCGGGGCGTTGCAGATGGGGTTGTTGTGCTCGTCCACCTTGCCGGTCATGACGTCGTCAATCTCCTGACGGATGGCAATCATGGCGTCGCAGAAGCGGTCGAGTTCGGCGAGGGGCTCGCTCTCGGTGGGTTCCACCATGAGGGTGTTGTGCACGGGGAAAGCCACCGTGGGGGCATGGAAACCATAGTCCATGAGACGTTTGGCGATGTCGCCGACACTGACCTTGAGGCTGAACTCGTTGAAGTCGACAATCATCTCGTGGCCGCACATACCGTTACGGTTGGTGTAGAGTATCTTGTAGTACTTCTGCAGGCGGGCGCGGAGATAGTTGGCGTTGAGGATGGCATGCTTGGTGACCTCGGTGAGGCCGTCGCCGCCGAGCATGAGGAGGTAGCCATAGGTGATGGGCAGGAGATAGGCGCTGCCGTAGGGTGCTGCCGCCATGGTGTTGCCCTTGGCGCCGCCGACGCTGACCACGGGATGGGTGGGCAGGAAGTCGACGAGTTTCTGGCTGACGCAGATGGGGCCGACACCGGGGCCGCCACCGCCGTGAGGCATGGCGAAGGTCTTGTGGAGGTTGAGGTGGCACACATCGGCACCCATGCGGCCGGGGCTGGTGAGGCCGACCTGAGCGTTCATGTTGGCACCGTCCATGTAGACAAGAGCACCCAGCGAATGGATGATGTTGATGATGTCGAGGATACCTTCCTCGAAGGCACCGTGGGTGGAGGGATAGGTGATCATGAGGCAGCTGAGGGTGTCCTTGTACTGCTCGGCTTTGGCACGCAGATCGTCGATGTCCACATCGCCGCGGTCGTTGCACTTCACGACAACCACCGTCATGCCGGCCTTGGCGGCGGAAGCGGGGTTGGTGCCGTGGGCCGAAGCCGGGATGAGGCAGACGTTGCGCTGGGGCTGGCCGTTGGCAATATGGTAGTTGCGAATAACCGTGAGGCCGCTGTACTCGCCATAGGCACCCGAGTTGGGCTGCAGAGAGCATCCGGCAAAGCCCGTAATGACGGCGAGACGGTGCTCGATGTCCTTGATCATCTCAATGTAGCCCTCGGCCTGGTCGGCGGGCACAAAGGGATGCATGCCTGCGAACCTGCTCCACGAGAGAGGCATCATCTCGGCGGCGGCGTTGAGTTTCATGGTGCATGAGCCGAGAGGTATCATGGCGCGGTTGAGGGAGAGGTCTTTCTCCTCAAGCATCTTTATATAGCGCATCATGGAAGTCTCGTCGTGGTATGAGTTGAAGACCTTCTGCGTGAGGAAGGATGTGGCGCGCTTGAGGTCGGCGGGTATGGCCTCGTTGGCGAACTGGCAGCAGCTGCCCTTGCACTCCAGCGGCTTGGCGCTCTTGCCAGCGGCTTCTGCGAGGCAGGCCACTATGGCGTCGAGGTCGGCCTTCTCTGTGGTCTCGTCGATGCTGATGCCGATGCACTCGTCGCAGATGTAGCGGAAGTTGATCTCATGCTTGAGAGCCACTTCGCGCACCTTGGCGGTGGGCACGGGGCACTGAAGGGCGAGCGTGTCGAAGTATACCTTGTTCCACTGCTTGTAGCCATACTGTTCCAGCTCCATGGCCAGACGGTGGGCACGGGCGCAGATGCGGGTGGCTATCTCGCTGATGCCTTCCGGGCCATGCCACACGGCGTAGAAACCGCTCATGTTGGCCACAAGAGCCGAGGCTGTGCAGATGTTGGAAGTGGCTTTGTCGCGCTTGATGTGCTGCTCGCGCATGCCGAGTGCCATACGGAGAGCGGGGTTGCCCTTGGCGTCGACGCTCCAGCCGATGATACGTCCCGGGAAGAGACGCTTGAAGGCATCGGTGAAGGCGAAGAAGCCAGCATGGGGACCGCCGAAGCCCATCGGCAGACCGAAACGCTGTGTGCTACCCACGGCACAGTCGGCACCCATCTCGCCCGGAGTCTTCATGAGGGCAAGGGCCATCAGGTCGGTGGCCATGCAGACGAAGATGCCTTTCTCATGGCACTTGGCGATGAAAGGAGTCCAGTCCATGGCTTCGCCGAACTGGTTGGGGTACTGCACGAAGGCTGCGAAATAACTGCCGTCGAGTTCTGTCTGGGCGGCTTTGCCGGTGACAATCTCGATGCCACGCGGTGCGGCGTTGGTCTGCATGACCGCGAGGGTCTGCGGGAGGATACCTTCGTCGACAAAGACCTTGCAGACGCCGTCCTTCACAGCCTGACGCGAACGGCTGTTGTAGAACATAATCATGGCCTCGCCGGCGGCAGTGGCCTCGTCAAGAAGCGAAGCATTGGACAGGGGCATGCCGGTCATCGAGGCAACCATAGTCTGATAGGTCATAAGTGCCTGAAGGCGGCCCTGCGAAATCTCTGTCTGATACGGAGTGTAGCTGGTGTACCAACCGGGGTTCTCGAAGACGTTGCGCATGATGACAGCCGGGGTCACCGTGCCATAGTAGCCCATACCGATGTATGTGCGGTAAAGTTTGTTGCGCTGCGCGAGGGAACGTACGCGGCCAAGGAAAGCCTGCTCGGAGACGCCGCTGTCAAGAGGCAGCGGTTCGGCGAGGCGGATGGCTGCCGGGACAGCCTTATCAATGAGCTCGTCCATGGTGCCAACACCGATGGTGTCAAGCATTTTCTGCACATCGGCCTCTTTGGAGACACCGTTGTGGCGTGATGCAAAGTTGTTTTTTGCCATATTGTTATTGTTGTTTTATTTGTTTTTCGAATGGAAGAAACGGAGGAACTGCTCGTCGTCGAGTGTGGTGATGCGGATAATATAGTAGCCCGTTGGGTACCTTCTCATGTTGACATGACCAAAGAGAGGCTTGCCGGTGAATATGCACTGGCCGGCTTCATTATAGAGGGCAAGGGACATAATCTCCTTGCGGTCTATCGGCACGTCGACACGACGCTTCTTGCGATCATAGACTATTCTCTCTTGTGAGGATATGGGTTCTGCGACATCATTGACCTCGTAAGTCTCATATATGACCTCCACACCATCCATATAGGTGGTGTCGTGTATATATTCAACCTCGCGGATGACTTCAGCCTCCTTCATGACAGCCACATAAGTCGTCGTATCTTTGACAATGACCTGTCTGGGGTTGTCGCCATTACCGTCGGCCCATCCCTGGAAACCGTAGCCCAAGTGGCAGATGGCAGTCAGAGTGGCGGTATCCCCCACCCTGTAGGTGCCATAGCCAACAACCTTGCCGCTTTCAGGGTCGTCTGGCCGAGCATAAAGCTCTATGGTGCAGGGCTCCGTTTGGCGTATGTTGCTGCGCGTGCCCCACTCCTTGGCATTCCTGTAGCTGTCAACGCTGATGCATGGGACATAGAGCGGTGCTCCAGCTGGTACGCCGCTGAAGATTTCCACTCCGGCGTTGGGCGGAACAATGGCTTTGACAGTGATCTGCCTGACATTTATGCACTGGTAAAAAGCGCGCTGGTCTATGCGTTCTATGCGTGCCGGTATCTCAATGCCCGTTGTCGAATGGCACTGTGCAAAAGCATAAGGGCCAATGACCTTCACGCCTTCAGGGATTACCAGGTTGCCACTGATTGAGTAGCAATAGGCAAAAGCATATTCACCGATTGCCTCAAGGCTCTCCGGAAGGTTCCACTGGAAGCGGAGCATATCCATGCCCACGAAGGCATAGTCAGGTATGAATCGTACATTGGGGCCGAAGGTCACCTTGGTCAGCGAACGACAGTTACCGAAGACTGTGGCACTACGGGAGCCTCCCATAGACTCACATGCAACGGCGTTGAACCGAAGCTCCGTTATACCCATGCAGCCATAAAAAGCGCCGCGCCCCACATTGATGATGTTTTCACCAAGGGTTATGACGCCGCGCAAGTTTGGACACTGGTAGAACGCATAGGCACCAATATCGGTTAGCGTTGGCGGGAAGTTGACACCTGTGACGTCAGCGCAGCCAGAAAAAGCCCTTTCGGCAATGGAGACAACCGTGTAGACCACGCCGTCGTGCTCCACCTCGGCAGGAATATTAACCACGCCAGTTGGAGGAACGATACCCATCCACCGGTAGTTGCCTTTTTCCTGCGGCGCAACAAGCTCTACAGCCTTGTCGGTGTTGTCCACGATGTTGAAATAAAGGGAATAGCCCTGCCTGGGCACACTGAAGTCATAGGCCCAGGCAAAGCATCCAATGCCCACAAAGAGAAGCGTTATGAGCAGTTTTTTCATATTGTATTATATTAATTAACCTTGGGACCGGCGGCAACAAGAGCCTTGCCAGCCTCGTTGTGAGTGAACTTGACAAAGTTCTTTACAAAACGGTCGGCCAGGTCGCGGGCCTTCTCGTCCCACACCTTTGCGTCAGCGTATGTGTCGCGCGGGTCAAGGATCTTCGGGTCAACGCCCGGAAGCGCCGTAGGCACCTCAAAGTCAAAGTAAGGAATCTTCTTCGTCGGAGCCTTGAGTATTGAACCGTCAAGAATGGCATCTATAATGCCGCGCGTATCTTTAATAGATATACGCTTGCCCGTGCCGTTCCAGCCGGTATTGACCAGATAGGCCTTGGCACCGCTCTTCTCCATGCGCTTCACCAGCTCCTCGGCATACTTGGTGGGATGCAGTTCGAGGAAAGCCTGGCCAAAGCAGGCGCTGAAGGTCGGCGTGGGTTCGGTGATGCCACGCTCAGTACCGGCCAGCTTGGCAGTGAAACCGCTAAGGAAGTAGTACTTGCACTGGTCTGGAGTGAGGATGCTCACCGGAGGCAGCACGCCGAAGGCATCGGCTGACAGGAAGATTACGTTCTCGGCGGCAGGGGCTGCGCTCACTGGACGCACGATCTTCTCGATGTGGTCTATTGGATAGCTCACGCGAGTATTCTCGGTGACGCTCTTGTCGGCGAAGTCTATCTTGCCATCGGAAGCCACTGTCACGTTCTCCAACAGGGCATTGCGGCGTATGGCGTTGTATATGTCGGGCTCGCTGTCCTTGTCAAGGTTGATGACCTTGGCATAACAGCCGCCCTCGAAGTTGAACACACCCTCATCGTCCCAGCCGTGCTCGTCGTCGCCTATGAGCAGGCGCTTCGGGTCGGTGCTGAGGGTGGTCTTGCCGGTACCGCTGAGGCCGAAGAAGATGGCAGTATGCTTGCCGTCCATGTCGGTGTTGGCGGAGCAATGCATCGAGGCGATGCCACGCAACGGAAGATAATAGTTCATCATCGAGAACATACCCTTCTTCATCTCGCCGCCGTACCACGTATTGAGGATGACCTGCTCGCGGCTGCTGACGTTGAACGCCACACATGTCTCGCTGTTAAGCCCCAGCTCCTTGTAGTTCTCCACCTTGGCCTTGCTGGCCGTGTATACGGTGAAACTCGGCTTGAACTCCTTGAGCTCCTCTGCCGTAGGCTTGATGAACATGTTGCGCACAAAGTGTGCCTGCCAGGCCACCTCCATGATGAAACGCACAGCTATTCGGGTGTCCTTGTTGGCTCCGCAGAAAGCATCGACAACGAAAAGCTCCTTGCTGCAGAGTTCCTTCAGGGCCAAGTCCTTCATCTGCGCCCACACCTCCTTGCTCATCGGGTGGTTGTCGTTCTTGTACTCCGGCGTGGTCCACCACACGGTGTCCTTGGAGTTCTCGTCCATGACAATGTATTTGTCCTTGGGCGAGCGACCAGTATATATGCCGGTCATCACGTTGATGGCGTCGAGCTCTGTGAGCTGTCCCTTGTCGTAACCCGTCAGCGCGGGGTCCATCTCCATCTTGAACAACTCCTCATACGAAGGGTTGTAGTGTATCTCTTTTACGCCGGTTATGCCCAGCGCTTCCAAGTCTTTCTTTATCTTGTCGTTCATGATAATATATTTTGGGTAGTCAAACCATGAGTTGCAAGCCGCGAGTGAGGCGTCAGCCTCCCAAGAACTCGCAGCCTGCAACTCACTGTTCCTTGTTATTTCTCTCTCGCTTCCTTGATGGCGGCCTGGGCGGCGGCAAGGCGGGCCACAGGCACGCGGAACGGTGAGCAGCTGACATAGTTCATGCCGGCCTTGTAGAAGAACTCGGCAGCCGTCGGGTCGCCACCGTGCTCGCCGCAGACGCCGCACTTGAGGTTGGCACGGGTGCCACGGCCGCGCTCGATGCCTATCTTCACCAGCTCGCCCACACACTCGGTGTCGAAGTTGTTGAACGGGTCGGCCGGGATAATCTTCTCGTCGACATATGTCTTCACGATGGCGTTGACGTCATCGCGGCTGAAGCCGAAGGTCATCTGCGTCAGGTCGTTGGTGCCGAAGCTGAAGAACTCGGCCACCTCGGCTATCTGGTTGGCTACCAGGGCAGCGCGCGGTATCTCAATCATCGTGCCGAACTTGTACTCGAACTTCACGCCGTACTTCTTCTCCACCTCTTCCTTCACCTCGGTGGCTATGGCTTTCTGGTGGCGCAGCTCGGCGGCGTTAATGGTCAGTGGCACCATGATCTCAAGCATCGGGTGCATGCCTTCCTTCATCAGCTCGCAGGTGGCGCTGAAGAGGGCGCGGAACTGCACGCGGGTAATCTCCGGGTAGATGATGCCCAGACGCACGCCGCGCAGACCCATCATGGGGTTCACCTCGTGCAGGCTCTCCACACGCTTCTTGACATCCTCATAGCTGATGCCCAGGCGCTTGGCGGCCTCCTGCATCTTCTCGCTGCCCTGCGGGGCAAACTCATGCAGCGGGGGGTCCATAAGGCGGAAGGTCAACGGCTTGCCGTCCATCACCTTCAGAGTGCCCTTGGCGCTCTCGCGGATGTAGGGCTCCAGCTCGTCGAGGGCGGCGATGCGCTCCTCGCGCGTGTTGGCCAGTATCATGTTGCGCAGCTTCTCCAGCGGCTTCTCGCTGTTCTCGCCGTAGAACATGTGCTCTATGCGGAACAGACCGATACCCTCGGCGCCGAAGTCGATAGCCTTCTGGGCGTCGGCGGGGTTGTCGGCGTTGGTGCGCACACCCATCTTGCGGTGCTTGTCAACAATCTTCATGAACTGCTGGAACAGCGGGTTCTCGGTGGCGTTGATCATCTTCACCTCCTCGTCATACACCCAGCCCTTCGAGCCATTGAGGCTCAGCAGGTCGCCCTCCTTGAAGGTCTTGCCGTTGATAGTCACTATGCCACGCTCCTCCACTTTTACTTTCTTCTTGCCATACTCGTCCGTAGAGACTGATGTCTTCTCCAGCTCTATCTTCACGGCGTCGCAACCCACGATGCAGCACTTGCCCCATCCGCGGGCCACGAGGGCTGCGTGGCTGGTCATACCGCCGCGAGCGGTGAGGATGCCGTCGGCGGCACGCATGCCCTCCACATCCTCGGGGTTGGTCTCCTCGCGCACGAGGATGTTCTTGATACCGGCAGCCTGATACTCTTTGGCCTTCTCGCTCGTGAGGGCTATCACACCCACGGCGCCGCCGGGGCCGGCGGGTAGACCCTTGGCCAGCACGGTGTGCTTCTTCTCGTCGCTGCTGTCGAGGATGGGGTGCAGCAGTTCGTCGAGCTGGGCGGGGCTTATGCGCATCACCACCTCGCTCTCGTCAATCAGGCCTTCCTTCAGCATGTCCATGGCCATGGTGAGGGCGGCAACGCCGGTGCGCTTGCCCACGCGGCACTGCAGCATGTACAGCTTGCCGTCCTGGATGGTGAACTCAATGTCCAGCATGTCGTGGTAGTTCTTCTCCAGGATGCTGCGTATGTCGCACAGCTCCTTGTATGTCTCGGGCATCAGCTCCTGCATCGAGTGCATGTGCTTGTTCTGCTCGTTCTTGGTGTCGTCGTTCAGGGGGTTGGGGGTGCGGATACCTGCCACCACGTCCTCGCCCTGCGCGTTGATGAGCCACTCTCCATAGAACTGGTTGTCGCCGGTGGCGGGGTTGCGGGTGAAGGCCACGCCGGTGGCGCTGGTGTCACCCATGTTGCCGAAGACCATGGCCTGCACGTTGACGGCGGTGCCCCAATCGTCGGGGATACCCTCGATCTTGCGGTAGCTCACAGCCTTCTTGCCGTTCCAGCTCTTGAAGACAGCCTTGATGCCGCCCTCCATCTGGGCGCGGGCGTCGTCGGGGAACTCGGTGCCCAGCACCTCTTTCACTCTCACCTTGAAGGCGTCGGCCAGCTTCTTCAGGTCGTCGGCCGTCAGCTCGGTGTCGCTCTTGTAGCCCTTAACCGACTTGTACTCGTCGAGCATGTCGTCCAGCTGCTTGCGGATGCCCTTGCCGTCGGCGGGCTCAATGCCCTCGCTCTTCTCCATCACCACGTCGGCGTACATCATTATCAGACGACGGTACGAGTCGTACACAAACCTCGGGTTATTGGTCTTCTTCAGCATGCCGGGAATAGTCTTGCTGCTGAGGCCTATGTTCAGCACAGTGTCCATCATGCCGGGCATCGACGAGCGTGCGCCGCTTCGGCAGCTCACCAGCAGGGGGTTCTCGGCATCGTCATACTTCATACCCATAATCTTCTCTATATTCTCCACACCCTTCCACACTTCGTCCATCAAGCCCTTCGGGAGCTCGCAGTTGTTGGCGTAATAGGCCGTGCAGCACTCGGTAGTAATCGTCAGACCGGCAGGCACCGGCAGACCCAGCAGACACATCTCGGCAAGGTTGGCGCCCTTGCCGCCAAGGAGGTTCTTCATGTCGGCTTTTCCCTCGGCAGTCTTTCCGCCAAAGGTGTAAACGTACTTCGTCATCTTTGTATAATATTAGTTATTAATTAATTATTTTACTTTTATCGTTTTTAGAGACTGCAAAGATACGAAAATTATTTCATTCATACGGCAAAAAATACAAAAAAACGGTCAACAGCTATTGTTGACCGTTTTTCAGTATATCCTAAAAAGCTATTATTCTTGTGTTTCCGGGAACGTCATCTGATACAGGCGCACCGACCCGTCGATGTTTTTCTCCTTGGCCGAATTGCCATACTGGTCCACATCGACAACATTGCGCGGCGACCGCGTGATGCTCAGCGGTCCGCCTATGCAGCCACCATCGCAGGCCATACCCTCGAAGAAATTTGCCGTGGCCTTGTGCGCACGGAGCAGCGAAAGGTGCTGCCTGCACTGGTCTATGCCGTTCATGGCAAGCGGTTTCACCCCGTCTATGCCCAGTTGCGACGCCACATAAGCCACCCCTTGCGACAAACCTCCGCTCTTGGCGAAAATCCTGCCATAATAGGATGCATTGTCAAGGTTGGTGTCCTCGCATTTTGTGGTGTCTATACCCCTGGCATCAACGAAAGCCTGCAGCTCCTCAAACGACATCACGCTGTCAATCATCCCGCCTGTCTTCGGCAGCGTATACTCCGACTTTTTGGCCGCGCAAGGGCCTATAAACACCACCTTCGCCGTCGGGTCGGAGCGTTTTATGAGCCTTGCTGCCATCACCATGGGTGACACCGAGGTCGAGATGGCATCGCGATATTCCGGGAAGTTCTTTTCAACAAAGGACACAAACGCCGGACAGCACGACGTAGTCATTACAGGCTCCGCCATGTGCTCAGCCTTCTCCTTGAACTCCCGTGCCTCATTGTACAGGGTGATGTCGGCACCGAGGGCTGCCTCTACAACCTGGTGGAACCCAAGCTGCTTAATGGCTGTAACCACTTGTCCTATGCGTCCGAAACGGCACTGGCTTACGATGGCCGGCGCAATGACTGCATACACACGGTATCTGCTGTTGCCATCCGAGCCCTTGAGAATGTCTATAATGTCCAGCACATGCGACCTGTCGGTGATGGCGCCGAAAGGACAACTGACCACGCAGGCTCCACACGATATGCACTTCGTGTTGTCTATGACGGCTTTGTCGTCACTGTTGATGGATATGGCCTTCACCTTGCAACTCTTCATGCATGGGCGGTGCTGGGCAATGATGGCGCTGTATGGACATGCCTGCGAGCAGCGTCCGCACTCTATGCATTTACTCTTGTCTATTGTGCAGCGATGGTTGACGATAGTGATGGCATCGCGCGGACACACATCCTTGCAGGCATGCATCATGCACCCGCGGCATGCCTCGGTCACAAGCATGCCTGCTGCGGGGCACTCGTCACATGCTATCTCCATGACCTGCACAGGATTCGGGTTATCCTTGTCACCGCCCATGGCCATGTGTATGCGCTCTTGCACAATGGCCCTCTCCTTGTATATGCAGCAGTTGAGCTCCGATTTCGGCCCCGGGCTGATTATTTTGGGTATTTCAAGATATGCTTCGTCCAGCCCGCCTTCATAGGCCCGGCGAATGACCTCCTTGAGCACTTTGTATTTAATCCACTGTACGTTGGTGTCAAATAATTTCTGTTCCATATATCACTTTAGTCGTAGTTGACAGTTACTTGTTTACCCATGCGGCGCAGGTTCTCTGCCAGGCGCTCCACAAGTTTGAGCTTCATGGTGATGTCTATGTCAAGCCCCTGATGGGCTGCGTTGACATTTTGACCCACAAAGAACACCACATGCGTGCTCTCCTCGAAGATAATGTTGGCCAGCAGCGACCCACCGTCCTTCTTGCTGTACGTCTTGGGCGTCAGGTCTTTCACCGACACATACCTCTCCGACAGCGCCAGCAGACGGCGCAGGGTAATGACCCCCTCGGTGGTAAGGTCGATGCCGTCAATGAAGCCTATGGGCGGCACCTCGCGGTCGGGAAAGTCAAACGATGTCTTCAACTTCTGCCCGATGCAGCGTGCCACCACCTGCGACGTGGTGCCGCCGCAGACTATGCGCTTGTCAGCCCCTTCCATGAATTTCGCCACATATTCGGCGTCGCGCTCCTTGTCAACCGGCGGACCCACCATGATGTGCACCTCGGTGCGCGGTCGTATGCGCACAGCAGCCACCGTGGTGTCGTCGCCGGGACGGTCGAGGTACAGGTCGTTGCAGGCCGATGCCAGCAGGCAGGCGGCGGCACGGGCCGACATGTGGGGGTCTATGTTGGCGTCGAGATGCTGCATGATTTCTTTGCGCTGCCAGCCGAAATTCAGTATCTGGCCTATGCCTGCGTGTATGGTGCCGTCGCTCATGACAAAGACCATGTCGCCGGCCTCAAGCTCAAGCTCGGTGATGTACACCTTCTTGCCGCATATCTCTTTCTCCATGCGCGGAAAGTTCTGCGTGTGACCGGCGTGGTACCAGATAGCCTCGGGGTTGTCAAACTCAAAGAGATGCCCCTTGCCGTGGTTGTCCACATGGATGACAGAGAAGGTGCTGTACGCCACCTGGCGCTCTTTGCACACCGGCAGGGTCTGTATGACCGTCTCCACGCACTCCTCGATGTCGGCCCCTGCGGCCACCATGGTGCACAGTATCTTGCTGGTGAGCGTGGAGAGGATATTGGCTTTCACTCCGCTGCCCAGTCCGTCGGCGAGCACCAGCGTGGTCCACTCGCCGTTGACACACATCTCCACATTGTCGCCGCACAACTCCTCGCCATAGTGGTTCAGCGACGTGAAGCCGTATTCAATACACAATTCCTTCATAGCTCTTTCATTCTCCCGATTATGCATTCACTCCTTTTTCGCTGTCTTCCAATCTGTTGGCCGCCCGTCGGAGCGCAGGTCCGAATGGCCGTCGGCAAGCATGTTCTTCAGGTTCATCAGGGCCACCTTGGTCTCCGCCGTGGTCTCGCCGAGAAGGGACGCCACCTCCTGCACCACACGCATCTGCTTCATGATTAGGTTGTCGGTGGTGGCTATGGTGTCCGCCTTCACCTTGTCGAGCTTCTTCTCATAGTTGACCTGCTCCGAAATGTCCTTCATAAGGCCAAACAACAGATTCTGTTCGCTGAGGTTGCTCACCGTGAGGCTCACATAGCGGTCGGTGGCAGCGATGTGGATGCACGGGTTCTCTGTGCGGCATTTCTTCGTGTAGGCATTGTAGAAATCTATTGGCTGGAAGTTCTCCGCCATGGGGTGCCCCTGCACGCTCTCCGGTGTGCCGCCAAGGCCAAGCATCTTCATGGCCGAGGCGTTGATGTCCACAATATTCATGTCCGAGTCCACCAGCACCACGCCTTCGGGCGAGTTGCGCACTATGTCCACAGCAAGGCTCTCGGCTCGCTTGCGCATATATGGCAGGCAGATGTCTATGTCGGCATAGCCGTTGACCACAGCCCAAGCCTTCTCGCGGCACGTGCTGTAGCCGCAAGCACCGCAGTTCAACTCGTCGGCAGGCGAAAACTTGCCGGTGCGGTGCAGCACATCCTCTATCTCTTTCTCCGTGGCCGGACGGCTCTTGGCGCGCAGCCGCGGGTAGGCATAGGCCAACGACACCCCGGCGTCGGGAGCGGGAGCGTGCTTGCGCGTGGCCATCTCGCGCTCCACATAAGCGTCGATGTCGGCCTCGGCCTTCATCAAGCCCCCTTCGTTCTCTATGGCACAAGGGCCGTTGATGCAGCCTCCGGGGCACACATTCATCTCAATGAACACATGGTCCAGGCTCTCAATGTTCTCCAGCACCCCGGCCAGGCGGTCCACCCCGTCCACAGCAAGGTAGCGGTAGCCCTCGGGCAACGCGTCGAACGAACGGATGATGCCCTGTGTGGCAGGGAATGCCTTGGCACGGTTGGCGCAACCGTTGTCGGAACCCACAGCCAGCTTGTTGATGTTCGCCAGGTCGATGCCGCTCTCACGGAAGAGGGTCAGCAGCTCGTCGAAAGTGAGCACGGCGTCTATGCCATGCTCGTCGGCCTCGCGCTTCTTGGCTATGCAGGGCCCGATGAAAACCACCTTCAGTCCGGGATCGCCCTTGCGCAGCATCTTGGCGTGCGCCACCATGGGCGAGTCAACGGGGGCAAGGTACGGGAGAGCTTTGGGGTAGTACATTTGGATAAGGCGGCACGCCGCCGGACAAGCAGAGGTTATGAAGTTCCTCATCTCTCCCGTTTTTAGCACCCGTTTGTATTCCTCCACCACAGCCTGCGCGCCCACAGCAGTCTCCTCGGCCACGGCGAAGCCAAGCTTGGCCAGCGCTATGCGCAGCTCCGAAAAGTCCTCCTGCCCGAGGCTGCTGATGAACGACGGCGCCACCGTGGCCGCCACGCGGGCTCCGCTGCGCAGCAACTCGCGCACCACGGGCAGCTCGCTGTGCTCTATTTTGGCCTTCTGGGGGCACACCTTCGTGCAATGGCCGCACAGTATGCAGTGGTCTTCCAATATTTGAGCGTGGTGATCCTTGATGTTTATTGCCTTCACAGGACACTCGCGCAGGCAACGGTAGCAGTCCTTGCACTGCACCGTCCGGAATTCAAGATATTCTGACATGGTTTTTCCTTAATATATTATATAGTGGAGCAATCGCAAACCCGCCCTGCGGCATTTGCCGCGGGACACACACACGACCGCATGTAGTCCTAATTCAGGTTCAGTTTGGGATATATCTCGCTGGCAAACAACTCTTCCACATTGCCGGCGCTGACGTTGTGCAGTATGAATCCCTCGGGGGTCTCCTCCACCTGGGAACCGTGGGCGGCGGGAACGACGCCCTCGCAGGCCACATTCACACCCTTGGCGCAGTGGCCGAGGCAAAAGCTCGCCTGCAGCTCCACTACATCCTCAACATCGTATTTCTTGAGCACCTCGGTGAAGGCCTCAATCACATCGTATGATCCTTTCAGGTGGCATGAACTGCCGACACAAACCTTTATCGTCATTTTTTATTGATTTTTATTGTTGTCAATTTTCATCTAACAGGCTGTCAATCCGACTCCTCCACCATTCTCGCTTCCCTGTTTTGCGATGCAAATATACAACTTTATTTCAAAAATCAATACTTTTTTATCGTTTTTTTATCCACCGCGGGCGGTTCATCCACCCCGCCGCCGCCAATGCGGCGGCGCAGCTCGGTGGTCAGAGCGGCGAGCGACGCCGCCAGGTTCTCGTTCTTCACCAGTATCTCACGCGGCAGCTCAAGGGTCGTCGGTGCGAAATTCCAGATGGCACGCACGCCACCGTCAATCAACATCTGCGCCACCTTCTGCGCCTCGCGCGCAGGCACGGCTATAATACCTATACCTATATGTGTGCGGCGAAGGAACGACACCAGCTTCTCGACCGGCAGCACAGGGCGCCCGCCGACCGTGGCCGAACACGGCTCCTTGTCGAACCCCGCCACAATGCCGAGGCCGTAGTTGGCAAAGCCGCCGTACTGCAGCAGCACGTGGCCCAGGGCACCGACCCCGACAAGCACCGCCTCGTCATAGTGGTCGTAGCCGAGGTACTTCTTCATGTCAGCCAGCAGGGTCTCCACCCTGAATCCAACCTTGGGACGCCCGGGCTCCCTGCTGATGCTCGCCAAATCCTTGCGCACAAGTACAGGATTGATGCCAAGGCTCTCTGCCATGGCAACCGACGAGACATACTCCTCGCCAGCGGCCTTGCGCTCCTCCACAAAACAATAGTAGGACGGCAGGCGGCTGAGCGTGGACTTCAAAATAACCAGTGAGTTGTGCTTGTCTTTCATATCCGGTGCACCGTTTTTACAGAGTGCAAAATTATAATTATTTTTCCATATTACAGTAAAAAAATGCCGATTTTGCACCAATCATCTGACATTCAACACCTCCACCAACACTCCATCGCACCGGCAACCCTCCATGCCCCCCGCGGCCCCTCTACGGAGTCCCTACGGCTGTTCTACGGTTGTTTAACGGTTGTTCTACGGTTGTTTAACGGTTTAAACCGTAGAACAACCGTAGAACAACCGTTAAACAACCGTAGAACAGCCGTACCGGGGCCGGTGAGGATGGGGACAAAAAAGGGAGCGGAGGGGCATGCCGCAGGTCATGCCGACGGGGTGGCGGAGGCGTCAATGCTTGGCGTAATGGGGGTGGTAGGCGGCGATGGTGTTGCGCAGGGTGTCGCGGGTGAGGTGGGTGTAAATCTCTGTGGTGCTGATGCTTTCATGGCCAAGCATCTCCTGCACAGAGCGGAGGTCGGCCCCGTTCTCCACAAGTTCGGTGGCGAAGCTGTGGCGCAGCGAATGGGGGCTCACCTTTTTCTTTATGCCAGCCTTGGCAACGGCGTCGCGCAGCATGATGAACACCATCTGGCGCGTCAGGCGGTGCCCGCGGCGGTTGAGGAAGACTATCTTCTCCTCGCCTGGCGTTGGCTCCTGATGGCTGCGCACAAGGTGTATGTAGTCAAGCAAGAGCCTGAGGGCGTGTTCGTTGATCGGCACCCACCGTTCCTTGTCGCCTTTGCCTATCACCTGCAGGTACTGCTCTTCGACGTATATGTTGGAGAGTTTGAGGTTGACGAGCTCGGACACACGCAGGCCGCAACCGTACAACACCTCCACAATCACGTAGTTGCGCTCGCCTTCGGGGATGCTGCGGTCAAAGGTATCCTGTATGGCCGTGACCTCGTCGTCGGTGAGCACATCGGGCAGGTGCTTGGGCTTGATGGGCAGGTCGAGGAGGGCGGCGGGGCTGTCCTTGAGCACGTCCTCCACTACGAGCATGTGGAAGAACATGCGCCAGCCGGCAATCATACGACGTTGCGATGCCGGGGCAATGCCAAGGTCGCACAACTGCTTCAACAAACACTGTAGGTCGGCATGTGCTACTTGCTCTGGCGCAATGCCTTGCTCGCACATGAACTGCTGCATGTGGGTAAAGTCCTGCATGTATGCTTTCACGCTGTTGTCGGCCATGCCGCGCTCAAGCTTAAGGTAGGCTTCGTAGTCGCGCCGGTAGCGCATCCACGTGCGTTCTATTTCTGTCGTTTCGTCCATAGGTAGAACTCCAGCAGAGTCTCGCGGTCCTTGTATCTACCACGGCGCTCTTCCATCGGTAAATCAATGTTTACAGCACCCCACTTAAAGCGTTCCTTGATGCGCTGGGTCTGCTTGCGGAAGAAGGGTGTCTGGTGTGCGGGGTTGCGCTTGAGGGGTGCCGGCAGGGTTGCAGCAAGCTGGGCGGCCTCTGTCTGCGTGAGACGGCGGGCCGAGTGGCCGAAGTAGTGCTGCGCGGCAGCCTCGGCGCCGTAGATGCCGTCGCCGAACTCTATAATGTTGAGGTACACCTCCATGATGCGCCGCTTGCCCCAAACGGCCTCTATCATAACCGTATAGTAGGCCTCGAAGGCCTTGCGCGCCATGGTGCGCGAGTGCGGCAGGAAGGCGTTTTTGGCCGTCTGGTTGCTGATGGTGCTCCCGCCGCGGAAGCGGCGGCCGCTCTTGTTTTCGCGGTAGGCGGCCTTGAGCTGCTTGACGTCGAAGCCATGGTGATACATGAAGAGACCGTCTTCGGCATACACAACGGCGGTAATCAGGTTGTTGCTGATGCTGTCCAGTGGCACATAGTCGCGCTCGAAGCGCACTGCGCGCTCCCCGTCGCCCACCTGCTGGAAGAAGCGCTGCACCATGAGGGGGGTGAGCGGAGGGTTGATGAACCAGCCGAGGAGCACCTGCAGCACGGTGACGAGCCACAGGGTGACGACGGTCAGCCACAGCACGCGCCACACCTTGCCCACGAAGCTCAATGCGCCCCACGGCTTGAGGCCTCCTTTATGCTTCTGCCCTTTGGCCTTCAATGTTTTATGTCGTTTCTCTTTTGCCATTGCCGGAGTGCAAAGATACGAAAATATTAAAAAAGGTTTGCACATGTCGAAAATGTTTAATACTTTTGTAAAACAATCAATCAACAAAAGTTTAATATAAAACATTAAAAAACAAAATACTATGGCAAAAGTAGCAATCAACGGCTTCGGCCGAATCGGAAGAATGAGCTTCCGCGCAATGCTCGCCCACCCCGAGCTGGACATCGTCGCTATCAACGACCTCACCGACGCCAAGACGCTGGCATACCTGTTCAAATATGACTCCGTGCACGACAACTTCGACGGCGAAGTGAGCGCCGACGGCGACTGCCTGGTGGTCAACGGCAAGAAGGTGAAAATCTATGCCGAGCGCGACCCGCAGAACCTACCCTGGAAAGAGCTGGGCGTCGACATCGTGGTGGAGAGCACCGGCCTGTTCAAGAAACGCGAGCAGATGATGAAGCACATCAACGCCGGCGCCAAGAAGGTCATCCTCACCGTGCCCGCCAGCAAGGCCGAGGACGTGGACGCCACCGTCGTCATGGGCGTGAACGACAACGTGCTGACCAAGGAGATGCAGCTCGTCAGCAACGCCAGCTGCACCACCAACTGCCTGGCTCCCGTGGCCAAGGTGCTCAACGACAAGTTCGGCATCAAGCGCGGCCTGATGAACACCGTCCACAGCTACACCAACGACCAGAAGATCCTCGACCAGCCGCACAGCGACCTGCGCCGTGCCCGCGCCGCCGCCGTCTCCATCATCCCCACCAGCAGCGGTGCCGCCAAGGCCGTGGGCCTGGTCATCCCCGAGCTGAAAGGCAAGCTGGACGGCTTCGCCATGCGCGTCCCCACTCCCGACGGCAGCGTCGTCGACCTCACCGCCGAGCTGAACTGCAACGTCACCAAGGAGGAGATCAACGCCGCCGTCAAGGAGGCCGCTGAAGGCGCCATGAAGGGCGTGCTCCAGTATGTCGAGGAGCCTATCGTCAGCATCGACATCATCGACAACACGCACAGCAGCATCTTCGACAGCCTCCTGACCCAGGTCATGGACGGCAACTTCGTGAAGATCGTCAGCTGGTACGACAACGAGAAGGGCTACAGCACCCGCGTCGGCGACCTCGCCGCCAAACTGGCCAAGCTGCTCTAATCATTAACCACAAAGCCTCACTCCGGCATTGGAGTGAGGCTTTTTTTATTTCATAGATGATACTTCAGAACAAGACCGCCATAGTCACCGGTGCCACACGCGGCATCGGTCACGCCATAGCCGTGCGGTTCGCTAAGGAGGGCTGCGATGTGGCTTTCTGCGGACGCACACGCAACGATAAGATGATTGCCGTGGAGCAGGAGCTCTCCGCCCTCGGCGTGAAAGCCAAAGGCTACGCCGCCGATGTGGCAGAGTATGAACAGGCTCAGGCATTTGTGAAGGACGTCCTCGCCGACTTCGGCAAAGTGGACATACTCGTCAACAACGCCGGCATCACCGACGACAGCGCCGTGAAGCGCATGACAGAGGAGCAGTTCGACCGCGTGATGCACACCAACCTCAAGAGCGTCTTCTGCATGACCAAGGCCATACAGCCCGCCATGTGGCGCCAGGGACACGGCTCCATAGTAAACATGGGTTCGGTGGTGGGCATCGCCGGCAACTACAACCAGGCCAACTACGCAGCCTCCAAAGCCGCCATCATAGGCTTCAGCAAGAGCTGCGCCAAGGAGTTCGCCGCACGCAACATACGCGTCAACGTGGTGGCCCCGGGATTCGTGCAGACCGAGATGACGGCCGACATACCCAAGGAGCTCATGGACACCTGGTGCAGCCGCATACCTATGAAACGCCCCGGCACCGTGGACGAGGTGGCACAGGCCTGCGTCTTCCTGGCCAGCGACATGTGCCCCTACATCACCAGCGTCGTCCTGCCCGTCTGTGGCGGCATGGAAGATGCCTGACGAACACCGAATAACCGGAATCAATCCGAATGCTTGGTAATTCTCAATCAGAACTAAAAGAGAAGTACTCTGATTAAGAAGTGCCTCGAACTGTGGTCGGCGACTTTATGGAGCCAAGAGGCTATCAATAACCCCACACCTGTAGTGTGGGGTCAATCAAGCACATGTACCCCGGCGTGCCGAAGACACGCACTCTCAAGTGAAAAATAAATAGAACGTACCATAAATCAGCCGCTACTCGTAACCGCCACAGGCGGAATAACTTATAAGATCAACTATATTTCGCGACGCCGAAGGCGAGCAGGAGAATATTTGACTTATAAAACACACTTTAAAACAGAGAGTATTATTTTTTCTTTCATAATACAGAAAAAGATTGTATCTTTGCATCGCCATTTTGAGAGACGGTCTTTCGCAAGACGGCAATTATTCAGCACTTTGAAATAATAACATCGACCGAGTCAGCCTTGTAATGGGGCTGCCAAGAGGGAATCATGTGCAAATCATGAGCTGTCGCGCAACTGTAATTCACCGCTGATGGGCAGAAAAACAAACGTCATTGGAGACAAGCGTCTCCGAGAAGACTTCGGCCTTGAGGGATAAGCCAGGAGACCTGCCCTGTACGATTTTTTCGGCAATGCTTTCGCGTCTATAAGGCACTTGTTGGAGGCTGCGACATATGGCTGTCGCCCACCCCGCCCTACCCTATTGCAACTATATAACTGTTCGCATTGCCGACTACGACGATGCGAAAAAAAAATAAACTTATCATACTATGAACTGGAAAGAAGACTACAAAAAGAAAGTAAGCAAGCCCCTTGAGGCAATCAAAGACATACACGACGGACAATGTGTGGTGATGGGTCACGCTGCGGCAGCACCGAGGCTGATACAGCAGGCATTGGCCGACCACTGCGAAGACTATAACGACGTGCTCATCTTCCACATGACCACGCTGGGTGACAACCCATGCTACAAGCCGCGTTGTTTCGGTCACTTCCGTCATGTGAGCAACTTCCTCTCGGCAAATTCGCGCGAGGTGATAGAACGCAGGGAGGGTGACTTTTTCCCTGCCTACTTCAAAGATGTTCCGTCGATGATTGGCAACGACATCCCATGCGATGTGGCTGTCTTCCAAGCCACACCACCCAATGCCGAAGGCTACTGTTCGCTCGGGGTGAGTTGCGATTACGCCAAAGCAGCCATCCATGCAGCCAAGACCGTCATCGTAGAGACCAACGAGATGATGCCTTTCACCTATGGTGACACGCTGATACATGTGTCGCAGATAGACCATATCATCCCCTGCGCTTATCAACTGCAGGAGCTCCGCTTGCCCTCGCCGGGCGAGGTGGAGATGGCTATCGGACGCCACTGTGCCTCGCTGGTGGCAGACGGATCGACGCTGCAGCTAGGCATCGGCGGAATACCAGACGCTGTGCTGCAGTCGCTGACAGAGAAAAACGACCTCGGCATACACAGCGAGATGTTCTCCAGCGGAGTGATGGACTTGATGCGCAAGGGTGTCATCAACGGCAGCCGCAAGACGCTGCATCGTGGCAAGGCTGTGGTAACCTTCATCATGGGGCCGCGAGAGTTGTACGACTTCGTCGATGAAAACCCCGATGTGGAATTCTACCCTGTTGATTACGTCAACAGCCCACTCATCATTGCCAAGAACGACCGCATGATATCCATCAATTCATGCCTCGAGGTCGACCTGCAGGGACAGGTGTCCAGCGAAACCATCGGCATGCGCCAATACAGCGGCATCGGAGGACAAGTTGACTTCATACGCGGTGCATCACTTGCACGTGAGGGCAAAGCCATCATCGCCATGCCTAGCACGGCAGCGGGCGGGAGCATCTCGCGCATCAAGCCTTTCCTCACGCCAGGAGCTGCCGTCAGCACCTCGCGCAACGACGTGGACTATATCGTCACCGAATACGGCATTGCCCGCCTCAAAGGCCGCACCCTGCAACACCGAGCCGAAGACCTTATCCGCATAGCACACCCCGACTTCCGCCCCCAGCTGGCGGAAGAATACGAACGCCGTTTCAATTGTCACTATCAAGAATAAAGAGAGAAACAACACCATGCATCTAAACATACACCCGATAAAAACGCCTGTCGTTTTCAGCCTACTGTTGACTGTCATGCTAACCGTAGGCTGTGGCGGATCGCAACGCCAAGAGCAAGTAACAGACACCGTCGTCGACGACTATGGTCGCACGGTGGTGGTGCCCGCTCACCCGCAGCGCGTGGTGAGCCTCTCCCCTGCCGTCACCGAGATTATGTACGCCCTCGGCGCACAAGACATCCTCGTCGGCCGCACAGACTTCTGCGAGTACCCGCCTGAGGCGCAGAGCATTCCCAGTATCGGCGGCATCAGCAACCTCAACATCGAGAGCATTCTCTCCCTCAACCCCGACCTCGTCATCAGCGGCTCCATGGTGGGCAAGAAAATCACCGACCAGATGGACGCCATGGGCACCCCGATGGTGTGCGTCATCGAGAAGCCGCGCTTCGAGGCCCTCTACGACAACATACGCGCCATCGGCCGCTTGGTGGGTAAGGAAACGGAGGCTGACAGCCTGAACGCCACGCTGCGCCGTAAGGCGACATCCCTCGGAGAAGCTCGCACCAGCGCTGCCAGCTGCTACTATGTGGTGGGCTTCGGCCCCTCGGGCAACTTCACCGCCGGCGGCAACACCTTCATCAACGACATTATACGCATGGCCGGCGGACGCAACATTGCCGAAGGCGTGGAAGGCTGGAGCTACAGCCTTGAAGCCCTGATGAAAGAGAACCCCGACTACATCATCGTGCGCCGCGAGGACAGCGCCGCCTTCTGCGACATGAAGCCTTACAACACACTCCGTGCCGTGCGGGATGGCCATGTAATCGGCATTGTCAGCGGCACCTTCGACCTCCAAGTCCCCCGCAACATCGACGCCATCCTCTACCTACGCCAACGCTTCAAGCAATGACCATCGCCATCACCAACCTGCAGTCGCGCACTATTGAGTGGCTACGCTACCCGCTGATGGTGCTCATCGTCATACTCCACACCGACACCGCCCTGCTTTGGTCCATGCCACACGAAGGACCGCCGGAAACACTTTACTATATTCTACGCACCATCAGCCTCGTCGCCGTGCCGCTGTTCTTCATCTTCTCCGGCTATTGGTTCTTCCGCCAGCCCGAGACGTTCACCCTCGATACCTATCGCGAAAAGATAAGGAAACGTGTGCGAACGCTGCTCATCCCATACCTCTTCTGGAACTTTTTTGCCTGGGCGCTGCAACTCATCGTTGTGGTGTTGCAAGGCCGGTTGTCAATCAAGCTATTCTACCCTCAAAAAATACTTGACATATTCTTTGGCATCGGCGAAGGCTACCAGGGTATGCCCAAAGCCTTTCAGCTGTGGTTTTTGCGCGATCTGATAGTAGTGTGCCTGATAAGCCTACAGCTCTATCATCTGCTACACAGCAAACGACCCTGGCTCCTTATCATCCTTGCCGCATTATACATACTCCCCTATCCTGAGCAGTGGCACCCAATCTTTAAGCACCTTCCCGCAGCGCTGCTATTTTTCAGCGCAGGGGCTTATATGGGCATCCATAAGATGAACATCGTGGAGACAGCACGCCGCGTGCCCATGTGGTTAAGCCTTACAGTACCTACACTGCTTATTGCACTGCACGTATGGCTACATAGTACATGGAACCCTTCATTCATATACATTGAGCACCTCTTCAGCATAGTGGCTGTAGTACCCACAATACAAGTGGCAGCCACGCTTGTGGAGCGAAAGGACATCAAGCCTATCGGCTGGCTTGCCGGCAGCGCCTTCCTGCTTTTCGCCATACACCCGCTGATTACCGAATACCTGGTCGTGTATCCTATAAGCAAGCTACTTGTCCACCCCGACCATGGACATTTCTGGCTGATACTTGCCGCCGAGATAGTGGTGCCTGTGGCGGTATGCGCACTGCTGCACGCCATCTTCTCGCGTCTGATGCCGCGCACCACGTCGCTGCTCACGGGAGGACGCGTATCAAACAAATCGCAAACAAAACAACACAACAATGGATAAACTGAGTTATGCATTGGGCCACAACATTGCCCACCAACTTATCGGAATGGGGCTCCAGAAGAGCCTGAACATAGACGATTACGCCGAAGCCATACGCGACGTCCTCGAAGGGCGGCAGCCCAAGATGAGCCACACCGAGGCCAACGCGGTGCTGGAGCACTTCTTCAACGAGCTGGAGGAGCGCCAGCAGGCCGAAGCCGCCGAGCGCGGCAAGACGGCGAAGGCCGACGGCGAGGCTTTCCTGAAGGCCAACGCCGGCAAGGCCGGAGTCACCGTCACCGCCAGCGGCCTGCAGTACGAGGTCGTCAAGGAAGGCACGGGCCGCCAGCCCAAAGCCAGCGACACAGTGCGCTGCCACTATGAGGGCACGCTCATCGACGGCACAGTCTTCGACTCCAGCTACCGCCGCAACCAGCCCGCCGAGTTCGGCCTGCGCCAGGTCATCAGCGGCTGGACGGAAGGCGTGCAGCTCATGAAAGAAGGCGCCGTCTACAAGTTCTACATCCCCTACAACCTCGCCTACGGCGAGCGCGGCGCCGGCGCCGACATCCCGCCCTACGCCGCCCTGATCTTCACCGTAGAGCTCATCAAGGTGCTCTGAAAGAAACAGGAACGAAGAGTGAAGAATGAAGAATTGGCTGACGCGGTCGTTGCGACTACGCCAGCCAATTTCTTTTTATTCCGGGCAAAGAATTCTTCATCCTTCACCCTTCACTCTTCAATCACTTGGCGCTGCTGATGAAGGGGTACTTGTAGTCGCTGGCGGGGTCGAAGGTCTCCTTGACGGCCTGCGGGCTCACCCAACGCAGCAGGTTGAGGTAGGAGCCTGCCTTGTCGTTGGTGCCGCTGGCGCGGGCGCCACCGAAGGGCTGCTGGCCGACGACAGCACCCGTGGGCTTGTCGTTGAAGTATATGTTGCCCGCGGCATTCTTCAGCAGGTCGTAGCCGGCGCGAAGGGCTTTGCGGTCGGTGGCGAAGATGGCACCCGTCAGGGCGTAGGGCGACGTGGTGTCACACAGCTGGCAGGTCTTCTCATAGTCCTTGTCGTCGTAGACGAAGATGGTGATGATGGGTCCGAAGATCTCCTCGCACATGCTCTTGTAGTCAGGCTTCTTGGCCAGGATGACGGTGGGCTCCACGAACCAGCCCTTCTTCTTGTCGCACTTGCCGCCGAAGACTATCTCGGCGTCCTTGCTCTTCTTGGCGTGATCGATGTAGCGCTTGCAGTTGTCGAAGGAGGCCTCGTCGATGACGGCGTTGACGAAGGCACTGAAGTCGCGCACGTCGCCCATCTTGATCTCCTTGAGCATCTTGCCCACGGTCTTCTCCACCTTGGGCCACATGCTCTTGGGCACATAGGCGCGGCTTGCGGCGGAGCACTTCTGGCCCTGGAACTCGAAGGCGCCGCGGACGATGGCCGTGGCCACCTGGTCGGGGTCGGCGCTGCGGTGCACCATGATGAAGTCCTTGCCGCCCGTCTCGCCGACAATCTTCGGGTAGGTCTTGTAGATGTCGATGTTCTGGCCGATGGCCTTCCAGAAGCCCTTGAAGGTGGCGGTGGAGCCGGTGAAGTGGACGCCGGCGAGGTTCTCGTCGGCGAAGGCCACCTTGCCAATAAGCGCGCCGCTGCCGGGCAGGAAGTTCACCACGCCGTCGGGCAGGCCTGCCTCCTTGTATATCTTCATTAATATATAGTTGGAGAGCAGGGCCGTTGTCGAGGGCTTCCAGATGCACACGTTGCCCATCAGCACGGGGCTGAGGCAGAGGTTGGAGGCGATGGAGGTGAAGTTGAACGGCGTGATGGCGAACACGAAGCCCTCCATGGCGCGGTAGGTCACATAGTTCAGCGTGCCCTTGTCAGAGCAGGGCTGGTCGCTGTATATCTGGCTGGCATAGTAGGTATTATAGCGAAGGAAGTCCACCAGCTCGCAGGCGCTGTCGATCTCGGCCTGCATGGTGGTCTTGCCCTGGCCGAGCATGGTGGCGGCGTTGATGAGGTAGCGATACTTGCCGCTGATGAGCGTGGCAATCTTCATCATCACGCTGGCGCGGTCTATCCACGGAGTCTCGGCCCATTCCTTGCGGGCCTTCATGGCGGCGTCTATGGCGGCCTGCACCTCCTTCTCGCCCACCTTGTGGTAGCGGGCCAGCACGTGGTGGTTCTCCGTGGGCATCACCACTTCGCCCATATTCTTGGTCTTGACCTCCTTGCCGCCGATGATGGCAGGGATTTCGGTCACCTTGGCGTAGAGTTCGTCGAGGGCTTTGCGGATTTCCGCTCTTTCAGGGCTGCCGGGAGCATAGCCTTTAACGGGTTCGTTCTCGGGCTTGGGAAACATGAAAATGCTGTTGTTCATAGTGTTTATTTTATTGATTGTTTGTGTTTTCCTGCCGTATGGAGGTGTTTTATCAAAGTGCAAATATACATATTTCCCGAAACAAAAGCAAAAAAAAATGCCACTTTTTTTTCCACCGTGCCCTTTTTCCGCCTCCTGTTGGCCCCATCCGCAACGGAGTTTGTACGGCTGTTCTACGGTTGTTTAACGGTTGTTCTACGGTTGTTTAACGGTTTAAACCGTAGAACAACCGTAGAACAACCGTTAAACAACCGTAGAACAGCCGTAGGAAGTCCGTAGGGCGGGCGGGGCAACAGAGCAGGGACGGCGACACCCTGCCGAAGGGAGGTTATTATCAACAGGTCGGTGTGGATAAGTAAATTTGCGAGGTTTCGGGAAAGGTTGTAATTTTGCAGCGTCGAAAAGGCTATGGCCCGCCCGGTGCGGACAATAGGGAACCGTGTGAAAATCACGGACTGACGCGCAACTGTGAGCCTCAACGAGTGCAGTGCAATTAATGTAAAGCACTGATTGTGAGCCACCGCAAGAAGCCATTGGGGATATCGCCCCCCGAGAAGGCGCGGCGTGCGGAGGCAAGCCAGGAGACCTGCCATAGGCCGTAGACAACGCTTTCGCGCAACAAGCCACTTGTCAGACCCAACACCATGCGGTGCCCGTGTTTTGCCAGTGCCTGTCCGCGACCGGAGTAAGGATAGAAAAACAAGCACAATATATGGAAACCAATACCCTCTCAATCACCAAGCGCGGCGGCGAAGTGGAACGCTTCTCGCTTGACAAAATCATGAATGCCATCGTCAAGGCCTTCGGCTCGGTGCAGGAGCCTGTAGACCTTGGGCAGCTGTCGAAGATACTGACGCACCTCGACATCCACAACGGCATCACCGTCGAGGAGATACAGAACCAGGTGGAGGTGGCCCTGATGAAGGAGGGCTTCTACAGCGTGGCCAAGAGCTTCATGCTCTACCGCCAGCAGCACACCGAGGACCGCGAGACCCTGGAGAAGCTGAAGTTCCTGGCCGACTATGTGGACGCCGCCAACGCCGCCACGGGCAGCAAGTACGACGCCAACGCCAACGTGGAGAACAAGAACATCGCCACCCTCATCGGCGAGCTGCCGAAGAGCGGCTTCATACGCCTCAACCGCCGCCTGCTGACGGACCGCATCAAGAAGATGTACGGCAAGGAGCTGGCCGACCGCTACATAGACCTGCTGACGCACCACTTCATATACAAGAACGACGAGACGAGCCTGGCCAACTACTGCGCCTCCATCACCATGTACCCGTGGCTGCTCGGCGGCACGGTCAGCATCGGGGGCAACTCCACGGCCCCGAGCAACCTCAAGTCGTTCTGCGGCGGCTTCATCAACATGGTCTTCATGGTGAGCTCCATGCTCAGCGGCGCCTGCGCCACGCCGGAGTTCCTGATGTACCTCAACTACTTCATCCAGAAGGACTACGGCAAGGACTACTGGAAGGAGCCCGACCGCGTGGTGGACCTCAGCCTGCGGCAGAAGACGATGGACAAGATAGTCACCGACTGCTTCGAGCAGATCGTCTACAGCCTCAACCAGCCCACCGGCGCGCGCAACTACCAGTCGGTGTTCTGGAACATAGCCTACTACGACCGCCCCTATTTCGAGAGCATCTTCGGCGAGTTCCGCTTCCCCGACGGGTCGGAGCCCGACTGGGAGGGCCTGAAATGGCTGCAGAAACGCTTCATGCGCTGGTTCAACGCCGAACGCACAAAGACGGTGCTCACCTTCCCGGTGGAGACCATGGCGCTGCTCTACGACAAGGATGGCCAGTTCGTGGACAAGGAGATGGCCGACTTCACGGCCGAGATGTACGCCGAAGGCCATTCCTTCTTCACCTACATCAGCGACAACGCCGACTCGCTCAGCAGCTGCTGCCGCCTGCGCAACGAAATCACCGACAACGGCTTCAGCTACACCCTCGGCGCCGGCGGCGTCAGCACGGGTTCCAAGAGCGTGCTCACCATCAACCTCAACCGCTGCATTCAGTACGCCGTCAACAACGGCATGGACTACCGCGTCTTCCTGACCGACATCATAGACCTCTGCCACAAGGTGCAGCTGGCCTACAACGAGAACCTCAAGGAGCTGCAGGCCCACGGCATGCTGCCGCTCTTCGACGCCGGCTACATCAACATAGCGCGCCAGTACCTCACCATAGGCGTCAACGGCCTGGTGGAAGCCGCCGAGTTCATGGGCATCCCCATCACGGACAACCCCCAGTACCGCGAGTTCGTGCAGACGGTGCTCGGCCTTGTGGAGAAGAAGAACAAGGAATACCGCACAAAGGAGGTGATGTTCAACTGCGAGATGATACCGGCCGAGAACGTGGGTGTCAAGCATGCCAAGTGGGACCGCGAGGACGGCTACTTCGTGCCGCGCGACTGCTACAACAGCTACTTCTACATAGTGGAGGACACCTCGCTGACGGTGCTCGACAAGTTCCGCCTGCACGGCGCACCCTACATAGAGCACCTCACCGGCGGCTCGGCGCTGCACTGCAACCTGGAGGAGCACCTCACGCAACAGCAGTACCGCCAGCTGCTCGACGTGGCGGCCAAGGAGGGATGCAACTACTTCACCTTCAACATTCCCAACACCATTTGCAACGACTGTGGCCACATCGACAAGCGCTACCTCAAGGAGTGCCCCAAGTGTCACTCTCACAATGTTGACTACCTGACGCGCGTCATCGGCTACCTGCGCCGCGTGAGCAACTTCAGCAAGCCGCGCCAGGAGGAGGCCTCGCGCCGTTTCTACGCCACCATGCAGCAATAACAAGACGCCATGCTCCGCTACGCCGACACTGACATTGTCTTCCAGGAGATTCCGGACGAGGTGACGCTGGCCGTCAACCTCACGGGGTGCCCCTGCCACTGCCCCGGATGCCACTCCAAGCACCTGTGGGGCGACGTGGGCCAGCCGCTCGACGGGCAGACGCTCGACGGGCTGATTGACAGCCAGAGCGGGCGCGTGAGCTGCCTGGCCCTGCTCGGTGGCGACGCGGCTCCCGCCGAGGTGGACAGCCTGCTGGCAGGCGTGCGCCAACGGCACCCCAAGCTGCACACAGCCTGGTGGAGCGGACGCACCATTCCGTCGCCGCTCGTCAGCCTCGCCAACCTCGACTACCTGAAGCTCGGCCCCTACCTCGCCCACCTCGGCCCCTTGAAGAGCCGCCGCACCAACCAGCGACTCTACCGCGTGGCAGGCGGCACCCTGCACGACATTACGGCACGCTTCTGGCGTTGAAACAGTGTGCATTGCAGTAGCACCGAAACTAAAATCCACAAATAAAGTCTACGTTTGTGGATTTTTTTGTATCTTTGCATGCGTCAAACAATAGTACAAAAACAAAATAAACATTAATTATGAAAAGATTAGGCATTCTTATCATGTGCTTTGCCACTCTGGCAATGACCTCGTGCAGCATTTTCAACAGCAGCAGCAACTCCGTGGCCAAGGCTTCGGGCCAGGCATGCGGCACCGCCGTGCAGGGACTCTACGGCACCTACAAAGGCACCGGCAACATCGACCTGAGCAACCCCACGACCCTCAACAACGCCCTGGCGCTGGCAACCAGCTACGCCAACCTGAAGCAGAACAAGGACAACGCCGACTACCGCAAGGCTTTCACCGCCGGTCTCATAGCCTCTTCGGCAGGCCTCATCACCAGCAGCAATGCCGCCGCCTTCGTCGACAAGATGCTCTCCTCCGCCGGCCTCACCAACATCAACAGCCAGAACATAGCGCAGACTGCCGCCACGGCCTCGGCCATCGTGAACCTGCTCAAAGTGGTCAAACAATGATGAACCAGGCTGCACTCGACAACATGAAAGCACGGCGCAGTTGCCGTGCTTTTTTGCCAGATATGCCTGACAGGGAGCTGATTGCCGCCGTCTGCGAAGCCGGCACATGGGCTCCTACGGGGCATGGCAAACAGAGTCCGCTGATAGTGGCCGTGACCGACAAAGGGCTGCGCGACCGCCTGTCGGCCATGAATGCACGCGTATGGAACACCCTGAAAGCACAGCGCGGCGAGCAGCCCCTGGAGGGCTTCGACCCCTTCTACGGGGCGCCGGTGGTGCTGGTGGTGCTGGCCGACCGCAAAGTGCCCACCTACCTCTACGACGGATGCGCAGTGCTCACCAACCTTGCCAACGCGGCCGAAGCCGTAGGGCTGGCCTCATGCTGGATACACCGCGCCAAGGAGGAGTTCGACAGCGAGGAAGGCAAGGCCATACTCAGAGAGCTCGGCATCGAGGGCGACTATGAAGGCATTGACCACCTCGTCGTCGGCTATGCCGCCAAGCCGCTCTCCCCCGCCCTGCCCCGCAAAGCCGACTACGTCCGCTGGGCATAAGACATTGTCATGCATAAAAAAAGAAAGCCGCCATGATGTCATGACGGCTTTTTCTTTGGCACTTCCTGTGATTAGTGCAGGAAGGCAAGCAGGATACCGGCAGCCACTGCCGAGCCGACAACACCGGCCACATTGGGGCCCATGGCATGCTGCAGCAGGTAGTTGGTCTTGTCGTATTCCAAGCCCACATTGTTCGACACACGGGCGGCGTCGGGCACTGCGCTGACACCACTGTTGCCGATGAGGGGGTTGATCTTGTTGCCCTCTTTGAGGAAGAGGTTCATGATCTTCACGAAGAGCACACCGCAGAAGGTGGCCACGATGAACGAGCCGGCGCCGAGGCCGAAGATCATCACCGACTTGCCGGTGAGGAACACCGAAGCCTGGGTGGAGGCTCCCACGGTGATGCCGATGAGAAGGGTGCAGATGTTGACCACGGCATTGGAGGCAACATCGCTAAGGCGCTTGGTGACGCCGCACTCCTTCAGCAGGTTGCCGAAGAAGAGCATACCCAGCAGAGGCAGGCCGCTCGGCACGATGAAGGCGCAGAAGAGCAGGCCGATGATGGGGAAGGATATCTTCTCAAGCTTGGAGACCTGGCGCGGCGGTTTCATGCGGATGGTGCGCTCCTTGGGGGTGGTCATCATGCGCATGATGGGCGGCTGGATGACGGGCACAAGGGCCATGTAGGAGTAGGCCGACACGGCGATGGCACCCATCAGGTCAGGAGCCAGCTGCGAAGAGATGAAAATGGCCGTGGGGCCGTCGGCACCACCGATGATACCGATGGCACCAGCCTCGTTGGGCATGAAGCCCAGTGCCAGAGCACCCATGTAGGCAGCGAAAATACCCACCTGTGCGGCGGCACCGATAAGCATCAGCTTGGGGTTGGAGAGCAGCGCCGAGAAGTCGGTCATTGCTCCTATCCCAAGGAAGATTAGCGGTGGATACCAGCCGTTCTGCACACCGTGGTACAGAATGTTCAACACAGAGCCTTGCTCGTATATACCTATCTTCAAACCCGGATAGAAGGGAATGTTGCCTATCAGCATACCGAATCCGATAGGCACAAGGAGCAACGGCTCAAACTCATACTTGATGCCAAGGAATATGAACACCAAGCCTATCAAAATCATTGCTATGTGGCCCCATGTCACGTTGGCGAAGCCGGTATATTCAAGGAATTGTACCAGCTGGGTCGACATGAACTCCATGAAACCACCTGTTGCTAAACTTATCATTGCCGAGATGTTTTTATCCGATTACTACTAACACATCGCCCTCAAGGACACTGTCGCCCTTGCGGACTTTCACCTCCTTGACGGTGCCGGCCACGTCGGCCTCGATGTTGTTCTCCATCTTCATGGCTTCGAGGAGGACGACGGTCTGACCCTCCTTGACGGTGTCACCAACGTTGACAAACACGTCGAGGATGGTGCCGGGCAGGGGCGTTGTCACCTTGCTGCCTGCTGCGGGAGCGTTGCTCTTCTGCACATTGCCGCTGGCGGCGGGTGTCACCTGCGGGCGCGGCGTGCTGACAACGGGCTTGCGCTGCTGCTTGATTTCCTGGTCTACAGTGACGATATAGCTTGTGCCGTTGACGTCAAGCTTTATCTCCTGACCCTCCACTTCGTTGATGTCAACGTTGTATTCGTTGCCGTTTATCTTGAGTTTATAGTTCTTCATGGCTATTTTCGGTTGTTAAAATATTGATTCATGTTATAGTACTTGGCGTTCCACGGAGTCCACTCGCGCTCCACCTTCTGTATGGTGATGACGGCGTCCTCTTCGTCATGAAGCTCGTCGTTGTAGAGGTGGATGGCGGCGGCAATGGCGGCGAAAACCTCGTCATCGGCGTGGGCACTGCTTCCGTCACTGACGGGCTTGATGGCGGGAGCCTTCTTGCCTTTGTTCTTGCTCTTCTCCTCGGAGCGGGCTATCAGTTTACCAGAGCCGCTGATGAGGAGTGCTATGCATACCAAGGCGATGAAGACCACGGCAACGGCGACAGCTGTGAGGCCGATGCCGACGGGGTCGCTCTGTTTGATTTTCTCGCTCTGCTTGGCCACGCGGTAGTGGCGGCTCAGTATCTCGCCGTTGGCGAACTGCTCGAAGTCGAGACGGTGCAGCGGCAGGATGTTGATGTCATAGCCATAGGGGTTGCTGCCCACCACGGTGAGGGCTCCGCCGTCGCGGCGCATGGCGTACATCGGGCTTTGAAAAGCGCGCCGCGCCACCTCTTTCATGTTACCATCAAGGATGGCGACATACGCGGTGTCGTTCACCGCCGAGGCAAGCACTATGACGTATTCGCCCATGGCGCTGACGCTGACGGGGCGCAGGATGTTCTTAAGGTCGTGGCGCTTGTGCGTGTTGTCGGTCTTGAAGCAGGCCACGGTGTCCATGGTTTCCACCGACACAAGGTGCACGCAGCACTCCACGCTGTCTATCGCCACAAAGGCGCCCAGGTCGGGCACATAGCACATCTTGACGCTGTTGAAGTCCATCGACGGCGTCAGCGAGTGCATGGGGCATCCGGCGTGGGCCTCGGCAGCAGCCTGCTGGGGCTGGCCATGACCGGCGGCTTTCGTGGCGCCGGCCACAGCGTCGGCCGACTGTGCCGTCGCCGCCAGCATCAGCATACTGAACAGGCCTGCCAGTAGCATTTTATAGATTGTTTTCATTCTTTTGCTGTTAATTGTTACATCAAAACAGATGAAGTTGATGTGGCCGACAGCCATTGCCGCCGGCCATCATCAACATCCATTTACTGGGCCTTCTCGCACTTTTTCTCGCACTCTTTGCCTTCAGCCTTGCAGCTTTTCTCGCCTTCGGCTTTCTGGCACTGCTGCTCGCAGGCCTGGCCTTCGACAGTGGCTTTGGCTTTGCAGCAGTTCTCGGTGCCGTGGTTGGGGCAGCCTTCGCACTTGGCGGCGGCGCACTCCTCACCGCACATGCAGGTGTCGGCGCACTGGTGCTTGTCGCACTGTTTGAC
This sequence comes from Bacteroidales bacterium, assembly GCA_017522105.1. Taxonomy (GTDB): domain Bacteria; phylum Bacteroidota; class Bacteroidia; order Bacteroidales; family P3; genus Colimorpha. The sequence goes on along the minus strand of JAFXAA010000030.1, from coordinate 2,985 downwards.
ACACTGCTCGGTGGCGGTGGTGTCTTCGGCAACGGCCTCCTGGGTCTTGTTGTTGTTGCAGGCAACCATGGCGAACATAGCCACAGCAGCCATAGCGGTAAACAGAACTTTCTTCATTGTTTTGATGTTTTTTGGTTATTAAATAATATTGATTGAATGAAACCTACAACGGTAGGTTACAGTGTTTCTTCATGGGCAGGGTGTCCTTCTTGGTCTGCAGGGCCTGTAGGGCACGGATGACGCGGAAGCGGGTGTTGCGAGGCTCAATGACATCGTCGATGTAGCCGTATTTGGCTGCGTTGTAGGGGTTGGCGAAGAGGTCGTTGTACTCCTTCTCCTTCTCGGCGATGAACTTGGCTTTCTCCTCGGGGTCAGTGATTTCCTTGAGGGCGCGTCCGTGGAGGACCTCGGTGGCGCCGCTGGCACCCATGACGGCAATCTGAGCCGTGGGCCATGCGTAGTTGATGTCGCTGCGCAGCTGCTTGCAGCTCATGACGATGTGTGCGCCGCCATAGCTCTTGCGGAGGGTGACGGTGACCTTGGGCACCGTGGCCTCGCCATAGGCGAAGAGCATCTTGGCGCCGTGGGCGATGACGCCGCTGTATTCCTGGCCGGTGCCGGGCAGGAAGCCGGGCACGTCGACGAGGGTGACGAGCGGTATGTTGAAGGCGTCGCAGAAGCGCACGAAGCGCGCGCCCTTGCGCGAGGCGTTGCAGTCGAGCACGCCGGCCATGGACTTGGGCTGGTTGGCGACGACGCCGACACTCATGCCGCCCATGCGGGCGAAACCGACGACGAGGTTGGGGGCGAATTTCTCATGCACTTCGAGGAACTTGCCCTCGTCAACGATGGCGTGGATGACGTCCTTGACGTCGTAGGCCTCGTTGGGGTTTTCCGGGATGATGTGGTTGAGGCTGTCCTCAAGGCGGTCGACGGGGTCCTCGGTGGCCACGAAGGGGGCCTCCTCGAAGTTGTTGCTGGGGATGTAGCCCACGAGGTCGCGGATGAGCTGCAGGGTGGCCTCCTCGGTCTCGCCGACGAAATGTGCCACGCCGCTCTTGGTGGCGTGCACCATGGCGCCGCCGAGCTTGTCGACGGTGACGTCCTCGCCGGTGACGGTCTTCACCACCTTGGGACCCGTGAGGAACATGTAGCTGTTCTGCTTGGACATGAGGATGAAGTCGGTCAGAGCGGGGCTGTAGACCGAGCCGCCGGCGCAGGGGCCGAAGATGGCGCTGATCTGCGGCACCACACCGCTGGCCAATATGTTACGCTCGAAAATCTCCGCGAAACCTGCCAGGGCGTTGATACCCTCCTGGATGCGCGCTCCGCCGGAGTCGTTGAGGCCGATGACGGGGGCGCCGACTTTCATGGCTTGGTCCATGACCTTGCAAATCTTGAGGGCCATGGTCTCGCTGAGCGAGCCGCCGAAGACGGTGAAGTCCTGGGCGAAGACATACACCTGGCGACCGTTGATGGTGCCGTAGCCGGTCACAACACCGTCGCCGAGGAAGGACTTCTTCTGCATGTCGAAGTTGGTGCAGCGATGGGTGACAAACATGTCAAACTCCTCGAAGGAGCCTTCGTCGAGCAGGAGGGCTATGCGCTCGCGGGCAGTGAGTTTGCCGGCGTCATGCTGCTTGTCTATGCCCTTCTGGCCGCCGCCCATGCGGGCTTCGCCCCGCTTGTCGAGCAGCTCTTTTATCTTTTGTTCAAAAGCCATAATTATTTATTGTTGATTGTTTTATACGTGTTGTGAATTATTTGCAGCAGAACTCGGTGAGCACACCCAGGGTGCTCTTGGGGTGCAGGAAGCCTATGTGGAGGCCTTCGGCGCCGGGACGGCTCTGCTGGTCGATGAGGCGTACGCCCTTCTCCTTGGCCTCGTTGAGGGCCTTGTCGGTGTCTTCCATGGCGAAAGCGATGTGGTGCATGCCGCCCTTGCCGCCGTTCTTCTCGATGAAGGCGGCAATGGTGCTCTCGGGGCAGGTGGGCTCCAGCAGCTCTATCTTGACGTCGCCGCAGCGGAAGAAAGCTGTTTTGACTTTCTGGTCTTTAACTTCCTCGATGGCGTAGCATTTGAGGCCCATAATGTCTTCCCAGTAGCGGATGGCTTCGTCGAGGTTCGTGACGGCGATGCCGATGTGTTCGATGTGCGAAGGTGTCATAATTTTGTATATTTTATTTTTACATTACAACATAAATGTCAACCAATCAAAACTTTGCCAACGTTGCAGATGTTGGTTTTAAAATGCAAATATACACATTTTTTTTATACATAGCATAATTTTAAGCAAAAAATAGCCTGATTGGTCACCATAAAAAAAAAAAAACGGCCCCCCAGAGGAGCCGTTCTTTTGTTGGCAGCAGTTAAGGTTAAGTGTCCACTGACCACTGGCTACTGACCACTGACCACTGACCACTGACCACTGGCCACTTACCACTTACCCCACGATGCCGGTGCCGATGTAGGTGGAGGGGGAGTCAAGGCCGAGGTTGTCGCGGCCGGCGCCGATGGCGAAGCCGTAGACGCGGACCTCGAGGCCGCTCCAGGTGGAGGGGAGGTGCACCTCAATCTCGCCGGTGTCGCGCTGGACAGGCTGGGCGAGGACGCCGCTGTTGCCTTCGGGCTCGTAGACGAAGATGTAGACCTGGTCGGCGGCGTCGGCGCCGGGGACGTCGCTGTTCGGCGCGAAGTCCACCTTCGCCGTCAGCGGCTCCGTGAAGTCGGCCTGGCCGAAGCCTACGGCGGGGATGTCGCCGCCTTCTGGGGCGAGGAGGAGGTTGCCGTAGTCGACCTCGGCCACGCCGTCAACGACGTGGACGGCGTCTTTGTTGAGTTTGACGAAGTGGTTGTAGGGGGTGATGTAGGGTGCGTACTTGGCGTAGCGCTCGAGGGAGACCTTGATGCCCTGCTTGAAGCCTTTGGCGAGCTGGGTGAGGGTCTTGAATTTGAGACGCACGTCCTGCTCCTTGGAGGAGACT
>JAFXAA010000029.1 GCA_017522105.1 Bacteroidales bacterium | reverse complement strand
TGCAGTTATAGAAAGCATATTGTTTAATCTCCGTCACGCCGTTGGGGATTACGAGATTTGTTATCTCTGTGCCACCTATTGTCAAGCTATGCGAGTAATATAAAGGGTTGGCAGAACTCCCACCAAAAGAGACGCCGCACCATTGGGCGATTGTGCCGGTATAAATGGTTGAGGTGAGGCCTGTGCAGCCACTGAAAGCATAAGAGTCTATCGAGGTTACGCTGTTGGGGATGGTGACGGAGGTGAGGCTGGTGCAGTCACGGAAAGCAGAAGAACCTATCGAGGTGACGCCGCTACCAATGGTGATGGAGGTTAGGCCGGTGCAGCCATAAAAAGTCTTATTTCCTATAGTTTCTACATTTGAAGGGATAATTACGTTGCCGCCATTACCTACATACCCAATCAGATTGCGTTTTGTGGCATCACTATAGACGAAGTCGCCTTCTGTAACGCCGTTCATTGATAAAGCCCCCCAAGGGCTGCCCGTAGCGCTGCCATAATATTCAATGTGCCGGACATTACTAAATGCAGAATAGCCTATCGAAGTGACGCTGTTGGGTATGGTGACGGAGGTGAGGCCGGTGCAGTTATAGAAAGCATATTGTTTAATCTCCGTCACGCCGTTGGGGATTACGAGATTTGTTATCTCTGTGCCACCTATTGTCAAGCTATGCGAGTAATATAAAGGGTTGGCAGAACTCTCACCAAAAGAGATGCCGCACCATTGGACGATTGTGCCGGTATAAATGGTTGAGGTGAGGCTGGTGCAGCCAGAGAAAGCATAATTGGTTATTGAGGTGACGCTGTTGCCGATGGTGACGGAGGTGAGGCCGGTGCAGTTCCGGAAAGCAGAATAGCCTATCGAAGTGACGCTGTTGGGGATGGTGACGGAGGTGAGGCTGGTGCAGTTATAGAAAGCAGAAGAACCTATCGAGGTGACGCCGCTACCAATGGTGACGTAGGTGAGGCTGGTGCAGTCACGGAAAGCAGATTCACCTATCGAGGTGACGCCGTCGGGGATGGTGACGGATGTGAGGCTGGTGCAGCCATTGAAAGCATACGAGCCTATCGAGGTAACGCCACTACCAATGGTGACGGAGGTGAGGCCGGTGCAGCCAGAGAAAGCAGAACTGCCTATCGAGGTTACGCTGTTGGGGATGGTGACGGAGGTGAGGCCTCTACAGCCGGAGAAAGCAGAATTTCCTATCGAGGTTACGCTGTTGGGGATGGTGACGGAGGTGAGGCCGGTGCAGCCCTCGAAAGCAGAATTGCCTATCGAGGTTACGCTGTTGGGGATGGTGACAGAGATGAGGCCGCTGCAGCCATTGAAAGCATACGAGCCTATCGAGGTGACGCCGCTACCAATGGTGATGGAGGTGAGGCTGGTGCAGCCCTCGAAAGCAGAACTGCCTATCGAGGTGACGCTGTTGGGGATGGTGACGGAGGTGAGGCTGGTGCAGCCGGAGAAAGCAGAACTGCCTATCGAGGTTACGCTGTTGCCGATGGTGACAGAGATGAGGCCGCTGCAGCCATAAAAAGTCTTATTTCCTATAGTTTCTACATTTGAAGGGATAATTACATTGCCGCCATTACCTACATACCCAACCAGATTGTGTTTTGTGGCATCACTATAGACGAAGTCGCCTTCTGTAACGCCATTCATAGAAATTGCCCCCCAAGGGCTGCCCGTAGCGCTGCCATAATATTCAATATGCCGGACATTACTAAATGCCGAAGAGCCTATCGAGGTGACGCTGTTGGGTATGGTGACGGAGGTGAGGCCAGTGCAGTTAGAGAAAGCATAAGAGCCTATCGAGGTGACGCTGTTGGGTATGGTGACGGAGGTGAGGCCTCTACAGCCGGAGAAAGCAGAAATGCCTATCGTGGTGACGCTGTTGGGGATGGTGACGGAGGTGAGGCCGCTGCAGTTATGGAAAGCATAATTACCTATCGATGTGACGCTGTTGGGAATGGTGACGGAGGTGAGGCCGCCGCAACCTTCAAAAGAACCGTAATGGCTGATGGTGGCAAGCGCGGTGACGGGATAGGTGGTTCCGTTGAAGGTTACCGAGGCAGGGATGACCAGATTGCCTGTTACGTAATTGTTATAGGTGCTACCTGTTCCGGGGCGTACCACTTCGGCATGACCGCTTACGATGTTGTAGTAGAGCGTCTGGCCGCTGGGGGCGACGGCGGAGAAGGTGTAGGCCCAAGCCGGGGTGGATGATGCCATTGCGAGGATGGCGGCTAAAAGGAATAGTTGTTTTTTCATGGTGTCTATTGTTTTTAGTGTTATTATTCCGTTCAATAGGCACATAAAAAAGCGCGGGAACAACTTTATTGCTTATCCCGCGTGTTTAGGCTCTCGCATTGCCTTTGATCCAGAATAAGCAATGCCGAAGCCCACGCTGATGGTATACAATAAGACCATTGTATGCCAAACCATGGACGATGAACATTGCGCTATTGCGGGATCTGTGAACTTGCGAGATTCAAACACGCCGCAGATAAAACGCTGTTACAACGTCTTTTTTATGTCCGCCGTTCCTTGCGTGGCCTGAGTCCCGCCCGCTTGCCCATCGCTCTCGAGAGGGGCTTCGGCGGTTCGGAAACGACGCTGCAAAAGTACGAATATTATTTTAATCGACAAAATAATTCATAAAAATTCACAATCTTTTGCGGTAATTCATGTCAAAGAGACCCATGACAGACGTCTTTGACACCCTCCCTGTACGGAGCCCCTACGGCATTTCTTCAGTAGTTCTTCAGTAGTTCTTCAGTGTGACACTGAAGAACTACTGAAGAACTACTGAAGAAATGCCGTACCGGGTCCGTAGGGACTCCGTAGAGGCGTCGTCTTTATTCCGACGCAGATACGTCATTTTGCATACTGGACTCCGTTGGGGCTACGGCGTTGAGGCAAAAGAAAAAGCCCGCCGTGAGGGGCGGGCTTGGCCTTGACGGGGGCCTGTGTTATTTTTTGAGCCACTGGTCGAACCAGTCGATGAAGTTGCGGTGCCAGAGGAGGCTGTTCTGGGGCTTGAGCACCCAGTGGGTCTCGTCGGGGAAGTAGAGGTAGCGGCTGGGGATGTGGCGCATCTGGGCGGCGTTGTAGGCTGCCATGCCCTCGGAGGCAACTATGCGGAAGTCGAACTCGGAGTGGATGACGCAGATGGGGGTGTTCCACTTGTCGACGAAGAGGTGCGGCGAGTTGGCGTAGCTCTTCTTGACCTGCGGGTTGTTCCAATCCCAGTAGGGGCCGCCGAGATCCCAGTTGTCGAACCACATCTCCTCGGTCTCGAGGTACTGCTGCTCGAAGTTGAACATGCCGTTGTGGGCGAGGAAGGCCTTGAAGCGACGGCCGCCGTCGTAGCCTCCTTTTAGGAGGTTGTCGGCATACGCCGGCACCACGTCGTGGTTGTGGCCGGCGAGCCAGTAGATGCTGTAGCCGCCGAAGGAGGCGCCGCAGGCACCGATGCGCTCGCGGTCTATCTGTTTGAAGTTGTCGGCGAAGTAGTCGGTGGCGCTCATGTAGTCCTGCATGCAGAGTCCGCCGTAGTCGCCGCTGATCTGTTCAAGCCATTCCATGCCGAAGCCCGGGCAGCCGCGGCGGTTGGGGGCTATGACGAAGTAGCCGGCGCCGGACATGACCTCGAAGTTCCAGCGGGTGCTCCAGAACTGGCTGACGATGTTCTGTGGGCCGCCCTCGCAGAAGAGCAGCGCGGGATAGGTCTTGGTGCTGTCGTAGTCGTAGGGGTAGATGAGCCATGTGAGCATCTCCTTGCCGTCGACGGTCTTGATCCAGTAAGGCTCGGTGCGGCCCATGCGCACCTGCGAGAGCACGTCGTCGTTGAAGGTGCTGAGCTTGCGGCCTTCGGCTTTGTCCTCGCCGAGGTTGTAGGCGTAGAGGGTGGCGGGGTACTGGATGGAGACCTGCGAGGCGAAGATGTTGTCGCCGTTCAGCTGGAAGCTGTTGATGTCGTGCATGCCCTTCGTGACCTGGCGGATGGAGCCGTCCTGACCGAAGGCAAAGACTTCCAGGGTGCCGCGATACATGACGACAGCTGCGAGCTCCTTGTCGTCCTTGCTCCAGCTGATGCCGCTGACACCATAGTCGAAGCCCTCTGTGAGGTCGCGCTTGGCGCCGGTGGCGAGGTCCATCACCATCAGGCGCAGCTTGTCGCTCTCGTAGCCGTCACGCTCCATGCTCTCCCATGCAATCATGGTGCCGTCGTGGCTGAAGACGGGGTTCTGGTCGTAACCCATGATGCCCTCGCTCAGGTTGCGGGTCTCGCCGGTGGCAATGTTGTAGAGGTATATGTCGCTGTTGGTGGAGTGGGCATAGTCGTAGCCCGTCTTCTTGCGGCAGGTGTAGGCGATGGTCTTGCTGTCGGGGCTGTAGTTGTACTGCTCCGTGCCGCCCCAGGGGCGCATGGGGCTCTCGAAGGTGCTGTCGATGATGTTGACCACCTTGTCCATCTGTGCCTTGCCGCCAGCGAGGGGTGCATAGAATATCTGCGGTATTTCGTCCACCCAGTTGTCCCAATGGCGATACATGAGGTCTTCGTTGATGCGGCCCGTGGTCTTGTCAAGGCCGGCATAGAGCTTGTCGAGGTGCTCAGGGCGCACAACGGGGATGGTGCTGATGTAGACCAGCGACTGGCCGTCGGGGGCCACTTTGAAGCCCTCGAAGCCGCGCTCGTGCTCGGCCACGACGCTCTCCTTTCTGCTCTTGACGTCCATGGAGACAATCTGGTTGCCGCGGCAGAACATCAGTGTGTTGTCGTCATACCACACAGGGCTGAACTCGCTCTGCGCGGTGGTGGTCAGGCGCTGTCCCTCGCCGCCCTCGGCGGGCATGAGGTAAAGCTCGGTGTTGTTGCGGTTCTGCTCCATGTCGGTGTAGCGCAGGGCGTAGAGCACCTGGCTGCCGTCGGGGCTGACGGCGTACTCGCTCATCACTCCGAGGCTCCACATCACCTCCGGGGTGAAGCGGCCGTCCTGTACGGCCACCTGCTGTTTCTCGACCGGTTTGTCCGCGGCCTCCTTGGGCTGGCAGGCCGCCAGGGCCATGACTCCGGCGGCAATCAAAAGTATGTCTTTCTTCATTCTGTGTTGTTTATTTGTTTTTCAGTTCATCCTTGCTGCTCATGGGCGTGCGTATGTCGACATGGAAGAAGTTGTAGGCCGAGTGGCCGGGTTCTATGATGTCGATATACTCTGTCTCTTCGGGCAGTGCCTCAAAGGTCAGGGAATAGTGCAGCACGTCGTAGCCGCCCTGGTTGTTGGCGAAGCGTGTGCGCTCCGGGTAGAGGGTGATGCCCTCATGTCCGGTCATCGCGTAGTGCTTGCCCGTGGCGCAGTCCATGATGTAGACCTCCGGCATGATGAACAGGCCGTCGTCCACTATCGGGCGCTTCTCCGGCGTGCGGTTGCGATACATGAAATAGACCTTCACCTTGGTGCGCTCCACCTCTATCTTCTCTATACTCACCGTCTCGGCGAAAGGCGACTTGGCCTTGTAGAATGGGTAGTCTATGGTGCGCGGTATGCGTGGTTTGATCTTCTCCGGCATCCTAATGTCGCCCTGCTGCACTTCCACGGTCTTGGGAGCCTCCTTGGTGCGCTCGCGCTCAAAGTCGCTGTCCACGGCATAGCACTTCATCGACGCGTCGAGCGAGAATGTGATGCCGCCGTGCGGGGTGCCTTCCATCTTGGTGTTGCGGTTGCGCATGAGATGCTGATGGTAGAGCCCCGCCGCCTTGGTGCCGCTGAGGGTCACCGAGTTGTAGGCAATCTTCGACCCTTCCATGCCGTCCTGCATAGAGGCGTCGGGCCGTCCGAAGTCGGCCACAATCTCATAGTAGCTCTTGCCGACGTAGATCTCTTCGAGGTCGCGGTCGGCAGAGACAAAACGGCTGCCACCGCATGCTGCGGCGAGCAGCGCGGCGGCAGACAATGCCAACAATGTTATTCTTTTCATTCTTCTATATATTTGCCGGCCTGGAACCGTCCCTGCAGCTGCGTGCCGTCGGGAGCAGTGTAGGTGCCCTGGCCGTTGAACTGGTCGTTGTACCACATGCCCTCATACATGCCTCCGTCGGCAAAGCGGCACGAGCCCTGTCCCTCGCGGTGGTCGTTGACCCAGTTGCCCGTATAGGTGGTGCCGTCCTTGAAGGTGATGGTGCCCTGGCCCGTCTTGTGGCCCTGCACGAAGTTGCCCTCGTAGCGGTTGCCGTCCCACACCATGACGCCCTGCCCGTGGCAGAGGCCGTTGACGAACGGCCCGTCATAGCGTGTGCCGTCGGGCATGGTCAGGAAGCCCGTGCCGGTGCCCATGGCCGTCCAGTCGCCCTCCATCACGTTGCCGTTGGGGAAGCGGAAAGTGCCATGCCCCTTGATGTAGTTCTTCTTCCACTGGCCTGTGTACACCAAGCCGTTGGCCCAATAGTAGGTGCCCTCGCCGTCCTGCATGCCTTTCTTCCACTCGCCGTCGTAGCGGTCGCCGTTGGGCCATGTCATGAGGCCTTTGCCTTCTATCTTGCCCTTGCCGCTGCGCTGGCCTGTGTAGACGCGGCCGTCGTCGTATGTCGTCGTTTCCACCACCTGGGCGCTCGCCGTAGCCGCTATGAACAGCACTGCACCGAGCATCGTGGCATAAATCATTCTTCTTCTCATAGGGTTGTATCTTTTTAATTGTTATAGTGCAACTGCTTGATGAGCAGCCCCAGCTTGTAGAAGCTGAACTGCTTGAGGCTGATGCCGTTTCCGCTGACGAAGTGGCTCTCCATGGGGGTCTTCATCACCTTGAACAGCCAGTATACCAACCCCTGCATGCCCAGACGCCTCACGCGGTTGTAGGCCCGCAGTAGCCGCACGCTCTGGCAGAAGCGCTGGTCTTCCCACATATTGTCGTATATCTCGGCCAGATTTTCCACGGCTTCCACGGTCTTGTGCAGAAACTCTGCATTGTCCTCCACCTGGCCGTTGACCACAGCGTTGTCGATGTGGAGTATGGGAACCTTCTCCTGTTGCAGGCGGTAGCCGAAGAGGGTGTCCTCGTGGCCGTATTTGGTGATGCTCTCGTCGAAGCGTATCTTCTCCAGCACGTCGCGCCGCACCATGAAGTTGTTGGTCATGAATGACTCATACGGCCTCTTGAGGCGCACCTCCACCGGACGGCTTTCCACCTCGGTGCCGTAGAGGTAGCGGAGGCGGTGCTCGCGGTCGTTGAAGGTCTCGTCATACACACGTCCTCCCACCACCACCGCCGGCGGCTGCTTGCGCGTCAGGGTTTTGGCGTAGTTCTTGACGAACGTGTCGGGCACCTGCGAGTCACAGTCGATGAACAGCAGGTAGTCGCCCTTGGCGTAGTTGAGGAACATGTTGCGTATCTTGGCGCGGCCCACGTTCTTCTCCAGCCCCACGTAGGTGGCTATCTCGGCGATTCCCTTGTTCTGGTTCACATAGTAGCCCGACGAATGGTCGTCGATGCAGACTATCTCGTACTCGCCCTCGTCGGCGTTGGCGGTCTGTCTCACCAGCCGGCGCACCAACGGATAGGTGTAGTTGTTATATATCGGGATACAGATGGAAATCATAATCGCTTTGTTTTTATTGTATACTAAAAGTCAATCTTCAATCCGTCGCAGGCCAGCTCGACCCCCTGTGGCAGGAGGGCCGACGTCTCGGCGTGCGTACCCATCTCGTGGCTGATGTGGGTGAGATAGGCGCGCTGAGGTGCCACGCGCTCAATCACCTCCAGTGCCTCGGGCAGCGAGAAGTGCGAAAAATGCTTCTCGCGGCGCAGGGCGTTGATCACCAGCAGCTTCACCCCCTGCAGCTTGGCCAGCTCGCCGGGGGCTATATAGTTGGCGTCGGTGATGTAGGCCACCTCGCCCAGGCGGAAGCCGAGCACAGGCAGGTCCTTGTGCATAGCCTTCACGGGCACCACCTCCATGCCGGCCGCCACGAAGTTGTCCTCCACGGTGTGCAGCTCCGCCTCCGGCAATCCAGGGTACTGGTGCGGGGCGAAGATGTAGTGGTAGTCGCGCTCAATGGCCGTGCGGGCCTCGGCGTTCAGGTATACATCCATCTTCTTGTGCTGCACGTAGTTGAACGACCTTATATCATCCAGTCCTCCAACATGGTCGCGGTGGGCGTGGGTGATGAGTATGGCGTCCAAATGGTCCACATCCTCGCGCAGCATCTGCTGACGGAAGTCGGGGCCTATGTCGAACAGTATGTTGCGCCCGTCGTCGGTGGTCAGGAGTGCCGACGTGCGAAGACGCCTGTCGCGCATGTCGTCGGAACGACACACGCGGCATCGGCATGCAATCACGGGCACTCCCTGCGAGGTTCCTGTGCCCAAGAACGTCAGTCTCATCTCCAGTCAATCATTCTAATCACTTATCACTCCTTGTGCGTCAGCTTGAAGCCCACGCCGTGCACGTTGACAATTTCCACGCCCGGGTCGGCCTTGAGGTACTTGCGCAGTTTGGTGATGTACACATCCATGGAGCGGGCGGCGAAGTAGCTGTCGTCCTTCCATATCTTCTGCAGACAGGTGTTGCGGTCCACCAGCTGGCCGAAGTTAATGGCGAACATGCGCAGCAGGTCGCACTCCTTGGCCGTCAGGCGCTGCATCTCGTCGCCGAGGGCGAGGGTCTGGTGCACATAGTCGAAGGTGAACTTGCCGATTTTAAAGACGTTCTTGTCAGGACGGTCCTCGTTGAAGGAGCGGCGCATGGTAGCGTTGAGGCGCGCCAAGAGCTCCTCCATGCTGAAGGGCTTGGTGATATAGTCGTCGGCGCCGATCTCGAAGCCCTTGAGCTTGTCGGCCTCCAGGTTCTTGGCCGTGAGGAATATCAACGGCACCTTCTTGTCCACCTTGCGGATTTCCTTGGCCACGGTGAAGCCGTCCTTCTGCGGCATCATCACGTCAAGGATACAGGCGTCTACATCCTCTTCCTCAAAGAGGTTGGTTGCTTCTTCACCGTCTTTGGCCCACACCACGGTGTAGCCTTTCTGGGTCAGGTAGGCTTTGAGGATGGTGCCCAGGTTGGGGTCGTCCTCCGCCACCAGCAATTTAATTCCGAGGTTCATAATCTGTCTGTTTTTATTACTCCTCAATGGTTATTTTTTCAATGACGTCGCCCGGGCGAATGGCGTCGATAACGTGCCAGTCGGCCTCGTCCACGCGCCCGAAGCAGGTGTGCACCCCGTCCAGGTGCTGAGTGTTCTGCCGGTTGTGGCACACGAAGAACTGGCTGCCGCCGGTGTCCTTGCCGGCATGCGCCATGCTGAGCACGCCGCGGTCGTGGTGCTGCATGGGCGCCGAGGTCTCGCACTTGATGCTCCAGCCCGGGCCGCCGGTGCCCACGCGCGGGTCGCCGAGGTTGCGGCTGTAGGGGCATCCGCCCTGGATGACGAAGTCGGGTATCACGCGGTGGAAGCGCAGCCCGTCGTAGAAACCGCTCTTGGCAAGCTTGACGAAGTTGGCCACGGTGCCGGGCACCGCCTCGGCATACAATGTGGCATGCATAGTGCCGCGTGCTGTCTTTATCTCTGCTTTCATACTCTTTTTCTTTATCTGTTTCGTACACCTATAACAGCGATTATTGCATTTTATTGTGCAAAATGTTAATTTTTTTTTGTTAATTGCCGCTCCACCCTCTTAACGCGCGTTAAATTATGTATAACGGAACGGCTTATCCTCACCGCCTCCGCAACGGTACTTCTTCCGCCGAGAGGCGTAGTTCCGTCGACTCCGCGACGGCACTTCTTCCGCCGAGGGGCGTAGTTCCGTCGCCTCCGCAACGGCACTTCTTCAGTAGTTCTTCAGTAGTTCTTCAGTCAAACACTGAAATACTACTGAAGAACTACTGAAGAACTACTGAAGAAATGCCGTAGGGGCTCCGTAGGGGATGCGTCGGTGAGCGGGGCAAGTTGGAGATTATAGGCGAAAGATTTTTCTATAATATTAAATTTAATCGTATCTTTGCAGCATGTTTCTGTGGTGCAGAAACAGCGCAAGATATTGTGGCACATGAAGATTGAACTACATACGGAGGCTCTTTTCGACGCCTGTTGGGACCTTGTGGCCGTGCGTGCCGCCCTGGAGGGGGCGCAGCGCATCGCGCTGGTGGCCCACCAGAACGCCGACGGCGACGCCGTGGGTTCGGTGCTCGGCATGTGGCACCTGCTGCGGCAGGCCGTCAGCGCCGAGGTGACCCCTCTCCTACCCGACGGGGTGCCCGGCGACCTCGACTGGCTGCCCGGGGCCGACGCCATAGTGAGCGGCAAGGCCGACGAGGCCCGCTGCGCGGCGGCCATAGACGACGCCGACCTCATCGTGTGCCTCGACCTCAACACCATAGAGCGCACCGGCAGGCTTGCCGACCGCCTCCACGCCGCCAAGGCCGCCTTCATGCTGGTGGACCACCACGAGAGAGCGGAGAACAGTGAGCGGAAAGTGGAGAGTGGAAAGTGGAGAGTGGCGGTGGTGGAGCCCGCGGCGTCGAGCACCTGCGAGCTGGTGTACTGGCTCATGCGCGAAGCCTACGGCGAGGACATCTTCAGCGCCGAGGCCGCCACGTGCCTCTATGCCGGCATCTGCACCGACACCGGCACCTTCAGCTACAGCAACGACCGCCAGAGCGTATACCTCGCCGCCGCGGGCCTGCTGGCGCACGGCATCGACCCGATGCGCATCAACCGCCAGATCAAGAACGTCTTCACCGAGGAGCGCCTGCGCTTCTTCGGCCACGCCATGGCCGACCTGCTGGAGGTGTACCCCGAACGGCAGGTGGCGCTGATGGTGCTCACGGAGGCCGAGATGAAAGCCTACGGCGTGGAGAGCGCCGACATCACGGGGCTCATCAACGAGGTGATGAAGCTGCGCACGGTGGACTGCGGCATACTGGTGCGCGAGGAGGGCGAGAAGGTGCGCCTCTCGCTGCGCTCCAAGGAACGCTACGACGTCAACCTCATGGCCCGCAGCCTCTTCGGCGGCGGCGGCCACAAACGGGCGGCGGGGGCCACGGCCTACGCCACGCTGCAGGAGGTCGTGGACAAGATAAAACGCGAAGTGATTGACGACAAGTGAAAAAGACAGCATATATACTGGCCGTAGCGGCGGCGCTCTTCGGGGCTTGCCGCGAGGTGCCCGTGGTTGAGAGCGAGGCGCCGTCGGCCGACCTGACGGAGAACCTCATCAACGCCAACCGCTACATAGCGCAGAGCGAAGAGGCCCAGATAGAGGCCTACGCGCAGCGGCGCGGGTGGACGATGACCACGCTGCCCTGCGGAGCGCGCATCATGGTGACCGACGCCGGTCGCGGCAAGGCCGTGGAACCCGACGAGACGCTTACGATAGACTACAGCGTCGGCGCCATCAACGGACAGACGATATACAGCCATGTGACCGACACCGTGGTGGCCGGACGCCTGCAGCCCACCCGCGGCCTCGACGCCGCCCTGCTGACCATGCGCCACGGCGGCCGTGCACGCGTCATCCTGCCCTCGGAGCAGGCCTACGGCGTCGTGGGCGACGGTGACCGCATAGGGCAGCGCATGGTGCTGGTGTACGACGTGAGGGTGAGCGATTAGTTATGAGTTTTGAGTGATAAATGACAAACAAATAAATAAAACCAACAACAATGAAGAAAAGTATCAAATTGGCCACCATGCTTGTGGCCGGAGCAATGATGCTCGTGTCCTGCGGAGGCGACGGCTTCAAGACCACCGACAGCGGACTGCAGTACAAATTCGAGAAGCAGAACAAGAGCGCCCAGCAGGTGCAGGACGGCGACGTGCTGGTGGGCGAGATGACCATCACCTTCGACACCACCCAGACCTTCAGCAACGTGGGTCACGCCGACCGCATTCTGCAGGCCCAGAAGACCTTCGACGGCGACCTCTACGAGGGCTTGCTGATGATGCACATCGGCGACAAGGCCACCTTTGCCATCTCCGCCGACACGCTGGCCAAATACCTCCAGGCCAACCAGATGCCCCCCTACTATGAGCAGGGCAAGGGCATGAAGATCTACTACGAGATCTCGCTGCAGGACATCGTCACCAAGGAAGAGCTCGAAGAGGAGCAGAACAACTTCATGACCGAGATGAAAGAGCGCCAGCAGAACGAGCCCGAGGCCATAGAGACCTACGTGCGTGAGAACAACATCACCGTGAAGCCCAACGACAAAGGCGTCTACGTCATCGTCAAGAAGAAAGGCACCGGCGCCAAGGTGGCCGCCGGCCGCACCGTGGCCATGAACTACACCGGCCGCCTGCTCGACGGCACGATGTTCGACTCCAGCGTGGAGAGCGACGCCATCCAGGGCGGTCTGCAGCAGCCCGGCCGCACCTATGAGCCCCTGACCTACGTCGTCGGCCAGATGCGCCTCATCCCCGGCTGGGAAGAGAGCGTCATGGGCATGCCAGAAGGCACCGTCATGCAGGTCATTATGCCCTCGGCACAGGGCTACGGCCCCCAGGGCGCCGGACAGATGATCCCCCCCTACTCGCCCCTGGTGTTCGACATAGAGATTGTGTCAGTGAAATAATGTGAGGGGTTAAGTGGTTAAAGGAGTTAAGAAGTTAAGAAGTTAAGAAGTTAAGACAATAGTGCTTGTCGCAATATATTGTCAATAACATTTGCCTTAACTTCTTAACTCCTAAAAAAAACATTCGTCTTAACTTCTTCAACTTCTTAACTCCTTAACTCCAAATAAAGATACATTTGTCTTAACTTCTTTAACTTCTTAACTTCTTAACTCCCCCAAATACATTTGTCTTAACTTCTTTAACTTCTTTAACTTCTTTAACTTCTTAACTTCTTAACTCCCCCAATAACATTCGTCTTAACTTCTTAACTTCTAAACAAAAAAATGAAAAATATCGTCATATTCGGAGCCCCCGGTGCCGGCAAAGGCACCCAGAGCGACTTCATCGTGGAGCACTACGGCCTGACGCACGTCTCGACCGGCGACCTGCTCCGCAAGGAGATTGCCGAGCAGACCGAGCTCGGCAAACGTATCAAGAGCATCATGGATGCCGGCCAGCTGGTGAGCGACGACATCGTGGTGGAGATGATGGACAAGGCCATCGCCGCCGACACGAAGG
The DNA here is from genome assembly GCA_017522105.1 of Bacteroidales bacterium. Lineage (GTDB taxonomy): Bacteria > Bacteroidota > Bacteroidia > Bacteroidales > P3 > Colimorpha. Next base: position 18,718 of record JAFXAA010000029.1, on the reverse strand, counting down.
GCATGCTCTTCGACGGCTTCCCCCGCACCGTGGCTCAGGCTGAGACCCTCGACCGTCTGCTGGCCAAGTACGGCCGCAGCCTCACCTGTATGGTGCAGCTCGAGGTGCCCAAGGACGAGCTGATGCGCCGCCTGCTGGAGCGCGCCAAGATTCAGGGTCGCGCCGACGACAACGAGGCCACCATCAACAACCGCCTGCAGGAGTACAACAACAAGACCCTGCCCGTGGCCCAATACTACGCCGCCCAGGGCAAGCAGAAGGTCATCGACGGCCTCGGCACGGTGGAAGACATCGCCGCCCGCATCCGCCAGGCCATCGGCTGATCGCCACCGCCCTTCTCTGAAAAGCACCCAAGCCTCCGCCGTTCAGCTTACGGCGGAGGCTTTTTGTTGTTATACACAATAAAATAGTAATTCATGCGTTATACGAGAAAACAATTGGGATTATGGCAACAATGACAATAACCTATGACGGGCGCAATCGTTCTGCACGTGCAGTTGCCGAGATGAAGAAACTCTTTCTACTCTGTGCGATGGTGGCATTCTCACTGTCTATCTCTGCTCAGGATTTGTTCCACGGCGTGGCAACCTACCGAATGTCGATGGGCAACGCTTCGTCCACGACCTACACGACATATTACCGTGGCCACGACCAGCTGACCGACATGCCACAAAGCAAAATGAAGACACTGTACCTCGCCGAGCAGAAGACAATGTATACAGTGATGGGAATGATGGGTAAGCCTATCGTCTCCAGTCGTTCATTTGACCCAGACACGATGGAAGTGCCGCTTTTCGACGTGGCCGACGGCATCGAGGTTGTAGCGGGACACCGTTGCATCCGTGTGAGCTACGAGGGCAGAAACGCAATGGTGAGCGAACAGAGCACCGTCTGGCTCGACACCTCATACCACATCCCCTTTCACTACGGCCTTGACGACGAGATCCCCTACGGGTTGCCAGTGCGCACGGAGACGAAGATGAACATGAAAGGACAGAGAATGGAGACGCAGAGCGAACTTGTCTCTGTGGTAGCTGGAGGCGTGGAGGATGCGATGTTTGTCGTGCCGGGAACAGAGGGGGCGGCATGGATGACCCTCGATGCTGACGGAAACCCCACATGGAGCGGCGACACAACGGGACTCTATGCTCCAATCCATTCAGAACTGATTGAGGAAGTGGATTCGACGGGGTTCTGCAGAGCAATCGCCAACGGAAAAACCGTCTGTATGTTTACTGCCGTTTGGTGCGGTCCTTGCCGTCTGATGTATCCACGGCTTGAGGCTGTGGCCAAACAACTCGGCAAAGGCTACCGCATCATCAAGGTGGACATCGACCGCTGTCCCACCGTCGCCCACGAATATGGTTGCAGTACCATTCCCGTCATCATCCTCTTCGAGGATGGCAAGGAATTGCGTCGCATCACCTCTGCAGCCTACAGCGAGGATGATATTGTGGAGTTTATCAGAAAACAATGAAACAAAGCATGTTGCCAGTTCCAAAATGATTTGAAAACGGCAGAAAAGAGTGTCGCGAAGCTGTTTTGAATTCAGAACACGGGAAAAACAGACGTGCCGGCGGCACGTTTTTTTAATAACCCCACACGAAACGTAGTGCCGTGTGGGGTTGAGTGCAAATATTGTTTTTGTTCTCCGGTCTGCACAACAAAAATAGATTGACGACGTTACATAAGCAGAACGCATAAAACGAACAGCTATGGCTACAATAACACTGGAATACGACGGACGCAACAGCGCCATCAAGCAGTTGATAGGCGTGCTGCTCACCCTTGGCGCAAAGGTGACGCCCTCAGACAATCCAAAGGAGGAGCAGACGAAGATGGTCAGAGAAAGTCTTACGACGGCGTTCAGCGAGATGCGGGCCGGCAAGGCTATGAAAGACGCACGAAACCTCTTCGCGTGAAAATATTTTGTCAATCCGATAATTTTTAATACTTTTGCAAATAGAAAACAATAACAAAATGGAAACACAAGTAGCATACACAACGCCGACGAAAACTAATGTTTCGCACACTCGCAAAGAGGTGCGGAAGACGAAGCACATTCCCGAACTGTGGTCGGCGACTTTATGGAGCCAAGGCTATATGTCGCTGGACGAATTCGGAAGCATTTTCCACCGCAAACTGGATGAGGCTTATGCAAAGCTACACGTTTAATCCATATAAACATCAAAGATAAGGAGCTAAAGCAATGCAAACCGCAACAATCAACAATGCGAACAATCCTTCCACGCAGGGCGTTTACCTTAATGTGCCGATGTCCGACTGGTCGCTGCTGAAAGAACTTATCCGCAAATTCGGATGGCAGAGCGAAACACGTGAGCAACTGCTCGACCGTTTCATTGCCAGCCGTCCGCAACAGCCCCCGCTTACCGAGCAGGAGATAATGGATGAGGTAAGTGCAGTTAGATACGGAATGTGAAGAACGTTTTTCCGTTAAGCTGAGTGCAAATAAACTAGTTTATTTGCCGAAGCGCGAAAAACGAACATATCGAAAATATGAAAGTAATCTTCGACTACAATATCTGGGTCTCGTTTCTCATAGGCCATTATCTGACCGAAGTGCGAGAGATGCTCACCTCGCCGACGGTGGAGGTCTATAGTTGCCCACAACTGATGGCAGAAGTGGTCGACGTTACAGGCCGTGACAAGATACGCCGCTACGTGACCGATACCGATGTGGAGGACTTGCTACGCATCATCCGTGCCTATTGCCGCAACGTCGAGCTCGTTCACAAGGCTAAGTCTGCCGTCCGCGACCCCAAAGACCTCTACTTGCTTTCGTTGGCGGAAACTGTAGGCGCCGACTACCTTGTCAGCGGCGACTCCGACCTTCTCGTCCTCGGCCAGCACAAAAACACGCAGTTGATAAAGTTATCGGACTTCCGTAGGCTGACGGACAAAACAGGAAAAAACGGATGAAAATTTATATTCATAACTCGCTGATATTTACCCCCTCCCCACGAATTGCACAGGTAATCGTCGGGAGGATTTCCTCTTTGTTTTTAATTCATTTGCCTCTCTCTGCCGCAAATCTGCGGCGGGGCTGGATTGTCTAAAATAATTTGAATATGAAGAAACTCTTTTTGCTCGGCGCGATGGTGTGTAGCTTCTTTCTTGGCACAGTAGCACATGGCCAAGATGTGAATACCTGCAAACCGATAGCTGAGCGCATATTGACTGCCGCACAAAACCATACCCCTGATGGCATTGACGAATTGTTGGCTTCTGAATTCCATTATAACAACGTCAAACAGCCAACAGCTGCTAAGGTACTGAAAAAAATTATTGTCCAAATGCCCGCCATGACGAGTTGGGAACTGACGGGCACTGAACAGAACAGCATGGGACTGACGTTGCGTTACATCATAACGAAACCTGACAGCAGCACCTCGGAGGCAACAATCCTTTTCAGCGTCGATAACTTGGTTCTCGAGGCCAATTTACTGTCGAGTAATGTCTCGCTTCTAAAAGCCAACCCCACGGCCAAGGTACAACCAGAAGTGAAAATGGTGCGCATCCCCGTGCATCGCTATGGCGGGCTACCCATTGTGACCGTCATCATCGACGGCCAGCCGTGCAATATGTTCTTCGATACAGGTTCCCCTATCGTCGTTCTCAACAGCAAGTATTTCGACCACAACATCGACGGCCAGGTGATGGGGAGCGGCGGTCGGGGTGCCGTCGGCACAGGTTCCGTCAGCGGTGTGCACCATGTGAAATTGATGGATATGGGCGGCTTTATGCTCAACGAGACGGACATCATGACATCGGACTTGAGCAATCTGGAGACCATCGGCGTGGCGGTGCACGGCATTTTGGGGCAGAGTTTCTACAAAGATTTTGACGTGCTGTTCGACTTCAAGGCTGGCGAGATAGTGCTGCTAAGCCCGGACACCACATACCAATGGCTGCTGAACGAGGGCTACCGCTGCCAAACGGTGAGCGGCGTGAAGAAAGGCCATCTGTTGGCCTTCGACTGCCAAGTGGGTGGCGTGCCCGTAGTGCTGGCCTTCGACAGTGGGGCACAGACCAACCTGCTCACCAGCGATTGGCCCCAACTGCATCCGTCCACGGTCAAGAGCCTCAAAAAAGACCATCTCACGGGCTACGGTGACGGGCGGGCTTCGATTACAAAGGGCAAGACCACCCTTACGCTCGGCGGTCGCAAGTTCAAGAAGCTGCAAACCGCTTTCTCCGACGTGTCTCACCTAAAAGAGAGCAAAGGCATAGACGGTCTCTTCGGCTGCGAGGTGCTTGCCAAGCAGAAGATGCTCGTCTCATACAAACGCCAAGAACTGATACTGATTGATTAAGGCCGCCAAGGTGTCGCATATCAATCGGTTTTGAAAACGGGTGAAAAGAGTGTCGCAAGGGCCAATCGATTTTGAAAACGGCTGAAAAGAGTGTCGCGAAGGCCAAATGATTTTGAAAACGGGCAAAAAGGGTGTCGCGAGGGCCAAATGATTTTGAAAATGGCTAAAAAGAGTGTCGCAAGGATGTTTTGAAATTGAAACAAGGTTTCGCGATGTGCGTCGATGTCGATGAAGAAAAAAACATGCTGTGTTTCCTCAGCATGTTTTTTATTTGCCCATGTCGGAGATTTGTCGTATCTTTGCATTTTGAAAATAGGACAAGCAATGACCTCTAACTTTGTAGACTACGTCAAGATACTGGTGCGGAGCGGCAAGGGTGGCGCGGGAAGTGCGCACCTGCTGCGGGTGAAATACAACGCCAAGGCGGGTCCCGACGGCGGCGACGGCGGCCGCGGCGGCCACGTCATCCTGCGCGGCACCACACAGCGGTGGACCCTGCTGCACCTGAAGTACACCAAGCATGTCTTCGCCGATGACGGCCAGAACGGCGGCGAGAACCTCTGCACCGGTCGCACGGGCAAGGACCAGATACTGGAAGTGCCGCTGGGCTGCGTCTGCCGAGACGCCGAGACCGGCGAATATATCGGCGAGGTGACCGAGGAGGGCCAGGAACTCATTATCGCCAAGGGCGGCCGCGGCGGCCTGGGCAACGACCACTTCAAGAGCGCCACCAACCAGACGCCCCGCTACGCCCAGCCCGGCGAGCCCGCCGAGGAGCGGTGGGTGATCATAGAGCTGAAGGTGCTGGCCGACGTAGGTCTCGTCGGCTTCCCCAACGCGGGCAAGAGCACCCTGCTGAGCGTCGTCAGCGCCGCCAAACCCGAGATAGCCAACTACCCCTTCACCACCCTGGTGCCCAACCTGGGCATCGTGAAGTACCGCGACGACCAGTCGTTCTGCATCGCCGACATCCCCGGCATCATCGAGGGTGCCGCCGAAGGCAAGGGCCTCGGCCTGCGCTTCCTGCGCCACATCGAGCGCAACTCCATTCTGCTCTTCATGGTCAGCTGCGAACAGCTGGAGATCGCCAAGGAGTACCACGTGCTGCTCGACGAGCTGAAGAAATACAACCCCGAATTGCTGGACAAGCAGCGCCTGCTGGCAGTCACCAAGTGCGACATGATGGACGAGCAGATGCAGAAGCAGCTAAAGCGCCGCCTGCCCAAGGGCATCGAGGCAGTCTTCATCAGCGCCGTCAGCGGACAGGGCATCACAGAGTTGAAGGACAAGATATTTGCCATGCTGAATGCTTGAGACGCTGAAAGAGATAGACACCCAGTGGTTCCTGTGGATCAACAGCCACCACACCACCGCCCTCGACTGGACGATGTGGACGCTCAGCCAGCACTGGAGCTGGGCGGTGGTCATTGTGCTGGCCTTCGTGCTGCTCACCCTGCGGCAGGAGTCGCGCCGCTGGTGGTTAGTTGCCATCGGCGTCGTGCTCTGCTTCCTGCTGGCCGACCAAGGCAGCGTGCTCATCAAAGACACGGTATGCCGCCTGCGCCCCTGCCATGCACTGGAGGACGTGCGCATGTTCCGCACCCACTGCGGCGGCCAGTACGGCTTCGTCAGCTCGCATGCCGCCAACGCCTTCGCCGTGGCGCTGTTCTTTGTGCTGAGATACTGGAAACGCTTGAAGAGACAATGGCCGCTGCTGTTGCTGATTGTGTGGGCGTTGGCGACAAGCTACAGCCGCGCCTACCTCGGCAAGCACTACCCTGGCGACCTCGTCTGCGGCGCCATTTTGGGATGCATTATAGCACTGATAGTGTGGTGGCTAACAGATACGATAGAAAAAAAGTTGCGCAAAAGTGAAACAAAATGACGGTTATTGCGTTATATATGGCGTGCTTGCTTATTTCTATCGTGAAGATAGAAAAAGAAAATGTGTTATTCGAGCGTCTTGCATCAAACCGCAAGGCGCTTTTTTGTGCCTATGAATCTGCTTGACATACTACTGGCTCTCCCCTTGTGCTTCCTCATGTATAAAGGATGGGTGCGCGGTCTTGTGCGCGAGGTGGCCACACTCCTCGGCGTCCTCGCCGGCATCTGGGCGGCGGTGCACCTCTCGCAGGAGGTGGCTGAATGGATAGGCCTTGAGAGCGAGAACGCCGTGCTGATAGCCTTCTTCGTCTGTTTCGTGGGGGCGATGGTTCTCGCCTACCTGCTTGGCCGTATGGTAGAGGGGCTCATGAAAGCCGCTCACCTCAGTTTTGCCAACCGCTTGCTCGGGGCCACCCTGGGGATGCTCAAGGCGCTGTGCGTTCTCGCCGTACTGCTCAACTACGTAGAGATGATAGACAAAAACGAGCTGGTGCTCAAAGCCGACATCAAGGCTGGCAGCATACTCTACAAGCCTGTCCACAATACGGGCAACACCCTCACGGCATCGCTCAAACAGTTCATCGCCGACAACAAGGACCAATGGGAGGCGACCCTGAAAGAAACCCATAACTCGTAACAGAAATGATACTGGCACCAATGCAAGGACTTACCGAACTGCTCTTCCGGCGTGTGTACGAAGAGTGCTTCCCCGGTGCCATAGAGCGGGCGGTGACGCCGTTCCTGTCGTTAACACACAACCTGCACAACCTGTTGCAGAGCGACGGACAGACGTCGACCCTAAGACAATATCTGCGCGACGTGCTACCGGAAGCCAACAAAGGCTCGATACCCATAACGCCACAGATACTCGGCAAGGAGCCCGACGAGTTCATCGCACTCGCCAACAAACTGTATGACATGGGGTACGAGGAGGTGAACTGGAACATCGGATGCCCTATGCGCAACATCACAGGCAAACATCGCGGCAGCGGCATCCTGCCCTACCCCGACGAGGTGCGCGGTGTACTCGACGCTGTTGTGCCGAGGATAAAACCGCTGCTGAGTGTGAAAATGAGGATAGGGCTGAGACAGAAAGAGGAGATAAGGGCTCTGGTGCCGGTAATCAACGACTACCAGCTTGCATCGGTGACCATACACCCGCGCCTCGGACGGCAGCAGTACACAGGTGTGCCTGACGTGGAGACCTTCGGGCAGGTACTACCTATGATCAACCACCCTGTAATATACAACGGCGACATTACAACACCGGAGGACGCGTGGCGCATCAAGGAGCGCTTCCCTGGAGTGGCCGACGTCATGGTGGGTCGCGGAATACTCTACCGCCCCACTCTGCCGCTCGAGCTCACATGGGGTGAAGGACGGGTGAAGGACGGGTTTAAGACGGGTGAACCGATGAGCGACAGCGAGCGGCTGAGGTTGACAAAACACTTTATCGCCCGACTCATGACAGAGATAAGAAACAATGCAAAAAGCGACGAGTCGGCCCTCAGAAAGACAAAAGAATATTGGTGCATGCTATGGAAAGGACTGCCAATCAGCGAGGCTGACGCCCGCAAAGTACTGAGAGAGCAGGAATTGACAGCTGTTGATAAAATGATTTGCCACTTCATACAATAAAAAAGGGAAATCTACGTAATAGTAAGCAATGAAAAAGTACACCATATTCCTGGTCTTTATCGCCGCCATGCTAACCGTCGGCTGCAAACAGCAGGTTGTCACGGACGACATGGACGACAAAGAAAAACTTGAAGTGCTTGACAGGCAGATAGAGAAGCACCCAAACGACGCTGCACTCCTTGCACAGAGGGCACAGGTGCTGCTCAACCTTGGACGCAGCAAGGAGGCCTCGTATGACATAAACAAAGCAGTACAGGCATCACCAGACAACGACAAATACTTAATGCTGCAGGCCGACATATACTTCTCAAACGGCGATGTTAGCAACAGCTACTCTGCCCTCTCGGCAGCCGAAAAGATAGCCCCTGAAAGCATGGACGTGCAGCTGAAGATGGGAGAGCTGACATTCTATAACCGAGACTATGACCGCTCAATGAAACACTTGAACAGCGTGACAGAGAAGGATCCGAACAATAGGACAGCACTCTTCATGAAAGGCTTTATATACAAAGAAAAGGGCGATACCGCCAGTGCTGTGACGCTGTTGCGCAAGGTATGCGACATCTACCCCGACTACGAGCCTGCCTTCGAGGAGCTTGGCGTGTTGTATGCCACCCACCACGACCCAATGGCAGCAGAATACCTCACAACAGCCCTCCGCATAGAGCCAAACAACACCAACGCCATGTACGCCCTCGCAATGTACTATCAGGAGACTGAGGAGACCGAAAAGGCGGAGGAACTCTATCGGCGCATGATTGACATAAACGAGAACAGTGCCGACGCATGGCACAACCTCGGATATATAGAACTCTTCCACTATCGCGACTACCAGAGGGCTATCGAGTATATGACTAATGCAGTGAATGCTGACCAACAACATATTGCGGCATGGACTAACCTCGGCTGTGCCTACGAGTTGTCCGACCAACCTGGCGAAGCCCGAAGAGCTTTTGAGACTGCACTTGCTATCGATGCCGATTACCAACCAGCACTGGATGGCCTGAAAAGACTGAAATAAAAAAACATAAATAACAACAATTATGAGCACATTAAAAGGACGCAACCTCATCTCAATCACCGACTTCTCGAAGGAGGAGTACATAGAGGTGCTGGACATCGCCGAGGAGTTCGAGAAGAACCCGAAGCAGAAAATCTTATCAGACAAGGTGGTCGCCACCCTGTTCTTCGAGCCCTCCACCCGCACTCGCTTGAGTTTCGAGAGCGCCGCCAACCAGCTTGGCGCCCGCATCATCGGCTTCAGCGACCCAGGTGGCACAAGCGTCCAGAAAGGCGAGTCGCTGCACGACACAATCGTCATGGTCTCCTCATACAGCGACCTTATCGTCATGCGTAACCCCAAAGAAGGCTCATCCCGCTATGCCTCAGAAGTCTCGTCAGTGCCCGTAATCAACGCAGGCGACGGCGCTAACCAGCACCCCACACAGTGCATGCTTGACCTCTACAGCATCCGCAAAACACAAGGCACTCTTGAGAACCTCAATATCGCCATGGTTGGCGACCTCAAATACGGCCGCACAGTGCACTCCCTCACCCAGGCCATGTGCAACTTTGGCGCCACCTTCCATTTCGTCTCCCCTCAGGAACTTAAAATGCCCAGCAGCGTCAAAATGAGTGTCAAAAACGCCGGACTAAAATACTACCAGTACACCGACCTGCGCGACGTCATCTCCACCGCCGACATTATCTACATGACACGCGTGCAGCGCGAACGCTTCCCCGACCCCATGGAATACGAGCGCGTCAAAGACAGTTGTATCCTCACGGCCAGCATGCTTGAAGGATGCAAGAAGAACATGAGAATTCTGCATCCGCTGCCCCGCGTCAACGAGATTACCACCGACGTGGACAGCACACCTTACGCCTACTATTTCCAGCAGGCTCAGAACGGTGTCTACGTAAGGCAAGCCCTTATGGCTGCAATTCTGGGCGTCAGATAATATAGTTTCAGTCGTTAGTTTTTACACTAAAAATAGAAAGAACAATGGAAACCAAGAAAGAAATGGTCGTTTCTGCCATCGAAAACGGCACCGTCATAGACCACATACCGACAGAATCTGTCTATCAGGTAATCCGCATACTCGGCTTGGAGAAATACAAAGACGAAGTCCTTATCGGCAACTACCTCAGCAGCGCAAAGCTCGGCCGCAAGGGCATTGTCAAAATCAAGAACAAACACTTCACCAAGGAAGAGGTCAGCAAGATTTCCCTCGTGGCACCTTTCGCCACAATCATCGACATCGAGGACTACAAGGTCGTGGACAAGTTCAACGCCGAGATTCCTGACCACATCGAGAACTTCGTCCGCTGCGCCAACCCAAAGTGTATTACAAACGCAGAGGTTGTGCCTACCAAATTTGACGTCGTGGACAAAGAGAACCTCAAACTTCGCTGCCACTACTGCGAGAAGTTCACCACCAAGGAGACGATGAAATTCAGCGAATAAGGGTATGAGACGTTACATCATATCCCTTCTAATCATAAGCCTGACACTTGTATTGGCATCCTTTGCTGTAATGTGGCTTGCCCCACAGCAGTTTATTATTGCAATGCCACTTCTCGTGCTATATTTTGCCGTACTAACGTTAGTCCAGCACACGATTGTCACAAAAGCGATGCACCGTTCCCCTAAAACGTTTGTTCAGCTCTTTTTGGGTTCAACAGTTGGTGTTCTGTTTATCCATCTTATTGTCCTTGCCGCATTCTTGTTAACCAATCCCTCACAAGGCCGTCGATTCCTTATCGCTTTCTGTATAGGGTATGTCGTCTACCTTGTCTTCGAGACGGTGGCACTGGTGCGCTATGTAGACAACGAGAAAAAGAAACGGCAAAATTAGACGCCGGCAGTACATACTGTCATATCTTCAACCCTAAGCAACCGCTGCGCCAGTTCTTGCAACTCCGTGGCGGTTGTCTCATTTACTGCCCTGCGGAGATTGTCTGTAAGTCTTTCATCAACGCCGTTGGCGAGCATGTCACAATAACGGGTCGAGAGTTCAAACACTCCGTCCACAGAACGGAGAAAATCGCCCACAAGGACATTCTTCACAAGTGCGAGTTCATCCTCACCCACCCTCTCATCGGCCAGCCTACGCAGCTCATTGAGTACTTCCTGCACGGCTTTGTCAGCCATACCTCCGGCGACATCGGCAGTAATATAGAAGACAATGGCTCCACGATATATTTGGGTGCGTGCGTAAATGCCGTAGGTAAGGCCTTTGTCCTCGCGGATATTGGCCATCAATCGAGAACCGAAATAACCTCCGAGAAGTGTAGTGAGAATTATGAAACGTGCATAGTCCATGCTATCCCATGCAACTGGCAAGATACGGCCTATGCGTAGCGATGTCTGCGTTGCGTCTTTAATTGAATAATGAAGCGCTTGTGGACGGATTAATGTGACTGTTGCAGAAGCATCAATACGTCCGTATTCACGCATTGGTGCATTGAAGCTTTCTGGTCTACGAAGTAACACATTTAAGCGTTCGTCCACAGCCCCTGCAGCAACTATACGACAACAGCCCAAATCGTAGTGACGGTGCCAAAAGTCTTTTATTGTTGCGAGCTGAAGCTTTTGCACATCTTGCGGTGTGGCATATCGGCCGAGGGGGTGCCGCTCTCCAAATAGCGACTGGTAGAATTGACGGCGGGCCATAGGGGCTGTACGATGTTCAAGCGTTGAAATCTCTTCATAGCGCTTGGATTGCCACACTTTGTAGTCGTCTTCAGAGAAGGCGGGTCTGGAGAACATTTCTTCTATCATTGGCAAAACCTCTTCTGCATGACGTCGCAACATGTACAGGGTAAGGGTGCTCTGATAAACATCGCAGTTGGTTTCAAGTATGACACCGCGGAAATCAAAGAACTCCGCCACTGCTGTCGATGGGCTATTTGCAGTGGCGAGGGTGTAGAGCTTGCTTGCTGCGGAAGCACACAACGGCTGTTGCTGGTAGGCCGAACCCGCTTCAAAAAGCCAGTCAATCTTGAGGAGGTCGGTGTTTTCAGATGGGAAGAATGCAATACGCCCGTCAGCGGAGGGCTTTGCCATTAGAGTGTTTGTGTCTGGCAAGGATATCATCAGAAGAGTATTGTCAGTTTGACATTCACTTGTCGGGCTGTGAGGTAGTTGGGCACGCGGTAGGGGTGGTTGTCATAGTCGGTGACCCATAGGTATGATATGACATTCATCTTGTCGAAAAGGTTGAATATTTCTATACCAACCTGAATGTCATCAATGTAGCGGAAGAGTTTCCAATGCTTTAGTCCTTCGATGCGGGCGAGCTGAACGGTGTTACCCCAGTCCACACGAAGGTAGTAGGGCAGCCTGAGTGCTACTTCCTGCCTGCCATAAGGTGCGGTAACAGGCATGCCGGTAGCATAGATGGCACTGAGGCTCATGCGCCACCAGGGCATGGTGGGGATGTAGTCCTGCACAAACACTTTGATGGAAAGCCTCTGGTCGGTCGGTCGGTCGAGCCACCCGAAGTTGTCGCCAATGATATCTTCCTGCGTTTTCATGAGGGAGATGCTGGCCCACGATTCAAGTCCGTCCACAAGCTCACCGTTGATACGCAGACTGAAGCCCGTGGCATAGGCAACGGCCTGCTGGTCGGGATTGTAGTTTATACGGAGATTGTCTACTGTATATGGCACAAGGTCTGTTATGTACTTGTAGTAGAGGTCTGCTGTTAACTTGAAGGGCCGGTTCCACAGGCGTAGGTTCCAGTCGGCAGTGCCCATGACTTGATAGGATGTCTGCGGCCGAAGGTCTGGATTGATGGTGCCGTCGGTGCGGCGGTATTCGCGGTAGAAAGGTGCCTGCTGGTATATGCCTGTGGCGAGCCTGAACATCAGGTCGCGCTCCCACTGCGGCTTGTAGCTCATACTCAGTCGTGGGCTGACGATTGGTCTCAAGCCTGTCCACTGTTGCCTGTCGTACCATTCCAGGCTGCTGTTGTAAAGCCCTCCCCGCACTCCGGCAGTCATTTTTATCTCTGCACCGTTACGGGTCTCAATATTCACTTCGCGTTGCAGGAAGGCTGTGCCTCGGAGGGTTCTCAGGCCGCCATTGCTATTGCCATATTGCTGCAGCAAAGGGCTTGCCGGCATGGCATTGCTGTCGCCAGGCGTCGGTATTGCCGCCGGCATGGCATAGCCGGCCGAGTCAACCCAGCGCCACTCACGCAGGCGGTCGACAACATCTTCATACTGAAACTTTACGCCCATACTCCATGTCCCGAGCGGTGCCTGTTTTGTGGCTTTCATGTCAAGAGCATAAATGCCTGTGCCAAGCCGGTTTCGCGCATGTTCGAGGAATGAGCCGACACCTCGGTCAAAGCGCTCTGTCTCACCCACCTGTTCACCCATTCCAACCTGGTACAGCCAATACTGGCTCTGTATGTCGTATCGTTCGCTCTCCGCTATGTCCTGCGCCGAGAGGCTTCCCTGCAGGCGCCATTCGTCGTCTGGCCGCCAGTCCATAGTCACTGCACCGAGCAATGTACGGTATTTATCCTCCTCGGCGCCATCGAAGTAGACATCAAGCTCCATGGTACGCTGGCTGAAAGCCGTCGTCTGGCTTTCAGGAACCAACCCGTACACATTGCGTGTCCATATTGCCAGCAACCCCAGGTCAAGCCTGTCGTTTACTTTGTACCCCACCATAGCCTGCAAGTCGCCGTAGCGGGTGGTATAACTACCCTTGGTGTCAAGGGTGCGTAGCAGGTAGCTGTTGCTGTGGAGGCGCATAGCCGCAGCGTAGCTCCACTTCTCCCCCACCCGGCCCTGCACGCTGGCGGTGCCGCCAAGGAGGCTGATGCTGGCCTTGCCTTTAAAGTCCACGGGGCGGCTGTAGGTAATGTCGAGCACGGACGACATCTTGTCGCCGTAAGAGGCATCGAAACCGCCGGGAGAAAAGAGTATATAGTCCACCAGGTCGGGGTTGATGATGCTCATCCCCTCTTGCTGTCCGCTTCGTATAAGCATTGGACGAAACACCTCGACACCATTGATGTAGACAAGGTTCTCGTCAAAAGACCCTCCCCTCACAGAGTACTGGCTGCTGAGTTCGTTGTTGGAGTTAACATCCGGCAGGGTCTTCAGGAGGCTTTCCACGCCCGACGAAGGGCCGACAGCGTTCTCCAGATGCTGCACGTCTATGTGCGTGAATGTGGTCTGCCGTGTCTTTTCGTCGGTCACCTCCACCTCGTCCAACCGTTTTGTCGCAGCCTTCAGAGTTACATGGAGCTGCATTTCGCGTCCGCCGACGAGGCAGACGCGACGTTCCTGCGGCTCGTAGCCAGTGAATGTATAACGCACGGTAACGGTGTCTGCCGTGTGTATTTCCAGCCTGTAGCGGCCTCGGCTGTCGCTGACGGTGCCCACGGCGGTGCCAGGCACGCCGACATTGACGAACTCAAGTGGAGCCGCACTCCCCTGCTCGCTGACGGTGCCGGTGAGCACACCCTGTCCCGCTGCTGCGAGGGCAAGGGCAAGGGCGCCTACGGTCGCTATGACTTTCCTTATCACTGTCACTAAAAACGAAGCGCCGTTGCTTTTATTGTGCAACGGCGCCATTAGTTTTTGTGGACACAATTATTTACTGTGCTTTCTGGATTTCGTCCATGCGGGCGTTGACGGCCTTCAGTTCGTCATACATCTCCAGGCGGGCGTAGACGGTCTTCAGGGCCGAGAGGCAGTTGAAGAGGTTGGGGCGCTGGGCACCCTGGGCGTTGGCGGGCAGAGCGTCGATGTAGGTGATGGCGGCCTTGAAGTACTGCACCGACTGGCGGAAGAAGCCATTGCTCTCTTCAAGCAGACGGTCGTAGAGGCCCGTCTCGTCCTCGGGAGGCACAGCGTTGGCAGCGTCAAGTTTGTCGACACCACGGTTGAATATCATCTTGCCCATGCCGAAGTTGGCCTCGAACTGGTTGGGGGCGAGCGTCAGGCTCTCGTTGTACTTGGCCTCGGCACCGGCGTAGTCCTGCATGCTTTCCAGGATGGCGGCGGCCAGACCCAGTATCTGCGGGTAGAGGTTCACGCTGTCTTTCGTCAGGTCAAGGGCCGAGTTGATCATCTCCTTGCCCTTCTCCAGATTGTTGTTCAGCAGGTAGCCCTCAGCCATCAGCAGGTAGGCGTTGTAGTCGTTCTTGCGGTTCTTCATGTAGCTCGTGGCCACCTTCATGGCACCGTCATTGTTGCCCTCTTCCTTGTTGATGTTGAACAGCGTGCGGTACACATACTGCTTGTCGGTACGCTTGCGCACAAGCTGGTTGAAGAACTTCTTGGTGTTCTCGTTGTCGTTCATGGCCTTGGCGCTGATGCCGGCTATGTAGAGGCTCTCGCCGGCGAACTTGGAGTCGCCGCTGTTGTTGAACATCTCCACGGCCTTCTCGGCGTTCTGCAAGCCCTCGCTGAAGCGCTTGGCGTTGTAGGCCTCTGTGGCACGGCTGTAGTACTCGTTGCCCACAAAGCGGAACACCGAGTTGTTCTCCTCGGCAAACTCGTTCTTGGTGTCAAGACGCTTGCACTCCAGAGCGGCGGTATAAGCCTCCTCCACCCAGTTGGGGGCCAGGTCTTTGAACTTCGACTTGGGGTTGCTGGCCTCGCCACCTATGCGGGCATAGATGAGGCCTTTGTAGCACCAGGTCTTGGCGTCGTCTTTGGTGTTCTCGTGCTCGCAGGCCAGGTCTATCTCGGCCTTGGCTTTCTTCAGGTAGTTCTTCTTCAGGTCCTGAATGGCGCTCTGCACGTTCACCGTCTGGGCGCTGGCGCCGAAGGTGATGGCCGCAAGGGCCAGAACCATGCTGATTTTCTTCAGTTTCATATCTTTTCTGTTTTTATTGGTTTGTCACTAATCACTCTTCTATGTTATTAGTATCGGCAGTTTCGATATTATTGCTTTCTGACTGCAGATTTTCTTCAACCGAACCTTCCCCCGGGGTCTGCTCGCCTTCCACAGGCTCCTGCTCGTCCTCGGTAGGCACCTTGGTGATGGAGGCGATGTAGTCCTTGCCGCGCAGGTCGATGAGCTTCACGCCCTGTGTGGCGCGTCCCAGCACGCGCAGGTCGGCCACCTTCATGCGTATGGTAATGCCCGAGCGGTTGATGATCATCAGGTCGTGGTCGTCGGTGACGTTGGTCACAGCCACCAGCGGACCCGTCTTCTCGGTCACCTGCATGGCCTTCACGCCCTTGCCGCCGCGGTGCAGCGTGGCGCGGTATTCGCTCAGGGCCGAACGCTTGCCGTAGCCGTGCTCCGTGACCACCAGCAGGTTCTCGTCCTCGCTCGGCAGGCACAGCATGTCGATGGCGGCATCGTCCTCGCCGTCGAGGTCCATGCCTTTCACGCCGCTGGCTCCGCGCCCCATGGTGCGGAACTCCTTCTCCGGGCATATCATCACCTTGCCCTTCTTCGACGCTATGAGCATGTAGCTCTCGCCGTCCGTCAGGCGCGCCGTGAGCAGCTCGTCGCCTTCGCGTATGCCGACGGCGATGATGCCGTTCTGGCGCGGGCGCGAGTAGGCCTCCAGCGTGGTCTTCTTCACCACACCGTTCTTCGTGCACATCACTATGTAGTGGTTGCCCACATACTCGGCGTCGCTCAGCGTCTCCACATTCACATAGGCTTTCACCTTGTCGTCGGGCTCTATGTTGATGCAGTTCAGTATCGGGCGCCCCTTGGTGTTGCGCTCGCCTTCCGGCACCTCGAAGGCACGCATCCAGTAGCAGCGCCCCTTCTCCGTGAACAGCAGCAGGTAGTTGTGGTTGGTGCAGGTGAAGATGTGTTCCACGAAGTCCTCGCTCCTCACCGCGCTGCCCTTGGCGCCGACGCCGCCACGGCTCTGAGTGCGGTACTCGGTGAGCGGTGTGCGCTTGATGTAGCCCTTGTGGCTGATGGTGATGACCACCTGCTCGTCGGGGATGGTGTCCTCGATGCGGAAACCTGCGGCGTCGTACTTGATGGCCGTGCGGCGGTCGTCGCCGTACTTCTCGCGCAACTCCTGCAGCTCGCCTTTGATGACCTGCATCAGCACGTTGTGGTCGCCCAGTATCTCTTTGCAGCGCTCTATGAAGCGCATTTTCTCGTCGTACTCGTCCTGCAGTTTCTGGTGCTGCAGACCGGTGAGCTGTGCCAGACGCATGTCGACGATGGCACGGGCCTGCAGGTCGCTGAACTGGTAGCGGTCCATCAGTCCCTGGCGTGCCTCGTCGGGAGTCTTGCTGGCGCGTATCAGGGCCACAATCTCGTCGATGATGTCAATGGCGCGCAGCAGACCTGCCAGTATGTGGGCGCGGCGCTCGGCCTCGGCCATATCGAACTGCGTCCTCCGCGTGACGACATCCTCGCGGTGCTCTATAAAGTAGCCAACCAGCTCCTTCAGGTTCAGCAGCTTCGGCCTGCCGTGCACCAGAGCGATGTTGTTCACGGCAAAACTGCTCTGCAACTCCGTCAGCTGGTAGAGCTTGTTCAATATCACGTTTGGCACCACGTCGTTGCGCAGCACGTAGACCACGCGGATGCCGTCCTTGTCGCTCTCGTCGCGGATGTCGAGGATGCCCTCAATCTTGCCCTCCTTGGCCAGATTGGCGGTCTTCTTGATCATCTCGCTCTTGTTGACGCCGTAGGGTATCGTGGTGGCCACGATGACGTTGTGTCCCTTTGCGTCCTCTTCGATGGTGGTGTCGGCGCGCAGGATGATGCTGCCGCGACCAGTGTTGTAGGCCTCGCGCACACCGTTGTAGCCGTAGATGGTGCCGCCCAGCGGGAAGTCCGGTGCCTTGATGTACTGCATCAGCTCGTCTATCGTGATGTCGCTCTCCCACTTGCCGTTCTCCACCTTCAGCCTGCCGCGGTCAATGTAGGCCATACAGCCGTCAAGCACCTCGCGCAGGTTGTGAGTAGGCATGTTGGTGGCCATACCCACGGCGATGCCGTTGCTGCCGTTGACCAGCAGGTTCGGTATCTTCGCCGGCAGCACACTCGGTTCCTGCCCCTCGTTGTCGTAGGTGGGCACCATGTCCACCGTGTCCTTGTCGATGTCGGCCACAAGCTCATTGCTGATCTGCTTCAGGCGTGCCTCGGTGTAACGCATGGCAGCCGGCGAATCGCCGTCGATGCTGCCGAAGTTGCCCTGCCCGTCAACCAGCGTATAGCGCATCGACCAGTCTTGCGCCAGGCGCACCAGGGCGCCGTAGATGCTCGAATCGCCGTGCGGGTGGTACTTACCCATGACGTCACCAACTATGCGGGCCGACTTCTTGGTGGGCGTATTGTACAGGATGCCGTTTTCGTTCATCGAGTAGAGGATGCGGCGGTGCACCGGCTTGAAGCCGTCGCGCACATCCGGCAGGGCTCTCGCCACGATGACGGACATGGCATAGTCGATATAGGCAGTCTTCATTGTCTGCTCTATATCGACGCGTGTGATTTTTTCATTGTCGGATACCATCAGTCGTATGATATTATATTATTGTATTCTAAATTATTATGCCGACACTGCGCCGACATGTCAAAGTACAAAGATACGAATTTTTTTCCATCTGTGCGCTCCAGCGCCCCACTTTTTTCACTTTTCTTTCAACAACCGCCACCGTTCCGGCACCGGGTCCCCCCGCACCCTCCACCGCCCCTCATCGGCCTTCCACTGAAGAACGGCCGTAGGGACTCCGTAGGGGCTCCGTAGGGACTCCGTAGGGACTCCGTGTCGGAGCGATAGTATTTTTGTATAAAATTAACAAAAATAAATAAAGAGTGAAGAATGAAGAATGAAGAATGAAGAATTATCCGGGTGCGGGGTGACCGCGTCAGCCCATTCTTCATTCTTCATTCTTCATTCTTC
>JAFXAA010000028.1 GCA_017522105.1 Bacteroidales bacterium | reverse complement strand
GGCGTCTTTGTAGTACTTCTGGTTGACGAAGACGTCCTCCTTGTAGGGATTGATGTGACGCTTCTTGGCGGTGTACATGATGTAGCCGAAGGCAATGATGTTGGTCACCAAGGCCAGGGCGCTGATGACGGTCATCATGGTCGGGTTGGCGGCCACGGTGTCAACCGTGGTACCGACAGCGGCGGCTTCGCCACCAGCGACGTCATAGAGCTGCTTGACGGTCTCGGCACCGTCGGGGTACTGCACGGGCAGCACGGGGGTCTGGTTGTTCACAGCCCATTCGGCTCCGCTGTGGGCTCCGATGGCGATGGCAACAAAGTAGATCGTCAGCAGAACCGGGATGACGAAGAAGGTGATAGCTCCGCCCATCTTGGTGCGACGGGCAAATTCATTCCAGAGAATCAGGCCTGCCAGTACGACAAGCAGCATTCCCCATTGTACGAGGGCATCAGCCCCATAGACTTGGAAAAATATAATGTTGTTTTTTTGTTTGTGTTATTGTTTGATTGTTTGGGTTTTTCTTTCTTTGGCGAAGGCGTACACTACCCATACTGCAGTGAGGACGAGCGACATGGGGACGCCGACGGTCAGCATCTCGCGCAGCATCACTTCTGCGCCGCCGGCTTCGGTAAGGGCTGTGAAGAAGGGATAGCGCCATGTGACTTCGCCGTTTATGATGTGGTCGACGACAAGCATCACGGTGCCGCCCCAGAGCATCTTCTCCAATGCCGGCACATGTCGCATCAGGGTCGTAGCCCCTGTCGCCTCGATTTTTTTAGCGTTAAGTTTGCGATAGGCAGTGGTGGCTATCGCTTGGGTCATGGGTACTATAAAACAAGACATAGTTGTTGATGTTTAAAGATTATACTTTTATCTCGCGTATCTCCACTTCGTTGCCACGGAGCAGCCAGGTGTTGCCGCTGCCGCAATGTGGACATGTGCGGCCGTGGGCGACAGTGGGATATTCGCTCTTGCATTGGTCACACCATGTGACGGCGGGTATGGTGTTCACCTCCAGTTCGCAACCTTGCAGCATGGGCTCCTTGTCGGCAGCCCAGCGCCAGCAGTCGCTGAGCAGGTGCGGCACAACGGTAGATACTTCGCCGATGTCCATAACCACGGAGGCCACATGTTCCACATGGTTGGCTTCCGCTACCTGCTTCACGTCGCGTATGATGTAGAATACTATGCCCAACTCGTGCATCAGTCTTTCTTGCTGAAGATGATTTTACCGGTGCGTTTTATCATGTAGGGTAGTATGCCGCTGAATTTATCCTCCGATGTGCGCATGATGCTTGCCTCGGGATGCTCACGGAAGAGGTGGATGGCATCGAAGGCACACTTGGTGGTGCAGATGCCGCAGCCTATGCAGCGGTTCTCGTCAACTACCGAAGCACCGCAGGAGAGGCATCGCGAGGTCTCGGTGTGCACCTGCTCCTCGGTGAGGGTCTTCATGTACTCGCGGAACTTGTCGGGCTGCTCGGTGACGCCTTCCTCCTGACGTGAGGCATTGTCGTAGCTCTCTACCTGTATGTCATCCTTGTTCAGCTCAATGAAGTCGCGGCGGTTGCGCCCGATGGTCATGTGGCCATGCTGCACGTAGCGGTGCAGACTTTCGGCGGCCTCATGGCCGGCGGCTATGGCGTCGATGGCGAATTTGGGCCCGCTGTAGCAGTCGCCACCCACGAAAATGTCAGGTTCAGCCGTCTGGTAGGTGAGTTTGTCGGCTACAGGATATACGCCACGCGCAAACTCTACCTTGGTGTCTTTCAGCAGGTCGTTCAGCACCACCGTCTGGCCAATGGCGAAGATGACCATGTCGGCATCGATGGTGATGGTGTTGTTCTCGTCATACTTTGGCGCGAAGCGGTGCTGCTCGTCGAACACGGAGATGCATTTCTTGAAGACAATGCCGCTGACACTACCTTCGCCGAGTACCTCTTTGGGACCCCAGCCGGGGTTTATCAACACACCGTCCTCACGGGCTTCGCGGCGCTCTTCCAGCGATGCCGGCATGATGTCCTCGGTCTCCAGAGAGAGCATGGTGACTTCTGCTGCACCGCTTCGTTTGGCCACACGGGCCGCATCGATGGCTACGTTACCCCCACCCACGACGACTACCTTGCCGCTTACTTTCATGTCTCCGCAATTGGCGGCATGCAAGAAGTCGATGGCTGTGGTGACGCCGGTGAGGGTCTCTCCCGGGATGCCAGGCAGGCGGCCTCCTTGGCAGCCGATGGCCACATAGAAGCCTTTATATCCCTCCGCGCGTAGCTGCTGCAGGGTGATGTCCTTGCCCACCTCCACGCCGGTACGTATCTCCACGCCTATCTCGCGCATGATGTCAATCTCGGCCTTGATGACGGCCTTGTCCAGTTTGTACGACGGGATGCCGTATTGAAGCATGCCGCCGGGGATGGCGTTCTTCTCGAACACTGTGGGACGATAGCCCATAGTGGCGAGATAATAGGCGCAGCTCAAGCCCGCAGGGCCACCGCCGATAATGGCAATCTTCTCGTCCCAACGTTTGAGGACGCTCGACGCAATATTGATTTCCGGCACGAAGCGGTGCTCTGCATGCAGGTCCTGTTCGGCGATGAATTTCTTAACGGCGTCGATGGCAATAGGCTTGTCGATGGTGCCGCGGGTGCAGGCGTCCTCACAGCGGCGGTTGCAGACACGGCCGCAGACGGCGGGGAACGGGTTCTCACGTTTGATGAGCTCCAATGCCTCGCGGTATTTCCCTTCGGCGGCTTTCTTCAGGTAACCCTGCACGGCGATATGCGCCGGACAGGCGGTCTTGCATGGCGCAGTGCCCGTGGGGTAGCAGTTGATACGGTTCTTGTCGCGGTAGTCCTCGTCCCATTTATGCGGACCCCATTTCTTTGCGTCGGGCAGCTCCTGCTTGGGATAAGTCTGCTCGCCGTGCTTGGTGCATAGCTTTTGTCCCAGACGGACGGCTCCGGCGGGACAGTATTCCACGCAACGACCGCAGGCTACGCAATTCTTAGGATCTACTTTGGCCACATAGGCGCTACGGCTCATGTTGGGTGTGTTGAAGAGCTGTGATGTGCGCAGGGCATTGCATATCTTGACATTGCAGTTACAGATGGCGAATATCTTGCCTTCGCCGTCGATATTGGTCACCTGGTGTACAAAGCCGTTGTCCTCGGCAATCTTAAGTATGTTGATGGCTTCGTCGTAGGTGATGGCATGTCCGCGTTTGGTCTCTATCAGGTAGTCGGCCATGTCGCCCACGCCGATACACCAGTCGCGATAGTCGTCGGCGCAGCCTTCGTCGAGTTTCTTGCGCCCGTAGCGGCAAGAGCAGATGCCGACGGCAAGATGTCCCTCGTAGCGTTTAAGCCAGTAGGAGATATGCTCTATGTCGGCAGTCTCATTCTCCATGGATATTGCTTTCTCCACGGGGATGACGTGCATGCCTATGCCGCTGCCGCCCATAGGTACCATGGGTGTAATCTTCTCCAACGGCAGGAAAGTCATACGCTCAAAGAACATCGCCAGCTCTGGATGCTTGTCCATCAGCTCTACGTTCATATTGGTGTACTCGGCGCTGCCCGGGACGAACATCGGCACCCAGTATTCGCGGTCTTTGCGCTCGAAGGTGGTGCCCGGCACAGGACCGTCTTTGGTGTAGTGGTCGCCGTAGTCGTACTCCAGCATACCGAAGTAAGCCAGCTTGTCCAGCAAGGCGTCGAAGCCTTCTTCCGTCGATGCGTAGTGTTTCTGGCGGTTCAGCTCATGCAGCTGGTTGCGCGTCCAGTGTTTACGCACCTTGAACGGATTGCCGGGAAGCATGTCCAGCAGGAGGTCCAGCGAGGCTTCGCGGGTTATTGCGTCCATCTCATCCTCGAAGATACAGGCCAAGCCCCAGTATTCCGGAGCTTCGGTGGTCATCTTTATCTTTCCGGGAATGCGGTCTGTGATGTGGCGCACCAGCTTTATCAGCTTGGGGTTGGGGTTTTTGTCTCCAAAATGTTTGGGGACAAACTTATTTGACATCTCTGGCATATCTCTTTATTCTTTGTTTATTATTGTTTCCAGTTGTTGACCTCATCTTTCAGCCACCGTACAAAGGCATCCACACCTTCGCCAGTCTTGGCGCAGATGGGTATGACCTGTGCCTTGGGGTTACGTTCATGTATGTACTTCTTGCACCTCTCCAGGCTGAAGTCAAAATATGGCATCACATCTGTCTTGTTGATAAGCACCACGTCGCAGACGGAGAACATCAAGGGGTATTTGAGAGGTTTGTCGTCGCCTTCAGGCACGGAGAGTATCATGGCGTTGCGTACAGCGCCTGTGTCGAACTCGGCGGGGCATACAAGGTTGCCCACATTCTCCAATATCACGAGGTCGGTGGCGTTCAGGTCAAGGGCATCCAGTCCTTGGCGTGTCATCTCGGCGTCGAGGTGACACATGCCTCCGGTGTGCAGCTGTATCGACTCCACTCCTGTAGCCTCTCTCATCTTTCGGGCGTCGACATCGCTGTCTATGTCGGCCTCCATCACACCGATGCTCATGCTCTCTTTCATCCGGTTGATTGTCTGTATGAGCGTCGTGGTCTTGCCGCTGCCGGGAGCCGACATGAGGTTCAGCAGAAACACTCCTTTCTCTTTGAGCTCCTTACGCAGGGCATCGGCGTCGCTGTCGTTGTCGGCGAAGACACTCTTCTTAATCTCAATCACTCGTAGTGCGTCCATATTGTTTTCGTTTGAAATAACTGCGTGCAAAAATACAAAAAAAAACGGAATGGCAATAATTATTTTTCTTTGTGGTGGAAAAAACAAAAGAGCACCTTTTCAGTGCTCTTTGTTGTCCTACCTGGATTCGAACCAAGACAAGCTGATCCAGAGTCAGATGTGCTACCGTTACACCATAGGACAATCTCCTTTTTACAGGGCTTCCGTCTCTCCGAAAGCGGGTGCAAAAGTACAAACATTTTCCGAACTGGCAAAATATTTTTTCTGCATCCCGACGCTCCTGTTGCTTTTCTTGTTGTACTCCAATGTGTTATTTGACCAATATTTTTTGTGCTCAGAAGCCTTTCCGCCCTCCTTTCGCACTCTGTAGGCAATGCCTTTTCGCTGTAATATGGCCTCTTTCGGCGTGGTGCCGCGGCAACGTTTGCGCCGCCGCGGCACCGTCGGCGTCACAGTGTGTCGCCGGCCTCGCTGGAACCTTCTTTGGCGTTCTTCTCCAGCTCAAGTTTGCCGAAGCGCAGCGTGATGCCTGCCGAGATGTAGCGGCTGTTGGTCATCTTGTTGGTCGTGTTGGTCAGGTAGTAGGGGTTGGTGTTCTCCGAGCCCGAGCCGAACCGGCCGCCCCAGTTGAATATGTCCTGCACGTTGATGAACACCGACAACTTGCGCTTGAAGAAGTCGCTGCGCACGCCCATGTTCAGGCTGTAGCGCGCCTTGCGCTCGCTCATCAGGCTCAGCGTCGGCGAGTTGTAGTTGGCCGAGA
This sequence comes from Bacteroidales bacterium, assembly GCA_017522105.1. GTDB lineage: Bacteria > Bacteroidota > Bacteroidia > Bacteroidales > P3 > Colimorpha. The sequence continues at coordinate 2,554 of JAFXAA010000028.1, read as the reverse complement.
GGTGCACCTGGTACTGGTCGAAGAGCTTCACCCATCCGTTGAGCCTCACGCTCCACGACACCTTCTCCCGCTGGTCCACCTTGTGGCTCGTGATGCCCGTCTGCTGGTCGGTGCGGTCGTATTCCATGCGGTAGCCGTAGTCGTAGACGTTGGCGTAGAGCCTCACGTTGAGGAATCCCGTGGGGCGGTAGGTCATGTTGAGGCTTGCGCCGTAGCGCCAGCTGGTGCCCATGTTGTATGGCACTGAATAGTTCACTATGCGGTCGAGCCATGTGTCGTACTCGGCGTCGGTCAGCGTGCTCACCTCGTTGGTGCTCAGGCGGCCGTAGCCTTCTACGCCCACGTTGCCGAAGCTCGTGAAGAACTTCTGCCAGCCCGCCTCGACGCTGTGAGTGTACGAGTTGCGCAGCCCGGCGGTGTTGCCCGTGCTGTAGCTGTCTTCGCCGTAGCGGCGGAACTTGCTCTCCTGTGTGGCCGAAGGGTTGCTCATGCGCATCGTGTAGCTGAGCTTGAGGTTGTGCATGTCCTCCGTGCGGTAGCTCATGTGCACCGAGGGGCGCAGCGAGAAGTCTGGCTTGCTGGACTTGTCGGCGAAAGGCATGGTGGTCTGGTAGTCTATGCTCTCGTTGTCCACCGTGGCGCCGAGGCCGCTGCTCAGCGTGAAGCCGCCCCAGCGGTGGGTCCAGTTCACGTCGGCCGTGGCTGACATGGTGCTGTTCAGCAGGCGGTAGGTGCGCAGCTCGTCAACCGTGCTGCGCTCGCGGTCGTTCCAGCGGTCGAAGGTGTTGTCGGCTGTCTCGTACTCCATGCGCAGGCCGTAGCTCATCTCGCCGTCCTTGGAGTAGGGGCGGTTGTAGCGCCCGTCGAAGTCCACGCTGGCCGACGAGGTGTTGCTCAGCATGTAGCGGTGCTCGTCGTTGGGGGTGATGAAGCTGCCGTAGGCGGTGTATTCGCGGTCGTACCACTCCTCGCTGTTGTTGCGCGAGTAGCGCGCGTTGATGCCCAGGCGCAGGTTGTGCCCTTCGTTGTCGAACTTCTTGGTGTAGTCCACCCCCGCGTGGCCGAAGCCCGAAGGGGTCTTCGTGGTGTCGCCGATGCCGTAGAACAGGGCGCTGTCCAGCGGCTGCCGGAAGAAGGTCTGCTCCACCACGCGGTGCGACATGCTGCGGCCGCTGTGGTACATGCCGCCGGCGTCAACCGAGAGGTCGCTCATGGAGTCGATCTCGTAGTTGAGGCTCATGAACACGTTGCCGCTGAAGCTGCTGTTGTCGCTGGTGTCCTCGGTGTGCTGGTACATGGTGGTGTCGTAGATGCCGGGGCCCGCAGTGTCCACGCGGCGCCAGGCGTCGGTGACGTTGACGTTCTCGCGGCGGCTGTAGCGCCCGCTGGCGAAGAGGTTGAAGCTCAGTTTCTCCTTGGCCCACATGTAGCTCACCCAGGGGCTCACGAAGGGCTGGTTGGAGCCGTTGACGCCGAAGCTCACGAACTGGTTGCTCTTGATGTGCGCCGAGGTCACTATGTTGATCACCGCCTCGGCGTCGGTGGCGTACTTGGCCGAGGGGTTGGTGATGGTCTCTATGCGCGCCAGGGCGTTGGCCGGCAGGGTCTGCAGGTAGGTCTTGAGGTTCTCCTCGGTGAGCTTCGACGGCTTGTCGTTGATCCATATCTCGACCGAGCTCACGCCGCGCAGCGTCACGTTACCCTCCACGTCCACCTCCACGCCCGGGGCGTTCTGCAGGGCGTCCTCCGTGGTGCCGGTCTGTATGCTGGGGTCGTCCTCCACGTTGTATATCATCTTCTCGCCGTCCATGGCGTAGAGGGGCTTCTCGGCGCTGATCTCCACGGCGTCCAGCGTTGTGGCGCCGGGCATCACGCGCAGCGTGCCCAGGGCCGTGTTGTTGCTCACCCTGAAGGGCACCAGGCGGTTGCGGTAGCCTATGGCCGTGATGCGCAGCAGGTAGCTCCCCGCCGGCACGCCGCTGATCTCGAAGAGACCGTCGAGGTTCGTCGCGGCCCCTTTGACGAAGCTGCTGTCCGCCGAGTCGAGCACGGCGACGTTGACAAAGGAGAGGAACTCGCCGCTGACGGAGTCGCGCAGCTCGCCCACCACCTTGAAGGTGTCGCCTTCCTTCACTTTCTTCTTCTGCCTCACCTGCTGGGCCTGCTGGCTGCCCTGCATCTGGTTCCAGTCCTGTCCGGGGCGCGGACGCTGCCCCGTTGGGCGCCCGCCGCCGGGCCTGCCGCCTCCGGGGAAGCCTCCCGGACCGCCGGGTTGCGCCGCGGCGCTGCCGCACGCCATTATCACCATGGTCGCTATGGCCGTCACTCTCAAAAAGTTGCCTATGCTCATCGTGTGTATATTAAAATTCTAATAACGCTTTAGTATCGTTTTTATTGTCAAACTTGCGTCCGGTGTGCAAAAAAATCTTCTCTGCCCTCATCCCTCTCCGTCATCTCACCGGAGCCCCTACGGCATTTCTTCAGTAGTTCTTCAGTAGTTCTTCAGTCAAACACTGAAGAACTACTGAAGAACTACTGAAGAAATGCCGTAGGG